>JBARJU010000271.1:0-19854 GCA_049800435.1 Solirubrobacteraceae bacterium
AGCATCGAGCACGCGCTGGCGTTGGGCATCGGAGGCCTCGTCGTGGCGGACCGCGCGACAGATCCAGCGACCGTCGAGATAGATCTCAAGCCAGCGCGCGTCGTGGGGCATTCGGCGCAGCTCGACCCTGCGCCCGAGGGGCTCCTGCAGCTCCTCGTCGGTGTACCAGCGGTTTTGGAACTTCACGCCGCGCGGCTCGACGACGCGGCTGCCAGGGCATTCGAGCAGGTAGCGGCGTAGGTCCTGCTCGCTGGCGGGCCGCAGCGGCGTGGTGTCCTGCTCCCATGCCTGCGCCGGCGTTCGTCCACCGAGAGCGGAGTGCTCTCGCTCGAAGTTGTAGACGGCCACCCACTCGAGCAGCAACTGGATGAAGACCTCGATCGCAAGTGGCGTCGCATCGGCGGCCAGGTCGAGAGTGCCGTCCTCGCGCTTCGGCCCGTCGGTCCAGTACGGCAAGCGGCGGATCAGCTCGCGAGTCAGCGTCTGATGCCAGCGCTCAATCTTCCCGTTCAGCCACGGCGATCGTGGCCGTAGGGGCACCGGGTGAAAGCCGAGATCCATGGCCGCCGATCGGATCGCGTTCGCGAGGAACTCGAGACCGTTGTCGAAGCGAATGATCCACGGCTTGCCGTGCGCCGGCGTGAGCTCGGCTCGCTCGCGGATTGCCTCGCCGAGCGCAGCGAGCACCACTCCACGGTGGGGTCTGACCGACACCGCGAGACCAGCGATCGCGCGAGTCGATGGCTCCATGAAGCTCGTGATCCACGGACGCACGGGCTTGGCCGCACCAGGGAGGCAGACCAGCAGGTCGACGAGCTTGTGGTCGGCAATCAGGGCGTCGCCGCGGCGACCCTCGCGGCGCTCTAGGCGCAGCTGCGCACTGCGGGCGCCCGGTAGACCCCCTTCGACGTAGCGGCGCTCGATCTCGCTCAGGTCGCGGCCAGCCGCGCGGTACCACGTCGTGCGGGAAGGCACGTCAGTCCCTTCGGCGCGAAGGGCGTGCCACGCCGCACCGACACCACGCTCGTCAAAGACAGCGACCTTGTGCTTGTCCTGGAGCTGAAAGCCAGAGCGAGTGCCGGTGGGCACGCCGTCCTTGGCCCAGCGGTACAGGCAGGCGCGCGAGCGGCCGAGCTCCTCCTTGGCCTGCTCGAGGTACCACGCCGGGACGACACCGAGCTCGGCGCGGAACTCGCGCATCTGCGCGACGATCGCCTCGGCGCGCTCTCGATCAGAGATGCGCTTCACGCTGTCACCCAGACCGACTCGCCGAGCGCCAGCGCCGCGATCCGCACCCCCGCGAACGCGCAGCCGAAGTGCTGCCTGCCAGCGCGGGCCTGGGCGGCGGCCTGAGCTTCGGCGGAGGCTCGCCAAAGCGTCGGGGCAGAGGCACTGGACTTCACCTCGTCGGCCTCCAAACGGCTCCCGCGCTGCCAGAGCAGGTCGAGCGCGACGTCCCCGACGATCACCTCGCTGCCCAAGAACCGCCAGCCCGGGCGGCTGAAATGTCGCAGGTAGGACGCGGCCATCGGTACGACGAACGCGAGCAAGGCCTGGCGATGGACCGGCGCGAGTCTCGCCTGCAACATGGCGGCCGCGAGTGTCTCGATCGAGCGGGGCTCGGTGATCTCGCGCGCGCAGATCTCCGCGATCAGGCTGTGGCACAGAGCACCACGAACCTCCGGGGCCCACACGCGCCCCGTGCGCCGCTGCTCCTTGCGTGCGATCGCCGCTTCGCTCATCCCTGACTCAAGCGCCACTACAACCCCGTCTTACGCTTAACCGCGAAGCGTAACGCTAAGGGATTCTCGCGCGAGAGGGGTTCTCGTCAGGATGCCCGGCGACGACTCCGAGCACCGGGGGCGCTCGGTGGGCGCGGCGTTCCGAGGCTGGCTTCGAGTCGGCGCAGCTGCGTGAGCGCCGGCTTCAGCCCACCGGGACCGCGCTCGTCAAAGAGCGCACGGGCCTCTGCTAGGCGGTACTCCGCGAAGTATCGAGGCGACAAGCGAAGCGCTTTGGCGATCAGCGCGATCGTCGCCGAGGAGGGCGGATCGCTCCCGCTGCACAATCGGCTGATGTGCGCGCCGGAGAGCCCGCGCCCAGAGGGATCGGCGGCCTGTGTCGCCTCGTGCAGGGCACGGAAGCTCAGGCCGCGCTGCGCCTTCAGGCGAGCGAGCGCCTCGGCGAAAGGCGCGTCGGTCTGATCGCCTGCCGCTGCAGGCGCCCGCTGGCGCGTGGCTTGTCGATTGGTAGACGCCATTTGTGACCACTGTCTGGAACAGTCCTAGCAACTTGGCCCTGTCACGCTACACCCGTGATGGGACGGAACCCCCAAGGATTATGGGAGCTTTGTGCCGAATCTAGGCCCGCGATGCCGTTCGGATTCAGGCGATTTCCGAAATGAGCCCAGGTCGCAAGCTCGCGTTCCTGCTCAACGACCCGGCCTGCCGGTACCTGATCGCCGGCGCGTACAGCTCGACCGCGCAGGCAACAGCCCCGGATCGCGAGATGCCTACGCGCAAGCCCTCCCGCGAACAGGTAGGGGAGGCACTCAGACGCCTGGAGCTCGCAGGCGTGATCGAGACGCACAAGGGCGGGCGCTGGACACTGAACGCCGCCGAGCTCGCGGACGTCCTCGCGCTCGTCGACGAGCTGCCCGCCGGCATCGGGTTGCTCGAGAACCTCGCGCATTCCGTCGGCTGGAGCGTCGTCGCGCACCTGGCGCTGCGCCACCGCACCCGCAGCGAACTGAACGGGTGCGGCGACGGCGCGCGGATCTCCGAGCAGCTGCGCTCGCTGCACCGTGCGCGTGCGATCCTCGATCGCGACGGGACGATCGTGCTGCTCGAGCCCGCCAAGCACCTCGAGCTGGTCGACCTTCTGGACCGGATCGCCGGCAATCTGCACATGCGCGCCTTCCAGCAGGCCCGCGAGGACCTCTTCAACCCACTCAGCCGAAGCTCGGAGGGCAGCCGCTATGCCGAGGCTCCGGGCCCGCCGCGCTCCAGCGAGACTCCCGATGCGCGCAAGGCCTACAACTACACCCGGGCTGCATACGAGCGAAGCCGCTCCCGCGCCTGAGTGGTCTCCATGCCGAGGCGAACAGTGCAGCACAGCGTTGCGCTATTCAGCTCGAGGAAGGTGCGCAATCGCAACCAGTTTGCATGATTGCTCCCGAGCGCCGGGCGCAGAGGTGAGATTCGCCGTGACAGTCCCTACGGTGAGTCGCGGGTGTCGAGGAAGCGCAGTCAGAACAAGAAGCTGCACCAGCGTCAACGGCGCTCGCGCCGGCACGGTGAGACCCGGGCCCAAAGCGAGATGCCTGTGAGACAGGTGCCGTCGGTTCGCCCATCTCCGAGCGAGTTCGACCAGATGTCGGTGTTCATCGAGGAGCAGGCGCTCGGGCTGCGTGAGACGACGCTGGCCGAGTTGCGCGAGCTCGTGCGGACGTTGCCGTTCGAGTCAGCGATGCTCAGCCTCGCGCTGCTGAACCTGCGCGCGGAGCGGGTGCTGAACGACCCCGCCGGCCAGTGGGCGCTGGCGCGCTGGTTTTATGAGAGCTGGCCTGATTTGCTCTCTCGCTACACGAGGGTCCTGCAGCGCTCGCCGGCACGCCCGATCTTCTCGCCGCAACCGATCGCGATGCTGATGCGGCTACTGATCGAAGACGCGCGCGAGGAGCCTTTCGCTGAGCTCACACCAGAGGACTTTCGCACGCTCCAACGGGCGGTGCTCGGCGCCCATTCGGCGCTCGAGGACCCACTGGGGGCACCCACAACCGAGGCGATCGTTGCCTACGAGGTGCAGGCATCATCGTTCTTCAACCGGCCGCCAGTGATGGAGGAGATGACCCGTAGCGAGGACTTCCTGCGATTCATGCGAAGCGATCAACTGCGGAGCTCCGACAACTTCGTCCCGGTGGACGCCTGGCTCGCCGCGAGCGGCCTAAGGCCGGAGGAACAGCGCGTGCTCGGGTTCGGGCTCTCGGCCGTCGCCAATGCCTTCACCAGCAACCCGCCAACGCCGCGTCTGCAGGCCCATCACATCGACGAGCTATTGAAGGTGCTCGGGCTCTCGGGCGTGCCGCGCGAGCTGCCGATCATCTCCGCGTCTCGGGCACAGCTACAGGCCAGCTTCAAGGCGCTCGATGGCGCGGGCACGGCGCTCTCGTGGGAGTTTCGGCCGTTCAAGGGCACCCCTTTTCTGCGGTTCTCCAATGGGGATCTGCTGCTGCTAGGGGCGCCATGGTTGTTGAGTTGGCTGGGCGAGGGATTCCACTACCGGGCGTTGACGCACGCCCAGTCGCTCGGCAGCGACGTCTCGGGGCGCTATACCCGCTTCGTCGGCGAGGCGGTCGAGCGCTACGCCCTGGACCTCGCTCACGCCGCGATCGACTCGCGTGCCACCGTCCTCGACGAGCAGCGCTACGGCAAAGGCGGCGGCCAGCGCACCAGCGACGTCGCGGTGGGCTGGGGCAAGGATCTCATCCTGTTCGAGGTGCACGCACGCCGCGTTACCGCGCACGCCATGGCCACGGGCGAGGTCAGCGAGGCGCTGGGAGAGGTTTCCAAGCTGCTTGTGGTGAAGGTCGACCAGGTCGCCGGGTGCATTGATGCGCTGCTCGACGGCGCTGCGACGCTCCCCGGCATCGACCTCGCCTCGATCGAGCGCATCTGGCCCGTCGTGGTGTCCGTCGGGCACCTGATGCAGACCAGACACGTTTGGAAATACGTGCGCGAGAGCGTCAAGCCCGAGACGACCCAGGCGCTGGCCAAGACCCGTGTGCAGCCGCTGCAGTTGCTGGACATCTCCGACTACGAGAAGCTGCTCGGGATCGTCGAGGCCGGCACGAGCCTGCCGTGGATGCTCGCCCGCAAGGCCGCTGGAGCGTTTCGCGAGCGCGACTACGCGGCGTGGCTGCACGGCGACAGCGCCGCTCCGTCAGACGAGTCGCGTCTGAATGTGCTGGGGGAGCGCTGGGACTCAATGAGCATCGAGGTACAACGAACCAACGAACGCGCAGCGCAGGTACAAACGAACGAGCCGGGAGGCGCGGGCGCCGAGTAGGCGATCTCGTCAGCTAGCTTACGAATCCTCGCTGGAAAGCAAGTAATAGGTGATGAACGCCCCCGACAGCGCACCGATCACGAAGGCCACTGTGATGAGTGCCGCGAGGACGCCCATGACGGCGATCAGCAGTTGCACCGTGCTCTCGACGACCGCCACCACGCTGAGCAGAAGCGTCAAATTCTTCTTTGTCATGAACATTAAGCCCCGGTCTCGCCAAGAAAATAGGGTCGCATCTGGGTTCTTTTCACGTCTCGGGTGGCAGCCCCAGCCCGCGTCGGAGCCAACCGAAGAACGCGAACGCAGAGGCCGAGCCGAATGCAACTACGTGGGGGCGCACTCCTTCCCACAGCGCGGCACCGACGACGTGCACGAGACGCCAAACACAGAGGAGCGCGAGCAATACCAGGTGGCCAGTCACGAGCGCCATCGCGACACAGCCGATGCGGCCAATCGGGGCGGCCAGCCCTCTGCAGTGGTGAAAAAGGTCCGACATCACCAATTACCATGCAGAACCCGCCTGGAAAATGGCAACCGTTCTCGCAAGAGGTGCTTCAGGCGTTCCTTGCCAGCGAGGTGGCTCATCTGTTATAGGCCGTATTGCGCAGGACGGTCGCAACTGAGGACCGACGAGCCTCCCGCCGGCGACGGACTGTAGACCGAGAAAGTCCTGCTCACGGTGACTGTTCAGGTGGGGTAGGTGTGGGCTGTGAGGCGGCGAACTGGGTTATGTGAACCCGGTTCGTCCTTCGTATGCTCAGCTGGCGGCGTTGGTGGTCGAGCAGGCTGCGGTGATCGAGGGGCTGGGGGTCGAGGTCGCGGCGTTGAAGGAGCAGGTGGCGGATTTGGAGTGTCGGCTGTCGCGGAATTCGCGGAACTCGTCGCGGCCGCCTTCCTCGGATGGGCTTTCCAAGCCTCCGCCGAAGAGTTTGCGGCGTCCGTCTGGTCGCAAGCCGGGCGGCCAGCAGGGCCACCGGGGTGGGCATCTGGAGAAGGTCGCTGTCCCGGATGAGATCGTGGATCACGTTCCGTCGGTCTGCGGGGGCTGTCACGGCGATCTTTCAGACGATCACGATGTCGAACACCAGACCCGTCAGGTGTTCGATCTTCCGGAGATCCGTTTGCGTTCCCGTGAGCACCGTGCGTACACGCGTCGCTGCGGTTGCGGGCATGAGACGACGGCCGCGTTCCCGGCCGCGGTCAGCGCGCCGACGCAGTACGGGCCGCGGGTACGGGCGCTGGGCTTGTATCTGGTGAGCTATCAGCACCTCCCGTATGTTCGGGCCGCTAGGTTGATGTCGGACTGGCTCGGCGCGCCGGTCTCGACCGGGACGCTGGCAGCGTTCATCGCTCGCGGCGCTGAGGATCTCGGACCGTTCCTCGAGGAGATTCACGCTCAGATCATCTCCTCGCCGGTCGCGCACTTCGACGAGACCGGCGCTCGCGCCGAAGGCAAGCTGCGCTGGCTGTTCTGCTCAAGCACCGAGCACGCGACGTTCTACTCGCTGCACGACAAGCGCGGGTTCGATGGCCTCGATCACGCCGGTGTGCTCCCCAACTTCACCGGGATCGCGGTTCACGACGGGTTCAAGCCCTACCGCAACTACACCCACCTCCAGCACGCGTTGTGCAACATTCATCACCTCCGCGAGCTGCTCGGCGTGATCGAGCCAGATCCCGCCGATCCTCAGCAGGCATGGGCGATCCGGATGGACCAGCTCCTACGTGACCTGCACACCCTCGTCAGGCGCTCCCGGGCGTCCGGCGAGGACTGGCTCGAACCCGCCCATCTGGCCGGCTACCGCGCCGCCTATGAGCAGATCATCACCCTCGGCCACCACACCAACCCCGCCGGCACGATCCCGACCGGCAAACGCGGCGTGATCCGACAGACCCCCGCACACAACCTCTTGGTCCGCCTGGACCGCGACCGCGAGCACGTGCTGCGCTTCGCGCACGACTTCCGCGTCCCGTTCGACAACAACCTCGCCGAGCGAGACATCCGGATGGTCAAGCTGCAGCAGAAGATCTCCGGCTGCTGGCGCACCATCACCGGCGCTGAGCAGTTCCTCGCCCTCCGCTCCTACCTCAGCACCATCACCAAGCAACGCCAGCCAATCGCGCACGCCCTCACCGCTCTCGCCACACGCGATCCCTGGATCCCAACCGCCGCCAGCCCATAACGCCCCCCACCCCGACCTGAACAGTCACACTATTCCGGCGAACTGCCTGTGCCCCGAAGGGGTACGTCCTTGGATCGCTTGGTCGTGCACTCGCCATTCACGCACGTCCACTTCCCAAACACGTTCTGAGCCGATCGGGCGGCGCCGCGCATCGGGCGGCGCCAGAGCCCCGGGGGCACGGGCACCTAGAATCCATTCCATGCTCACACCCCGACAGGAGCTGATCCTGTGCAAGGTGGTGGAGGACTACCTACAGAGCGGCCAGCCGGTGGCATCGAAGACGATCGCCGCGGATCCTGGGCTTGACTGTGGGCCCTCGACCGTCCGCAACGAGCTCGCGCTGCTCGAGGAGCACGATCTGCTCGCCCATCCGCATACGTCGGCGGGACGTGTGCCCACCGACGCGGGCCACCGCTACGTCGTGGACAGGATGCTCGACGCCGGCCAGAGCCTCGCGCCCACGCGGTCGCTGGCCCTGTCGCTGACACGTCGTGAGGTGGAGGAGGCGATGCGCGCTACGAGCGTCGCGATCTCCCGCGTCACGAGCCTGTTGGCGGTCGTGTCGGCGCCCTCGCTGAACACGGCGACGATCCGTCACGTCGAGGTCTTGGCCCTTCAACCTCAGGTGGTGATGGTCGTGGTGATCACATCCACGGGAGGCGTCTCCAAGCTGCTCACCACCTTCGATGGGTCTGTCGATCAGGGACTCGTCGGTTGGGCCGGCGAATACCTCAACGAGCGGCTGGTCGGGTTCGGTCTCGGCGCGAGGATGCTGTCCAAGCGCCTGGAGGATCCCAGTCTTGGCGTTGTCGAGCGCGAGTTCGTCGATCGGCTCGCCCCTGCCCTGGGTAGCCTCGCGTGCGAAACCGAAGACACGCTCTATGTCGACGGTACCGCCCATCTGCTCTCCAGTCGGGGTATTGGCGACCTCACCCAGATGAACGAGCTCATGAACCTGCTCGAGCGCCGTGTGGCGCTGCTGCGCGTGCTGCGCGCTGCGCTCGGCGAGTCCGACGTGTACGTGCGCATCGGGCGTGAGAATGAGATACCCGCGATGCGCTCACTCGCGCTTGTGGCGGCTGGATACGGTATCGCCTGTCGCAAGCTCGGGACCGTATCCGTCATCGGCCCGGTCCACATGGACTACGCGGGCGCGATCGCAACGGTGCGAGAGGCCGCGCACGAACTATCGCGCTTCGTCGAAGATGCATACGCCGAGCACTAACGGGCCCGACGACGACCTAATGAGTCCAACGACCTAACGAGTCCAACGATCCAATGAACGCAACAACGAACCGATGAGCGCGACAACTCCACGCGACCCGTATGAGGTGCTCGGCGTTGCGCGCGATGCGACCGAGCAGGATGTCAAGAAGGCATTTCGCAAGCTCGCCCGCGAACTTCACCCGGACGTCAATGCCCACGACCCCCAGGCCGAAGAGAAGTTCCGGGAGGCCGCCGAGGCAAACGAGATTCTCTCGGACCCAGAGCGTCGGGCCACCTATGACCGCTACGGGCACGAGGGGCTGCGCTCGCGAGGCTATGCGCCCAACTTCGACGCGTTCGGATCGATCGGCGACCTGTTCAACGCGTTTTTCGGAGGGAGCGGCGCAAGTTCGGGGTCAGCCCTCGGCGGGGACATCGCAGTCGCGGTCGAGGTGACATTGCTCGAAGCCGCCTCGGGCGCCGAGGTCGAGGTCTCCTTCGATGCGATCGACCGTTGTGAGCACTGCCATGGAAATGGCGCCGAGCCGGGCACGCCGATCGAGCGTTGTTCTCGTTGTAATGGAGCCGGCCAGGTCCAGAGCGTAGTGCGTACACCATTTGGCCAGATGATGCGCACGAGCCTCTGCGATGCCTGCCACGGCGACGGACGGCTCCCCACCAGTCCATGCGAGGAGTGTCGCGGTCGTGGGCAGAAGGCTGTCAAGCGCAGCGAGCAGGTGATCGTCCCAGCAGGGATTGCCGACGGACAGCGCATCCGCGTAAGCGGGCGCGGTCACGCCGATGAGCGTGGGGCTCACCCGGGCGACCTATACGTGCTGGTACGCGTTCGTCCCGACGAGCGCTTTGTGCGCGAAGGCGACGACCTAATCACGGCGCTCGACGTAGCCGCGCCGCTCGCTGCGCTGGGCGCCACGCTCGACGCCCCCACACTCGACGGTCCGGCGCCCGTCGAGGTCCCCGGCGGCACGCAACCGGGTGAGATCCTGACGGTGCGGGGTCAGGGGATGCCGTCCCTGCGCGGGGGGCGCCGTGGAGACCTGCGCGTTGTCGTGAACATTGTGATCCCACGCCGCCTGAGCGACGTCCAGCGCGAGTTGCTCGGCAAGCTGAACGAGACACTCACCGATGAGAACTTGCGCTCGGACGAGTCGATGCTGTCCAAGCTTAGGCGTGTCCTGCGCCATCAGGCTGCGTGACGCGCTCCGAGTCTCGCCGGCGGGCCTCGTGATTCGATTGGCGCTGCGCGTGGCGCGCGCCAACGCCGAGATCGTGCTCGCCGACCTGCTCGAGCTTGCGCCCGGGGGAGTGGAGGAGATCGAGTTGCCCGCGGGCGACGGGGGAGAGCCGCTGGTCGAGTACGCCGTGTATGGCGCTCCGGGGGAGTTGCCGGAGCTGCCGGATCTGCGGGCAGCTGTGGGCGGTGCGCTGGTCGAGGTCACCACGAGCGAAATACCCGACGACTGGTCGGAGAGCTGGAAGCGCTTCCACAGGCCCGTGCTAGTCGAGGCGCCGGTCGTCGAGCTCGTGGGTGGGGGCTCCGCGGGCGTCGATTCGCCTCGTGTTGGCGGGGGTGGCGATGTCCCTGTGGAGGCCGCCCCGCGCGCGTGCGGGGGACCGTCCGTCTTGGGCGTCTCCCCCCCGACGGTCGGCGCGGGTGGCGATGTCCCCGCAGAGGCCACCCCCCGCACGCGCGCGGGGGGTGGGCGTGCCTTTCATATAAGACCACCCTGGGAGTCACCCAGCGATCGCGCCGATGCACTGGAGATAGTGATCGATCCCGCCCAGGCGTTCGGCACGGGCGCGCACGCCACCACCCGTATGTGCCTCGAGTTGCTGCTGGCGATTGCCGCAAGCGACGACGCTCGCGGCGCCGTACTCGATGTCGGCGCCGGCTCGGGCGTGCTCGCGATAGCGGCGGTCAAGCTCGGATACGAGCCCGTGCTTGCGCTCGACAACGACCGCGAGAGCGTGCGCGCGACAGTCGCCAACGCGGCTGTGAATGGCGTGGAGGTGGATGCCCGTCGCTTCGATTTGCGCCGCGAGGCGTTGCCGTGGCTTGTCGGGGATGGGGATAGGAGGGGCGTTCCCGCGGGTCTCCGCGCCCCCGCCGGCAGCGAGCGCCGGGCGCCCGTGGCCGGGCGGACGGTGGTGCTGGCCAACCTGCTGAGACCCCTGTTGCTCGACTTGGCCGGCACAATGGCCGACTTGGCTCCGCCCGCCCCTCCCGGGCAGCTTGAGCTGATCGCGAGCGGGCTGTTGTGCGAGCAGGCCGACGAGGTGGCGCAGGCGTTTGCTAAGAGCCTTGGCCTGCGCCAGCAAGCGCGTCTGCAGCGGGGCGAGTGGGCTGCGCTGTGGCTGACGTCGGCTCGGTCGCGGCTCGCGCCATAGCCCTGAACAGGAGGTCGAGCGCGGGACGCGCGCCGCCTTCTGTATCGAGTAGCGCTCGCGCGGCCAGCAGCGCCGAGCCGATCGCGTCGAGTGCCTCGCCCACCGAGCCGGGGTCCGGGTCGCGACAGACCGCGATCGCGAGGTCGAGCATTCCTTGGGCCTGTTCGATCGCGCCGGCAAACAGGGCAGGACCGGCGAGACTTCCGTAGCCGTAGGCGCGGGCAAGGCGACCGTGCAGTGTCAGCTCGCCGCGCCCTCGTGGAGCGGAGACGGGGGGCAGTCCGTTGTGGTCAACCAAACCGGCCATCGTCTCGCCGAGCACGCACCGCGTGGCGCGCTCGTCGAGCCCCGCGTGGGCAGCCACGCGCAGCGCCAGGTACAGCCCACTGGACGTCAGGCCGTACGGTGGGTCCGAGGCGAACACGATCCGCTCGGCGGGCACACGAGCAAACAACTCGATCACATCGATCGGAAAGAAGCAAGAGGTGTCATACAGGACGCCGGGATGGTCGGCCAGACGCGAGGTGAGGATCCCCTGATCGCAGATGGCTCCGTGGGCGAGGATCAGGACGACGTCCGGGTGACGCAGCGCGAGGTCGGCCAGGCCATCGGCGATCGGTGGCATGCCGCGCCCGGCGTGGATCAGAATCGGCACGGTTGCCTGCTCGGCGAGCGTGAAGATGCTGTCCATCTCGGGACCATCGAAGGCAAACGCCTGGGCGCGCGGATGGAGCTTGATCCCACGCGCACCTCGCGCTATGCAGCGCTCACCCTCGGCGACCGGCGCTTCGGACGGGTCGAGCCGACAGAAGGGGATAAGCCTGCCTTCGCTTTCGGCCGACCATGCGAGCACCCTGTCGTTGGGGACGCTGTAGGAGGGCTTGCGCTCGGGGTCGTGGAGCGGGAAGACGCACGCCTTGCGCGCCCCCGCGGCGTCAAGCTGGGAGAGCAGCGTTTCGAGGTCGAGCGAGCGCCCGTCCTCGTCGAGGCCCAGGTGGGTATGCGCGTCGAGGACCTCCGCGCCCGCCGGTCGCAGCCGCTCGCCGTCCGCCAGGAAAGGGGCGAGTGCGTCGGCGTAGATGGATGCGCTCACAACCCCCATTCTGCCGATCGCGTGGGCCCGGCGGCGTCTGACCTCTGGCTCGGAAGCGATGGATCGACACAAAACTCTCGCCCCGTCGGCGTATCCTGAGTTGACGATGACGATTCTCGACGAGGTGAAGCTCGATCTGACCAGCGCGATGCGTGCCGGTGAGAAGCAGCGCGTGGGCGCCTTGCGGATGATCCTGTCCGAGTTGCAGAAGGCGTCAAAGGAGGGCTCCGAGGACGAGCTCGCCGTGCTGCGACGCGAGCGCAAGCGGCGCGTGGAGGCCGCCCGCGCGTTTCGCGAGGCCGGACGCGACGATCTCGCGGTCGGCGAGGAGGCCGAGGGCGAGTTGATCGGCGGCTACCTGCCAGCCGAGCTCTCCGACGGGGAGCTACAGGCGATCGTCGAGCGGGCGCTCGCGGATAGCGGCGCGCACTCACCAAAGGACATGGGGATGGCGATGAAGAGTGCGATGGCGGCTGTAGACGGCCGTGCGGATGGCAGGCGGGTATCGGGCCTCGTCAAGGCGGCCCTCGCCGGATGAGTCGCGATCTCGACGTTCGTCGCCTCGGCTCGCAACCGACGGGGGGCCTCGGACGATGAGAACCCAGATCGAGTTGGCCAACGAGGTCGCCGCCGAGCTTGCGGGCAGCCAGGACGCCGTGTTGCGAGCCCTGGAGGGCCACTTGGAGTGCAAGGTGTTCCTGCGCGGGAACCTGCTCACGCTCGACGGGTCGGAGGATGAGACGCGCACCGCGGAGCGCGTGGTAGACGAGCTGTCCGAGCTGATCGCGCGCGGCCATCAGATCGCCCCCGGCACGATCTCGGCGGTGACGGGCGCGCTTGACGCGCACGAATCGCCGGCGCGCGTGCTCGAGGACATCGTGTGGAGGCACCGCAGCCTGAGCGTCGCCCCCAAGACGGTCAACCAGAAGCGCTACGTCGATTCGATTCGCTCGAGCACCGTCACGTTCGGCGTTGGTCCGGCCGGCACCGGCAAGACGTTCTTGGCGGTCGCGATGGCCGCTGCCGCGCTCTCACGCCACGAAGTCAACCGCATCATCCTGACGCGTCCCGCCGTCGAGGCGGGCGAGCGTCTGGGGTTCCTGCCCGGGGATCTGATGGCGAAGGTCGATCCCTACCTGCGTCCCCTGTTCGACGCCCTGCACGACATGCTCGACCCAGAGAAGGTCTCCCAGCACCTCGAGCGCGGGGTGATCGAGATCGCGCCGCTGGCGTTCATGCGCGGTCGCACCCTCAACGACTCATTCGTAATCCTCGACGAGGCCCAGAACACGACGCCCGAGCAGATGAAGATGTTCCTGACCCGCCTGGGCTTTGGCTCGAAGATGGTGGTCACCGGCGATATCACCCAGGTGGACCTTCCGCGCGAGCAGCGCTCTGGCCTTGTCGTCGTCGGTGAGGTTCTCGACGCGATCGAGAGCATCGAGTTCGTGCGTTTTGGCGCCGAGGATGTGGTGCGTCACAAGCTGGTGCAGCGGATCGTCGAGGCATATGACGAGCACAGCCGCAGTGAGGCGCCAGACCGCTCGGAGACCGTCCAGCGCTTGGCCGAGCGGCGCGGCTGATAGACCTCGGCCGAACGTGCAGCCCTACCGAGATACGGTCTAGGCCGCCCACATCGATGCTTGATGTCGAGGTAGTGGGCGTGCAGTTGCTCGCGGGTCCGCTCCCCCAATCCGACGTGGAGCGCTTGTGCGCGCTCGCACTGGCGTCCGCCGGCGTCAGAGACGGACACCTTGCGGTGGAGTTCGTCGACGCCAAGCGTATGTCTGAGCTGAACGGCGAGCATCGAGGCAAGGACGGCCCGACCGACGTACTTTCCTTCCCGGTCGACGGAGCCGACCCGGGCGCATCCGGAGAAGGCGTTCCGCGCGAGCTGGGCGACGTCGTCATCTGTCCCGAACACACGGTCGACGTGAGCGAAGCGGTCGTGCACGGTGCGCTGCACCTTGTCGGGATGGACCATGAGGCCGATGACGGTGAGATGCTCGCGTTGCAGGCGGAGATCCTGCGTTGGGGGAGTCCGTGACGGGCCTCGACTCGGAGCTCGAAGGGCGCGCGGAGGAGGTGGTGGGCGGTAGGCCCGAGCCCGCGGCGCCAAAGCGCTTCACGCGTAGCGGGTTCGTCGCGCTCGCTGGGCGTCCAAACGTCGGCAAGTCGACGCTCGTCAATGCGATCGTCGGCGGCAAGGTCGCGATCGTCTCCGACCGTCCCCAGACGACCAGGCGCGCCATCCGTGGGGTGCACACCGACGAGGAGTGCCAGATCGTGTTGGTTGACCTTCCAGGTGTGCAGCGTCCACGCGACACCCTCACCGAGCGGATGGCCGGTCGGGTACGCGAGGAGCTCGAGGGTTGCGATGCCGCGCTGCTCGTGCTCAATGGCGAGCAGGGGGTGGGCGCGGGCGACCGCTACATCGCCAGGGCGCTCGCCGCCGCGAGCGCACCGGTCACGATCGCGGTCAATAAGGCCGATCGGCTCGACCGGGCGGGCACCGTCGCGGTGCTCGAGGCGGCGGCGGAGCTCGATGTGGGAGAGGAGATCTTTCCGATCTCCGCGCGCACCGGCAAGGGTGTCCCGGCACTCGTCGAGCATCTCGCCGAGCGAATGCCGGCGGGGCCGTTCATGTTTCCGAGCGATGCGATCTCCGACCAGCCGCTGAGCTTGCTGCTCGCCGAGCTCGTGCGCGAGGCCGTCATCAGGCGCACCTTTCAAGAGCTTCCGCACGCCGTCGAGACGATCGTCGAAGAGGTGGAACGCCCGCGCGAGGGCCTCGTGCGCGTGCGTGCCCTGATCTGGGTGGAGACCGAGTCCCAGAAGGGGATCGTCGTCGGCGCTCATGGGCGCATGATCAAGGCGGTCGGGTCCGCGGCGCGCAAGGAGATCGAGCGGGAGTTGGATTGCCACGTGCACCTCGACCTCTCGGTGCGCGTCAGACGTGACTGGCGTGGCGACGAGGGCCTGCTCGACCGGCTCGGGATTATGTAGGCTACAGCTTACGGTCGAGGCTCGCCGCGAGCTCCCGGATCGCCGTGAGACCAATCTCCGGGGTGAACACGAACGGGAGCGTCACGACGCTCGGCGGCATTCCCTCCGCGAAGCGCTGCCGCCGCAGCCGCGCGACCTGAGTCTGCTGTATGCGCGCTCGGTGGTTCACCGCGCGCGCCATTCGCGCCGCGGAGGCCACGAGCACCTCGCTGTCGGCCGACTTCGCGGGCGGGCCGTTCGCGGGAGACGCTCTCGCGGGGGCCCCGCCGACCGGCGAGCTCTCGCCGGTGGTGGCGGCGATCCGCTCGAGCTCCTCACGCGTAAAGCGTCGCGGTAGCGTGCCGTTGACGACGACAGCGTCGAGGTCGCGGTCCAGATGACGGCGAAGTCCTTGCTCGAGCTCGAGCGTCTCGGAGACCGCCATCTCCGCCGCGTGCGTCACCGCGACATAGGCGCTGCGTCGTGCGTCTTCAAGCAGTTCGCGCACCCCTTGGGCCTGCTCGGCGAGCGGGCCGACACGCACGATCGCGGCGAACGTCTCCGGCGAGCGCAGCATCGCGAGCGCGTGACCGGTGGCCGGCGCGTCGAGCACGACGAGGTCGTAGCGGGCGTTCTCGCGCCGGGCGTCGCCTCGCGTGCGTTCATCCGCGCTCCGCGTGCGCTCATCCGTGCCGGGCCCTTCGCAGAGCTCGCGCACCTTGACCATGCTCACAAGCTCCTTCGCGCCGGGGGCGGCCGCGGCGAAGTAGTGGAAGGTGCTGCTCGCGGCCAGCATCCTCACGGAGATGCGCCCCCCGAGCGTACGCAGCCACTCGATCAGCGCCTTATCGGGATCGATCGAGATGCTCCACAGGCCGTCCTCCAACTCAACCTCGACGCCGGACTTCGGTGCATCGGAGTGCCCGAACAGACCAGGCAGCCGGTGCAGGTCTCCGAACTCGACGACGATCGTGCGCAGTCCGCGGCGGGCGCCGAGCAGGCCGAGCGCACAGGCCACGGTCGTCTTGCCGGCGCCGCCCTTGCCCGTCACTACGATCAGCTTGCGTTCGAGCAGTGAGGCCATTGTCGCTATGCAACCTACAATTCCCGTCGTGAGCACAGCGGACGCCGGCCAGGTCGAGCAACTTCTCGTGTACGACGAGCGCGGTCTCGTGCCGTGCGTGGTACAGGACTGGGTTACGGGCGAGGTGCTGATGCTGGCCTACACAAATGAGCTTGCGCTACAGCGCACGCGCGCCACCGGCGAGCTTCACCTGTGGAGTCGCTCGCGCGAGGAGCTATGGCACAAGGGCGCCACCAGCGGCAACACTCAGGCGGTTCGCGCACTGCGGGTGGACTGCGACGGCGACGCGCTGCTCGCGCTCGTCGATCCCGTGGGACCGGCGTGCCACACGGGCGAGCGCACGTGCTTTCACCGAGGCGAGCTCGGCTTGGGCGCGCCCTACGAGACGCTTCCCGCGCTCGAGCGCACCGTGAGCGCGCGGGCGCGTGAGCGGCCCGAGGGCTCCTACACGGTCGAGTTGCTCGACGACCCGGGGCGCATCGGCGAGAAGGTCATGGAGGAGGCAGAGGAGGTCGCACGCGCGGCGCGCGAGGAGAGCGACGAGCGCGTCGAGGAAGAGGCGGCCGACCTCCTCTACCACCTGCTCGTGCTGCTGCACAGCCGCGGGCGCTCCCTATACGACGCGGCGCGCGCGCTCGATGAGCGCCGCCGGTAGTGCGTGCGGAGGGGTGCACCGGATGACGGCCGCCGACAGCGCACGCGGAGCGCGGGCCCGATGAGCGGCGCCGGCGGCGCCGCGACGGAGGCTTCGGCGGCCGCTTACAACCTGATCCCCCTGCGCGAGACGTTCATCGCCGACTGCGAGACGCCGGTGTCCGCGTTCCTCAAGCTGCGCGAGCTCGCGCCGGGCGAGCCGGCGTTCCTGCTGGAGTCCGCCGAGCAGGGCCAGCGTATGGGTCGCTACTCCTTCATCGGGTTCCGTCCGCGCTCGGTGTTGCGCTGGTCCTTGGGCGACCCGGGCGATCCGTACGAGCTGGCGGCCGCGGCGGTCGCCGGCCTGCGCCAGGCGCCGCTTGCGGACCGGGTGGGTGGGTTGCCGTTCAATGGCGGCGCGGTCGGCTACTTCGGCTATGACCTCGTGCGCACGGTCGAGCCGCTCGGCGATCCGAACCCGGACATGCTCATGCTGCCGGACATGGCCCTGATGCTGACCGATGCGATGGTCGCGTTCGATCATCTCAAGCACACGATCACGATCCTCGCGAACGCCGACCTCGACGCGGAGCCCGACCTTGAGCTCGCGCAACAAGCCGCCGCACGCACGATCGCCGAAGTGCGCGCGTGCCTCGACGGGCCGGTCCCGCGACGCGCGAGGCCCAACGACGCCGGGTCGGCGGCGCCGCGGTTCGAGTCGAACATGCCTCGTGAGCGCTTCGAAGGGATGGTGGAGCGAATAGTCGAGTACATCTATGCCGGCGACGCCTTCCAGGTGGTCCCCTCGCAGCGCTGGTCGGCACGGGTGCCGGTCGAGGCATTCTCCATATACAGAGGACTGCGTACCGTCAACCCGAGCCCATACATGTACTTCCTGGACTTCGGCGACCATCAGATCGCGGGAGCCAGCCCCGAGCCGCTGCTCACCGTTACCGGCCGTCATGTCTCCACGCGCCCGATCGCGGGAACGCGCCCGCGAGGCGAGACTCCCGAGGAGGATCGTCGCATCGCGGGCGAGCTGATGGAGGATGAGAAGGAGCGCGCCGAGCATGTGATGCTCGTCGACCTCGGTCGCAATGACCTGGGCCGGGTGTGCGAGTACGCAAGCGTCACGGTCGACGAGTTGATGGAGGTCGAGACCTATAGCCACGTCATGCACATCGTCTCCTCGGTCTCGGGCACGCTGCGCGAGGACGTCGGCGCGATGGACGCACTGCGCTCGGTGCTTCCGGCCGGCACGCTATCGGGTGCTCCGAAGGTGCGCGCGATGCAGATCATCGACGAGCTCGAGCCGATCAAGCGCGGCGGATACGGCGGCGCGATCGGCTATCTGAGCTACGCCGGCGACCTCGACACGGCGATTCACATCCGGACGGTAGTGGTCAAGGACGGCGTCGCACACGTGCAGGCGGGCGGCGGTACCGTTGCTGACGCCAAGCCGGCGTATGAGTATGAGGAGTCGGTGGCGAAGTCCTCGGCGGTCATAAGGGCGGTTGAGCTCGCCTGCCAGCAGAAGGATTGGGCGTGAGCGCGCCTGCCCTCAGGATCGACCGTCGCGGCCCGCGGGACCTGCGCCAGCCGGCTGCTGGAGCGTGAGCGATGCGCGTGCTTGTGATCGACAACTACGACTCGTTTACCTACAACCTTGTGCAGTACCTCGGTGAGCTGGGCGCCGAGGTGCGTGTTGTGCGCAACGACCGGGCCACAGTCGATGAGCTGCTCGACGGCGGGTATCGGCGCTGCGTTATCTCCCCGGGCCCGTGCACGCCCGACCAGGCCGGCATCTCGCTGGATGTCGCCCGGCGGATGCCCGAAGCGGGGATTCCCACACTCGGCGTGTGCCTCGGGCATCAGTCGATGGCCCAGGCGTTCGGCGGCATCGTGAAGCTGCACGCTCCGGTCCACGGCAAGGCCACCACAATCGAGCACGATGGGCGCACGATCTTCCAAGGCCTCTCATCGCCGCTCACGGTGGGGCGCTACCACTCGCTCGTCGTGGCGGACGATCTGCCTGACTGCCTGGAAGCGTCCGCTCACGGCGGCGGGGTCTTGATGGCGTTGCGCCACCGCGAGCTGCCCGCCGAGGGGGTGCAGTTCCACCCCGAGTCGGTGCTGACCGAGGAGGGCAAGCAGTTGCTGGCCAACTTCCTCGGAGTGAGAGAGCGGCCCACGGCGGATGCGCCTGGAAACGTTGCGTCGGTGACGTCCCGCGGGAGCGCCTGATGCCCAATGCCGTCCTCACCAGCGCGATCGACGCGCTCGCCTCGCGCCGCGACCTCAGCTCGCGGGAGGCCTCGGCGGTGCTCGCCGAGATCATGCACGGCGAGGTCTCAGAGACCCAGATCGCCGCGTTTCTGATCGCATTGCGCACGAAGGGGGAGACGGTGGACGAGATCGCCGGGCTCGCGCGCACGATGCGCGAGTTGGCGGCGCATGTGCAGACCGAGCGCGACGATCTGCTCGACACGGCGGGCACCGGTGGGGGCAGGCGCACGTTCAACGTGTCCACGACAGCGGCGCTCGTCGCGGCGGGCGCGGGCTGCGCCGTGGCCAAGCACGGCAATCGCTCCGCCACGAGCTCCTCGGGCTCGGCAGACCTGCTCGAGGCGCTCGGCGCCCGCATCGACCTCGATCCCCAGGGTGTGGCCAGGTGCATCGAGGAAGCCGGGTTTGGCTTCATGTTCGCGCCCGCCCACCACCAGGCCACGCGCTTTGTGGTGCCGGTGAGGCGCGAGCTGGCGGTGCGCACGATCTTCAACCTGCTCGGCCCGCTGACCAACCCGGCGGGCGCCACCCGCCAGCTGATTGGCGTGGCGGACGCCTCCTTCCTGGAGACGATCGCCGGCGCCCTTGCACAGCTCGGCGTGAGGCGTGCGCTCGTCGTCGCCGGCGCGGACGGGCTCGACGAGGTCTCAAGCTCGGCAGCCACGCACGTGGTCGAGGTCAACGGCGAAGAGCTCACCCGCTACACGATCACCCCGCAGGAGGTGGGCATCGCCATGGCAGACCCGTCCGACCCGCTGCTGGGCGGTGGCTCGCCGCTCGAGAACGCGCAGGCCACACAGGCCGTCTTCGCGGGCGAACGGGGCGCGCGCGCCGATCTCGTGCTGATCAACGCCGGCGCCGCCATCTATGCGGCGGGCGCCGCCGACAGCATCGCCGAAGGCGTCGAG
>JBARJU010000272.1:0-7100 GCA_049800435.1 Solirubrobacteraceae bacterium
CTCGCCGACCGTGGAGCGGCCTGCAACACGAGCTGGACCACGCCGCCCTCACCGCTCGCCTGGGCACGCAACGCCGCCAACAACTGCCCCGCCGGGTCCACCCGCTGATCCACCCGCAACGGCAAGAACCGCGACTCCACCGCCCGCAAGCACGCCACTCGACACGACCCGCCACCAGCCAGCACAAGCCCGCCCCGCGTCTCCACCGTCACGCCACCGAGTGCCTGCTCAAGCGCCGCGCGCACCTGCGCCGACGACAGGCCGCCCGACACGAACAGCCAGCACGCCGCCCGGTCCTCTATCGCCTGCACCGACAACGCGACCCACGGCACACCACCCACCAACGGACGCGGAAGACCATGCGCCAGGGTTCGCAAAAACGCCTCCAACCCCGCGCGCGACACCTCCTCCCCCAACCGCACCTCAAACCAACAACCCGACCGCACCAGACGATGCCGGCCCCACACCCGCCCCGCCAGCCACGCCACGAACACGACGGCCGCGAACAATACGATCGGCAACCACAACATCTCTGCCAGATGGGCCAGGCCGCTCAGCGACCCACCAGACACGCCACGGCCAGTGAGAGCGACGTGACGGTGTCGCTCCGATCCCTCAATCAGACGGTGGGCATGATGAGCGACATGAACGGTTCTTCCTTGCATGAGGCGACCGTACGCCCCACCCCGTCAAAACTCCACAAGTACATCAAACGTGAAAGCAAGTACTTTCATAAGCACTCCCGTCGCTGGATGGGCGAGCGGGCAGTATCTTGCTCAAGGTGGAGCGAAAGTCGGGATCCGACGATGCATCCATGCAGGCGCGCCTGGATGACGTTCAGCGCCGCTTGAATGAACACCCAGGCTACCGCGAGCACGTCGCAGGCGAGGAACTCGCGCGCACCGTCAACGCTGTACTCGTCCGGAACCTGGACGAGCTGCTTGCGCTTCTCGCCCAGCCAACGTGGGACCAGGCGCTGGCCGTTGAGTTGTTTCAGAACATGTACCGGCCCGACGCGCGCGAAGCGTACGAGGCGGCCGTCACGCAACGACTGCACAACTACGTCGCCGGAGCGGCAACGCTCGTTGACCACGCACGACGCCTGATGAAAGGACGCACCGGCACCATCCCCGAGGAGTTTGAGAGGCGCAAGGCGGACGTGATCGCGAACCCGGAGGTTCCGTTCATCAAGGACTTGCGGAACTTCGTCCTTCACCAGGCGCACCCGTTCTTGGGGCACACCGTACGAATCCTCGATCCCGACGGCCCGGCGACTGGCGAGATAGAACTGAGCGCTACGAACCTATTGGGGTGGAGCGGATGGAAGGCACCGGCGCGAGCGTTCATTAAGAGCCAACCTGAGTCGTTCGCGTTGCGGCCTATTGCACTCCAACACGGCCAACTGATGGTCCGTCTGCACAACTGGCTGCACAACGAACTCGCGGAAGCTAACGCTGCTGATCTCGAAGACGCAAACCGGCTCGTTGTTGAGCGCAACGCGATCCTCGGTGGCATGGACCCCGAGGCCGCGAAGAGGTTGACGGAGGCGATCACAAAACTCAGGGAATCGCCAACGCCGATCAAGACGGACGACCTGCCGGATGCCCTCGGCTCGCAGTCACTCCCGTCGTCATCGTCGGGCAAATGACCATTCGGTCAGCACGAGGCCGATGATAGGTGTCGCCACTTGTTGTTTGATCCTACGTCTTTGCGTCGCCTGATCGCCGCGCTGGCGCAGGAGAAGCGAGTCTGCTGATCCGCCCAGGATTCATGCAGGCGCATCCTCCCACTGCCATACGTTGCGCCGCCCAAGTACCTCATCAACATCTGCGAGCTCGTCGTCGGGCTCGGGCCACTCCCGCAGGCAATATGTCGCGGACCCGAGCTGCCAGCATCCGGTTTTCAAGCGTCCCGCCACACTGAACCACATATCCGAGGAGGCTTGCCTGGCGTCTAGCAGGCTCACGGCCTCCTCCAAGGCGTCCCGGACCTGCTGGCGAAACCCATCGATCCACTCATCCGCGAGGGTGCGCGAGTGGCGCCACTTCCGATGCTGCGGCGACTCGGGTAGGACTACCTCTCCCGCGCTCCGAGCTTCCGCAAGTGCTCGGCTACCGGCGTCGGTCAACGCGAGCAAGTCGAGCCCGTACCGGCGAACATCGCGTACGTGGCCGGCAGACCTGAGCGCGTCGAGTTGTGGCCGGAGCCGCCGCGTGGTCCACGAGTTGTGCACAAAGCCCAAGTGCGCGGCGATATCCGAGCGGGAGGCATGGTCGTGCTGGTCGTGGACTTCGGCACGGTGGATCGCAGCGAGAATCTGCGCATCCGAAACGGGCTCGACCGGGCGCAGGTCCGCGCGGTGGAGGCTTTGGAGTCGCCTGGATGCTCGTTCCTCCGGTGTCGGCCGATCCTTCTGCTCGACCGACGCCTCGCTGTCTCTGCTTGTCTTGCTCATCGTGGCTCCTTTCGAGCACCGAGCAGCACGAGCGCAGCGAGTCGCAGGACCGTCTCCGCAGGAAGCTACGGTGGTCCAGTGGCATCGAAGGCTCGATCTTCGGTGCTACCGGCCGGGCGGGTGCTCTAACACCCGTCCGGCCACTCGATTGTCATGGCTAGCGCGATCAGAGCAGAACTCGCGTGCGATCTCAAGTCGCTTCGGAATGGCCGCTCGTGCGTCACGGCGATCACGCCCGCCGACGCCTGTCAAGACGAGGATTCTCCGCCCCCGAAGCGTGGGCCACGGGAAAGCATCCCCCCAGGGCGCGACGCAGGTTGCTGGCAAGATCGAGCAATCAGGCTCGGGACAGTAAGCGAATCCCGCGACGGACATCGTGGGCGAAGCGAAGTCCGAGTAGCATCGGGCGGCGTGGGGATCGCTGAGCCCAGCCTTGGATCGCTCGCCGTATCGGTGCGCTTCGGGCGCAAGGAGTTGGGGACTGCGACAGCGTTTGTGGCGCTATCGCAGGGCCGTTACTACCTGATCACGAACTGGCATGTTGTGGCCGGGCGCAACCCCAAAACTGGTGAGGTCCTGTCGGAGACTGGCGGCGTCCCGGATCGCCTAGCAGTACTCCACCACGTAGCCAAGAAGCTAGGCCAGTGGCAACATCACGTTCACGACCTTTACGACGAGAGTGACAATCCGCTGTGGCTGGAGCACCTTGTCCACGGCCGCTCAGTGGATGTGGTGGCACTGCCGATAGAGCAACCCCAGGGAACGAGGTTTTTCCATTACGACCTCGACCGTGGCTGGCCGCTTATCTCGTTCGCACCTAGCAACATCGTCTCGATCATCGGCTTTCCGTTCGCGATCTCCGGCGGCGGGGGTCTCGGAGTCTGGGTCCAGGGGACCATCGCCACTGAGCCCGCGGTGGATTACTGGGACTTGCCGCTCATGCTCGTGGATAGCAGAACGCGACCAGGACAGTCCGGATCGCCTGTGGTGCTCTATCGCACGGACGGGTACGTCACCGACGACGGCTCCACGATCAACAACCACACTCCCGCAATGCGCCTGATCGGCGTCTACTCCGGGCGAATAAATGAGAAGTCCGACCTAGGACTAGTCTGGAAGTTGGATGCTCTCCGCGAGATTATCGACGGACAAAGACGCGGAGCGCTACCCGGGTTGTAACCGAGGTGCGACCAGGGGTTTCTGTGGTGGTAGGTTCGGCCACGTGGTCGAGCCTCTCCCTCACCGCCGGCTCTCGCAGACGGAACCGCTATCTATCAGGCGATTCGTACTCGATCAGCTCGCTCATTGCGAACGCCACGGCCCAAAGCAGCGAGACAAGTTGCAGCACATGCCCCGGCGGCGGAACATTCGTTTCGAGGTCCACATACGAAACGAGTTCCTTCACCGTCCAGAGAGCTGCCAGATACACACGACGCTGCGCGATTGACGGCAGCCAGAGGAGCCGATCATAGAGCAGGTGCGGTGCATCTGCCCCGGTTTCACTGTCTACGGTCTGCTCGAACTCACCGAGCGCATCAGAATCCAAAGCCACTTCGCCGCTCGCGAGGTCAGTGAGCCGGCGAATGTTCTCGATAGGGACACCAAGTGCGGTCTGAACATCCTTGAAAGTCGCAATGCCAGGAAGTTGAACATTCGGAAGCTGGCTCTTCAAGAGCGCCGAACTGGCGGTGTTGAGGCCTAGCACCGTAGTCTGAAAGCTGGCGAAATTATCGAACTGTTTGAGAGGTACGAGTGAGTCTTGGAGGCGTTTGACCGCCGCAAGCGGCCGTATCGCCTCCTCAAACTGCTTGAACGGCAAAAGTGACTCCTGGAACCTGGCGAGCTGCGTGATGGCCCCCAGCGAGGCGTTGAACTCCTTGTATGACTGCAGCGGATCGCGGAACGATCCAAAAGGCGGCTGGTTCCCCCTGGCTGACGCCATATGCCGAGCGTAGCGGGTCCCGATCCTGACGGAGCAGCGCTAACGGCGGTGTGTAGGGGCCGCGGCATCTATGACTCGGCCGGGACCTACGGACACCTGCCAACTACTCCGCTTCGTCAAGCGACACTCCCCCGCCGGGGGAGTCGCGCAAAGCCGTCCGTAGGCGCTGCTAGAAGGAGAGCCGATGACACCCGAGACTGGCACCGCGCTCCTGATCCTGGCGGTATTCGTATTGCCAGGATTCGTGACGTTGCTGCTCCGTGAGCGCATGTTCGCGGTGCGTGGCGAAGACACCCAGTTCGAGCGGCTGTTGAACGCTCTGTACTACAGCGCTCTCGTCTACGCGATCGTGTTTGCGGTCAGCGCGATCGCAGGCGTGGACAAGACCGATGTTGTCGAGTTCTACCACGGAGAAAAGTCGCTGGCAGAAGACCTGGCGGCTGCGGGAATCATCGCGCTCGCTCTACCTGCGGCGATCGCAACGATTGGGCTGTGGTGGCGCAGCTCCCGCAAGGTACGGCCCGGCGTGTTGAAGTTCATCGGCATTTCGCCCTCGCACAGCGTCAGCTCAGGCTGGAATGAAGCGTTCAGCCGCGAGGGATCCCCGATGCTGCGCGTCACGTTGAAGGATGGCCGAGTTGTCGGCGGCTACTTCGGCGACGGCAGTCTCGCGGGCTATTCCGAGCACGCTCAGGATTTGTTCATCTCGGAGCGATGGTCGATCGACCCTGAGAATGACTGGTTCACCGGGGCGGCGCAAGGCACGACAGGACTCTGGGTCGCGCGAGATGAGATTGCCTCGATTGAGTTCTACGAGCGTCCACCAGATGAGACGGACGGCGAGCAGAAGTCGCCCGGTCAACCGCTACCATGAAAGATATGCCACGAACCGATGCACTGCCTCCCGTTGAAAAGCGAGGCGGCTATCAGCCCCAAAACGCCGCGCCGAGCCCCCAGCAGCCGCCCCCTGCGCCGAGCGACTCGGCGTCGAGTGCTAAACCTCCGGCACAGCCCGCCCCGCCGCCTCAGCCTTCTAGCAACGCATGACGATGGCGGGCAAAGACCCACAAGAGCGCGAACTGCAGGAGGGCTGGGCACCTGGCTCTCCGCGGAAAGCCCTCACGGGCGGTGCAGGTCCGATCAAGGCAGAGGCGAGCCCGATGCGCCCGCCGCCGGCACCGTCGGATGCAGCATCGAGCGCCAAACCACCCAGCGCCGCATCAAAAGCCCAATAGTTCGACCGCACACCGGGACCGGGAGGTGCGTCCTCGACTGTTCAGGAGTGCGTCGTCACGACGTACTACGTGGACGGGATCGGCACTCGGCCTGAGCCCCACGCGCTGGTGGGAAGCTAACGCCGACACTCAGATTATCGGGGTCCGGTGGATGACCGCAGGGAGGCACATACGTGGGGTGCTCCTCTAGGAACTCAAGGAGATCACGGTCATCCGGCCAGGTCGAGGGGAGCACGTCCCATTCCTGGTCGCATACGAGACAGCGGTAGAGCAAGGGATAGCGTGGCATCCCTGTCAAATGTGCCCGCGCAGGGCTAGCCTTCAATGGCAGATACCTCATAGCGATGGTCGCTGCCCAGAATGGTCTGGTGAAAGTCCACTGCTTCCTCGCGTGTTGCAAAGCCGTCCATAGGCTGTCGCGGATGAGGATTCCCCGTCTGAATCTCCACAATGAACCATCGCGTCATGGCTTGGGCTCTTGTCGCTCATCCATACCACCTTGAGCTTCAAGGTGCCCGTGTAGCCGGTCATGCGGCGTTCCGCCCAGGTCGTGCATCCGCCTCTACCTGGTGCCGGCGTCACGCAGCACGTTGACCATGCGCGCGTGCTCGCTCGTCGCGTCCCAGCTCGCCGGTCCCGTGATGCTGACTGCTCGGAGCAGCGCTCTCGCCGCCTTGCCGCGAGGGTCGAGCGGAATCGGGCCGTCGTGGCGACCCACCAGCGCATCCTCCATGACCTCCGCGAGCGCTCTTGCGCCTTCTGTCCACTCGGGGTCGATGCCTGCTCGCGCCAGCATCTCCACGTCACGGTAGTAGCGGTGCGACGGGCCGAGCGAGAAGTTGTGCAGGTTCTCAGCAATGAGTTCGGCCAGTGGCCCCGAGAGCACGCTCCGCTGCCCGCCTATGTCAAACGTCACGGCCATTCCGTGACAAAGACTAGCGTCGCAGACAGCTCACCGCCAGCAGCCGCCCACTCGCAGTGGCTCCGGCTCTATTCCGCTTCGTCAAGCGACATTTGCCCGCCAGCCACCGACGCAAAGCGGTTCGCGTTGACTTCGGCTAGCTCCATTTCAGACAGTTATCTGCGTGCGGGCTCCGGCCCCTTAGCTGGGACTCGCAAACGCAAGAAGTCCCACACCACATCTCGGACTGCCCCAGCCCGAATCAACCAGTCAGGGACGTCAACGGCTCGCGCCGCTCTTAGCGCACACAAAGGACGAGGAGCGGATTATTTCAGTCAGACGCGATTCAAGATTGTTTGGGTTACCAATCATCGGCGGCCATTGCCTTTTATATGTCGGTCCCATGTATCGAGCACAACTGTGCGACGAACTCACTGTGAGTGAGCTATAACCGAATGTTGTGGACGGCGTTGAGGGGAAAGGCGGCGTACCTTCCCGGTTGTTGAAGACCGAAGCCGGTGATGGCCGGCAGGAAGGCACGCCATGACGAATGTTCGCAGGCTCCCC
>JBARJU010000273.1:0-4592 GCA_049800435.1 Solirubrobacteraceae bacterium
CCGCCCCCACATTGCACCTGTTAGGACCGTCCATCCAAGCGTGAGGCTTGGACGTTAGGAATTACCAGGAACCCGAGTTGGCACCCTTACAACCGTTTTTGGTGCTGGTACAGGTTCGGCTTACGGCACCGGATTCTTCACGCGTAATCGTGAATACGTCGCCGGTCGCGGTCGACGTGGACGTGATCACGTAGTTGTTTTTTCCTGGGGTACCGCTAACCGCAAACGTTGCGCTTGAGGTATCGCTGAGCGTAGGCTCAACTTTTTGCAATGCCGCTGTGGTCATCGTGGCGCCGTATTCTCCGTTGTTATCGGTCGAAAACGTCTCAGCCGCCGTCTCGCCGGTACGCACCTGCGACTTGGCAGCCGCGTCGTTGGCCTTGCTCTTCTGGTTCAGGAACGACGGAATTGCGATCGCGGCGAGAATGCCGATGATCAGGATTACCACCAGAAGCTCGATGAGCGTGAATCCACTCTCATCACCGGAGCGCTGGCGCAGTCGATATAGCATTTGAATCCTCCTAGGATTCCGTTTCTTGGGCGCCAGCCCTCGGTCCAACCGTCTCTGTGACGGTGCGTCCCCCTTTATGGATTCACAATCCACTTTGAGAGCCGCCGGCTTTGCCTTACACCCAATATGGGCGATTGCCTTGTACCACGGTCTGGCTTGTCAGCCCGTTCATCGACCGGCGGAGGGAAGCGCTTTAGCGTCGCACGCAACTTGGACGCATTGTCCTTTAGAGCGCCTTTACGTATTCAGTGGCGCTTTGAGGCGGCCTGTTCCTGCTGGAACTCTTGGGCGTCCACGCCGGTAAGACGCTCGCCACCGCCGCGGCACCACGGACAGGTGATCTTGGTGGTCTTCTCGCCGAGGTTCGAGATGACCTTGCCGGTGCCATGGCACGGCACACACACGCGGGGCTCGTGGGACTCCTGGGCGCCCGAGGTCTCCTCGTCGCCGTCCTCCACCGAGGTCGACGCTGCCTTGCGCGCGCCTCTCGCGGCGGCCTTCTTGGGGTCCTGTGCGTCACTCATGGAGTCGCGAGGTTAGCGTTCCTGCGATGAGGACGCCGACGATACCCTTGCGCTGGGTCGCCCTGGCCGCGATCGTGGCCGCCGCGGCGGCCCTGCGGCTGGTCGACCTCGGGGCCGTGCGCCTCGACCCGTTCTACGACGCGGCGGTGCGCAGCATGGGCCTCTCCTGGCACAACTTCTTCCTCGGCGCCTACGAGCCGGGTGGGAGCGTCTCGATCGACAAGCCCCCCCTGGACCTGTGGCTGCAGGTGGCGAGCGTGAAGCTGCTCGGCTGGAGCTCAACCTCGCTCAAGCTGCCCGAGGCGTTGGCCGGCACCGTGTCCGTGCCGCTGCTCTATGCGGCGCTGCGACCCCCGTTCGGGGTGCTCGCCGGGCTCGTGGCGGCGGCGGCGCTGGCAGTCTTGCCGATCGAGGTGATCACAGCGCGCAGCGACACGATGGACGCCGTCATGATGTTGCTGCTCGTAGTGGCGCTATGGGCGGTCGTGCGCGCCTGCGGACCGGCCGAAGACCGCACGAGCCCAGATCGCCTCGGCCCGACCGCGTGGCTATTGGTGGCGGCTGCCGCGCTCGGGCTCGCTTTCAACGTGAAGCTGCTCGAGTCGCTCGTCGCGCTTCCAGGCCTGCTCTTGATCGCATGGCTGGGCCTACCGCGCGTCAGGGGTATCTCGCCGTCAGCCGAGCGCGCACGACGAGCGGCCCAAGTCGCCGCCGCCGCCGCCGCGGGCGTGTACGTCGTGGTGGCCCTGTCATGGCTCTCGGCGACGCTGCTCGTTCCCGCGCACGAGCGTCCGTACGCGATCGGCTCAACCGACGGGAGCGCGTGGAATGCCGCGTTCGTGTTCAACGGCAGCGAACGACTGACCGGCAAAGCCGTGGAAGTCGCGGGGGCGAGCACCGTGGCGGCACAACATGTTGGCGCGGGCCGCCCGGCGTCCCCGGGAACGAACCCAATCGTCCCCCCCTCCCCCACACGCCTGCTCGCCCGCGGCGGCCAGCTGCCCGCCAGGTGGCTTGGGTGGGAGGCCCTGGCAGCCCTCCTGCTGGGCGCGGGGGTCGTGCTCTCCGCCTACCGCCGAGGGGCCGCACGCCCCCAGCGCGCGACCACGACTGGAATCTTTGTATGGCTGCTCACGGGGATCGCTCTGTTCAGCGCGATGGCGCGACTGCACCCGCGCTATGTGGAGAGCTTCACGCCGGCCGTGGCCGGGATGCTTGGGATCGGCGTCGCCTGGGTCGCGGGCGCCCGCGGTCGCATGCGGCTGCTCGCCGTGCCGCTGACCGCGCTGCTTGTCGTGCCGTTCGTGGCGAGCGTCGAAGCGGTGAGCGACAGAACCTCCGATGCGGGCGCCGTGGGGGCTCTCAACGGCAGCGAGCAGCGAGCGCTGAGCGCCTATCTGCGCGCCCACCAGGCAGGCGCGCGCTACGAGTTGGCCGCGGGCTCGGCTACCAGCATCGCGTCGTTGATCGTGCAAGACCAGCGCCCGCTTGTGATGCTGACCACGTATAACGGACTGCCGCTCACAAGCGTGCCCGAACTACGGAGGCTGATCGCTCGTGGCGAGGTGCGCTACGCGTTTCTGGACTCCGCGTGCAAACCGGGGGCTCCGAAGAGCACCGCGGGCTGCGCCCCGGCCGCGCGCTGGGTGCGAGCGCATGGGACCGACGTCTCGCGCCAAGCCGGACTGGGTTTCACGAGCGTGCTGTGGCGACTGCCGCCACCTCCACTCGCGGGCGGGCTCGCGCGCACGCCGGGACGCGGAAATCCCCTGAGGCGGTAGCGTGAGCGCGATGGATGCGCCCGCTTCGATGCATATCCTCGTCGTTGACGATGAGCAGCCCCTGCGCGAAACACTGACGCGCTCCTTCTCAAAGGAGGGTCACACAGTCGAGGCTGTCGCGGGCGGCGCCGAGGCGATCGAGCGCGCGAGCGCCGAGCCCTTCGATGTGATCCTGCTCGACGTGGCCCTCGGCGCCGGGCCCAGCGGGTACGACGTGTGTCGCACCTTGCGCGAGCAGCGCAACATCGTGCCGATCATCATGCTGACCGCGCTCGACACCGAGGCCGACGCAGTGTTGGGCCTCGAGGCGGGCGCCGACGACTATGTGACCAAGCCCTTCGGGCTCGCCGAGCTGCGCAGCCGTATCAGGGCTGTCCTGCGCCGCTCGGGACCGCGCGCGATGGGTCGTGAGCTGCTCAGCATCGGACCGGTAACGCTTGACCGCGGCTTGCGCGAGGCGACCGTGCACGGCGAGCAGGCAAAGCTCACCTTCTCCGAGTTCGAGTTGCTCGCACAGCTGATGTCCGAGGCGGGCCGGTTGTTCAACCGCCAGGAGCTCTTGCGCGCGATCTGGGGCGACTCCGCCTACCGCGATCCACGCGCGATCGACGTCCACATCAGGCACCTGCGCGAGAAGATCGAGGAGAAGCCCGAGGAGCCGAAGCTGATCCTGACGGTGCGCGGCGCCGGGTATCGCTTCCAGGAGCCGTGAGCGAGCGCTCCAGGCTCCCCGACGAGCCACCCACCGGCGGCGAGAGCAGGCGCCGGCGCGTGCTCGGGTTGCGCCCCAGAGTGTTCGCGGCCCTGCTGCTCTCGAGCGTGGTCACACTCATGGTGGCGGCGCTTGCGCTGCTCTCGCCACTCGAGCAACGACTGCGCACCGACGGCGAGCGGGCCGTGTTCACCGCAATTGGCGCATCGCGCTCGGAGTTCGCCGAGCTCGGACGCTCCCCGCTCAGCGGACACCCGAACACGACCGAATTCACAGCCACCGTCGCGCTCTTGCGTCGCCGCTCGGGCTCGCAGGTCACGGTCCTCGACCGCCACCTCAACACGGTCTACTCCCCCGCCAACCAGGACCTCGACGTGCCCGACTACTACGCTCAGGCGCGGCGCGCTCTGCTCACCGGAAAGGGTGTGCACACGCTGATCGGCAACGATCTCGTGGCGGCCGAGCCGATGCGCATCGGCCTCAGCGGCGACACATACGCGGTCGTGCTGGTGCGGCGCCTCCAGTATGTGAGCTCCGCTGTGCATGTCGTGCAGAGGGCCTTCATCGAGGCTGCCGCGGTCGGCTTCGGGATAGCGCTGCTGTTGGGCCTCGCGCTCACAACAACTCTGCTGCGACGCTTGGAGCGATTGCGCGAAGCGGCGCGCGATCTCGAGCACGGCGGCCTGGACGCCCCGATCCACACGGACGGACGACGTGACGAGATCGGCGACCTGACGCGCTCGTTCGCGAGCATGCAAGCGCGCCTGCGCCTCCAGGAGGAGGCTCGTCACGCGTTCGTGGCTACCGCGTCGCACGAGTTGCGCACACCGCTCGCCTCGCTCGACGGGACGCTCGAGCTGCTCGAAGACGACCTCGACCCGAGCCGACTCGACCTCGACGACGCCCGCGAGCGCACCCTGCGCGCGCGTGAGCAGTCCCGTCGCCTATCGAGCCTCGCCACCGACCTGCTCGACCTCAGCCGCCTCGACGCCGAGGTGTCGCTGCGCAGCGAGCCGGTGGAGCTCGGCGAGCTGTGCCGCGCCGTGGCGGCGGAGTTCGAGCTT
>JBARJU010000274.1:0-2040 GCA_049800435.1 Solirubrobacteraceae bacterium
GCCCATGGCCTCGCGCGCGCCTGAGCCCCGGGCATGAGCGTCCTTACCGTCGCGCTGACGCTCGCGCTGCTGGCGGCTGCGATCGCCGTGGTGAGCCGTCCGTTGGTTGCGGCGCGTAGCCTCCAGAGCACGGGCCGTCCCGAGTCAACGATGCCGGAGCGCGGCGAGCTCGAGCTGGCGCGCGAATCCAAGTATCGCGAGATTCGCGATGCGGAGCTCGACTATCGCACGGGCAAGCTCTCGCGCGAGGACTACGAGACGATCAACGGCGCGCTGCGCGCCGAGGCGGTCGCGATCCTCGACAGGTTGGACTCGTTGAAGGAGCAGGCGCCGCCCCCACCGAAGTAGGCGCTGTGCGCTTCCTACCAGGGTTTCTTGAGCAGCAGGATCGTGTTGAGCGCGAACACGACCGCAAACGCGACGGTCCAACGGTTGAGGTTGCGCTCGACCATCGAGCCTCCGCCGAGCGGGCCCTGGCCGCTACCGACCCCGAATGCGCCAGAGAGACCGGAATCCTTGCCCGAGTGCATCAGCACGAGGAAGATGAGGCCGATCGCGATCGCGATCTGCAACACCGAAAGAATTGCTTCCATCGACCAAGCGTAACGTCTTTTGCAAGCCCGCGTGCGCCGATCCGGCCAATTCGGCCAGGTTCGGGCGTACGCCTCGCGCACATGTACAGTTCGGTCGCTTTGCCGCTATGGAGGTTCACATGCGTCCGCGACCCTTGACGGTACGGCTCGATTGCAATTTCGATTACGAATCCTTTACTCAGACGTGCTTCCCTGCCGATATGAATACGGTCAGGGGGCGCTCCGGGAGTGGGGGCGCCCTGCTCGAACACGACCATGGGACCAGACCACGATGAGCAGGGGCAGGGCATGTCAAGCGTGAGCGGCGCACGGATAGTCGTGCGCCGCGCGATTCTCTCGGCGCTCGCGGGCGGCGGATTGACCGCCGCGGGACTGGGGGGGCCACTGTCCGGTGGAGCGCTCGCCGCCGAGGCGCCGACCGGTCTCGAACCCCCTGCCGGAACCACCTCGACACCCGCGCCCCAAGCCCCGGCGCAAACCACGACCACGAGCACGGCGCCCACGTCCACCGCTACCGGCACGACGACGACGCCCGCGCCCGGGCCGCCGACCACCTCGACATCGACGTCGACATCGACGCAGACCACGACTCCGCCACAGGCGACCACTCCAACCCGCACGACGCACGCGCCAAAGCCTCGCGTACGCGGTCCGAAGGTTCTCGTCGCACACACCCAGGAAGCGACCGAAGCGCCCGCACCGTCTCCGAGCACGTCCACCACGACCACACCGGTGCCCGCGGGGTCCAACGGTCCCTCCAACATCGCCGCCGCGCCGCAACTCGCCGCCGCGCAATCGAGCGCCCTCGCCGCGATGATCGCGGGCACGGCAGCTTCGACGCGAGCGCTCGACTTCTATCGGATACCGCTGTTCCTGCTCCCGATCTACCAGGCCGCCGCGGTGCAGTATGGCGTGCCGTGGCCGGTGCTGGCGGGGATCAACGAAGTGGAGACCAACTTCGGCACCGACCTCGCCGTGTCCACAGCCGGAGCGGTCGGCTGGATGCAGTTCATGCCCGAAACGTGGCTCCAGTATGGGGTGGATGCACTGGGTGCCGGCTACGCCGACCCCTACAACCCGGTCGATGCGATCTTCGCGGCTGCCCGCTATCTGCACGCCGCAGGCGCCTCGAGCAACCTGCGCGGGGCAATCCTCGCGTACAACCACTCCGAAGCCTACGTCGAATCGGTGCTGTTGAGAGCGCGTCTATTCGCGAGCTATCCACCGTCGGTGATAGCCACCCTGACGGGGCTCACCGAGGGCAGCCTGCCGGTCACGGGCGCGCAGCTGAGCCCGCTCGCGATCATCCCGCAGGGCGTGGATGCGCTATCGCCCGCGGTCGCCCCCGCTCCGAGCGCCACAGCGAGCGCAACCGCGGGCGTCGTCTCCACGCGACCGACCAAGACGACCTCGAGCGCGCATGTGGCCGCGCTCCCCGGCTCGACAC
>JBARJU010000275.1:0-20494 GCA_049800435.1 Solirubrobacteraceae bacterium
ACGCTGGGCCTCGCCGCGATCGACGGCGCCGGGCTGCTCGAAGTCCCCGCCCACGCCAACGGCCGCGGCATGCGCGAGGCGGGCGTGCTCCCCAACGCCGGATCGGGACTCAGCGAGACCGAGCAGATCGGGCTCGACGCGCGGGGGATCGCCGATGCGTTCGAGCGAGGCGAGCTCAGCTGCCTGTACCTGCTCGGCGTAGATCCGCCTGAAATCGGAGCCCACCCACCCGCTGGGACGGTCATCGCCCACGCGCACTTCCTGAGCGATGCGCTGCGCGAGCAGGCGGACATCGTGTTTCCGGCGGAGGCCTATCCGGAAAAGGAAGGCGCGGTCACGCACCCGGACGGGCGCATCCAACGCGTGCGCCGCGCCGTGCGTCACATCGGCCAGACGCGTGACGAGTCGCGGGTGCTGGACGAGCTGGCCAGCCGCATTGCGCTGGCGGTGCCCGCATGACGCTCGCGGTCGTCGGCTACTACGAACCGTGGTGGATCCAGATCGTCAAGGCGATCGTTATCTTCGCGGTGGGCCTGCAGCTTGTGCCGGTCGTGCTGCTCGCCGAGCGCAAGCTGCTGGGGCGCATGCAGGCGCGCTACGGCCCCAACCGCGTGGGTCCATACGGCGCGCTACAGCCGCTAGCCGACATCGTGAAGCTGCTTACCAAGGAGCAGTTCCGTCCCTCGACCTCGACCGGCTTGCTGTTTGCGCTGGCGCCCGTCATCTCGATCGTGACGGCCGTCGCGGCGTTCGCGATCATCCCGTTTGGCAATGTGCAGGACGTATTCGGCACGCCCGTCGGGCTGTACGGCGTCGACGTGTCGATCGGCCCGCTATACCTGTTCGCGTTCGGGGCGGTCGCGTTCTACGGGATCATGCTCGGCGGGTGGAGCTCTGGCTCGAAGTACTCGTTCCTCGGCGCGATGCGTGGAGCGGCGCAGCTGATCTCCTACGAGGTCTCCCAAGGACTCGCGCTCGTGGGTGTGATCTTCACCGCGGGCACGCTCTCGCTGACGGGCATTGTGGAAGCCCAGCAGGGCATGTGGTACGTGGTACCGCAGTTCTTCGGCTTCCTCGTGTTTCTGGTCGCGGGCTTTGCCGAGACCAACCGCGCGCCGTTTGACCTGGTGGAGGCCGACGCGGAGCTTGTCGGCGGCTACAACACCGAGTACGGTGGGGGGCGCTTTGCCTCCTACTACTTCGCCGAGTACCTCAACGTGCTCGTCGTTTCGGGGATCGTCACCACCGTGTTCCTTGGGGGGTGGCTGCTGCCGTTCGGCATCCACCCGCCCGGCTGGATCGATCCGCTGGTGGTGCTCTTCAAGATGTCGCTCGTCACCTTCCTGTTCATCTGGGTGAGGGCCACACTCCCGCGCCTGCGCTACGACCAGCTGATGAGCTTCGGCTGGAAGATCCTGCTGCCGCTCGCAACCCTCAACGCACTGGTTACGGCCGTGCTCGTGGTGGTGAGCCACGGATGACCCCTCGAAGCCACACCCTTCCTCCGCCTCCTGCCGGAGGCGGCCATGGAATGGAGATCTTGAGTCGCTTCCCCCGGAGGCGGCCATGACCTGGAACCCAGGGGATGACATCGTCGAGGTCGTGCGCACTCCCCCACCGGGCGCCGCGCGCGGCACGTATCGCGCGTTCGGAGAGACCCTGCGCGGGCTGAAGACCACGTTTGCGCGAATGCTCGAGAAACCCGTGACGGTCGAGTACCCCGAGCAGAAGACGCCCGTGTACCCGCGCTTCAGGGGGCGGCACAAGTTGCACCGCTTCGAGGATTCGGACCCCGCCCATCCCAGCCTCGAGAAGTGTGTGGGATGCTCGCTGTGCGCGGCCGCCTGCCCCGCCGACTGCATCAGGGTGGTGGCAGCCGAGAACACACCGGAGAACCGCGTGTCAGCAGGCGAGCGGTATGCGGCGGTGTATGAGATCAACCTGTCGCGGTGCATCTTTTGCGGATACTGCGAGGTGGCGTGCCCGTTCGACGCGATCACCATGGGCCACGACTACGAGCTCTCGGACTACACGCGCAGCGACCTGATCTTCACCAAGGAGATGCTGCTCGCCGAGTCGCTGGAGCGTACCCCGCTGCGCAGGGAGGGCGAGTAGTGAAAAGTGCACTGCGCACGGAGACCCGCATCGAACGTGTAGCTGTCCCGGAGAAACGACGGGAACGCTAGACGTGTCGAGCATCATGTTTTTCATAGCGGCGATCGGCGCAATCGCCGGAGCCATCGGCGTCGTCACTCTCAGCAACCCGTTTTACAGCGTGCTCGCGCTCGTCGCTCACCTGCTGTCGCTGGCCGTGCTGTTCCTGCTGTTGCGCGCCGAATTCGTGGCGGCCGCGCAGGTCGTGGTGTATGCGGGCGCGGTGATGGTCTTGTATGTGTTCGTCGTCGCATATGTCGGCGGAGACATGCAGTCGCTGAACGGAGGACTCACACGCCGACCGCGCGCGCGTGGGGCCGACGGGCGCAAGCTGAGCGGGGCGCTGTTCGCCGGCGCGCTGCTCGTGGAGCTGTTGATCGCGCTGCTCGGCAGCGGGCTGAAGGCGGTCGAAGGCAACGGCGCGCCGTATGCGCCCGGGGTGGGTGGGGGTCCCAATCGATTTGGCACGCCGGCGTATATCGGCAACCTGCTGCTCACGCGCTTCCTGCTCGCGTTCGAGGCCGCCTCGCTACTGCTGTTGATCGCGGCGGTCGGTGGCGTCGTGCTGGCGCGCAGGCGCGGGGGACTCGCCGAGGAGGACGACGAGCGCGACCGCCTCACCCCACTTGACATCCTGCGCCCGCGCGGCACCGGCACGATGGTGGAGGGCGTCGAAGGCCTCGCCCTCGCGCACGCGCGTGGGACGGCCGATTTGGACGATGAGAACGGTGGCGGGGGCGGCTGGTGAGCATCGGCTGGTACCTCGCCGTCTCGGCGATCGTCTTCTGCACGGGCGCGTTCGGCGTGATGACGCGCCGCAACCCGCTCGTCGTGCTCTTGTGCCTGGAGCTGATGCTCAACGGCGCCAACCTGTCATTGATCGCGTTCTCGCGCATGTGGGGCAACGGCGACGGGCAGGTTCTCGCGATCGTCGTGATGACGGTGGCCGCATGCGAGGTGTGCATCGGGCTCGGCATGATCGTGGCGATCCATCGCCGGCGGCTGCCGATCGATGTGGACGAGCTACGGGAGCTTCAAGGATGACCCGGGATGGCTTTGTGGGTGAATTGATAGGAATTCGGATTTGCGGGGCGTGCTTGTGAACACAACCACGTATGGCTGGCTTGTCTTGGCGTTCCCGCTGCTCGGAACCACAGTTATCGGCGCGGGTTACAGGCGGCTGCCCGGACGTACCGCCGGCTGGATCGGCACGGGTGCGATCTTCCTCGCCTTCCTGGCGGCGCTCGGCGCACTGATCTCGTTGCAAGGCCACGCGGCCGACCATCGCCAGATCGTGTCTTCGCTGTGGAACTACGCGAGCACGGTCGGCGTCGACGCGCAGATGTCGATCCTCGTGGATCCCCTGTCTGTGTTCATGATCCTGGTCGTCACCGGCGTCTCGACGACGATTCACCTGTACTCGGTCTCCTACATGGACGAGGACAGAGGATTCGCGCGCTACTTCGCCTACCTCAACTTCTTCGTGTTCTCGATGCTGCTGCTCGTGCTCGCCGGCAACTTCCTGCTGTTGATCGTGGGCTGGGCGTTCGTCGGCGCCGCCTCCTACCTGCTGATCTCCTTCTGGTACCGGCGCACGACCGCCACACGCGCCGGGATCAAGGCCTTCGTGATCAACGTCGTCGGCGACGTGGGGCTCGTGCTCGGCACCTACTTCCTCTTCAAGCACACGGGCACACTCGATTTTCTGAAAGCGTTCAAGGAGGCGCCCAACGTGTTCATAAGCGGCGAAGGCGACGTGGTCGCGGGCTGCCTGCTGCTGCTCGTGGGCGCGTTCGCGAAGTCGGCCCAGATCCCACTGCACACATGGCTGCCCGACGCGATGGAGGGCCCCACTCCCGTCAGCGCCCTGATTCATGCCGCCACGATGGTGACCGCGGGCGTGTACCTGATCGCGAGGATGCACCCCTTCTTCGAACTGGCGCCCGCCGCGCAGGACGTGGGCGCCACGATCGGTTGCGCGACGCTCATCATGGCCGCCACGATCGCGCTCACCCAGACCGACATCAAGCGGGTGATCGCCTACTCGACGATGTCGCAGATCGGCTACATGATTATGGGCGTCTCAGTCGGCGCATACGCCGCGGGCATGTTCCACCTGATGACCCATGCCTTCTTCAAGGCCTTGCTGTTCATGGGCGCCGGCTCGATCATCGGCGCGATGGCCGGCGAGCAGTCGCTGGATCGCATGAAAGGCTTCCGCCGCGCGATGCCGTTCACGTTCGTGTGCTTTGTCATCGGCGGTCTGGCGCTGTCGGGCATCCCCCCCTTCTCGGGCTTCTTCTCCAAGGACGAGATCCTGCTCGTGACGGGCGAGCGTGGCGGCTGGCACTGGGCCTTGTACGCGCTCGGCTACATCGGCGCGTTCATGACCGCGATCTACACGTTCCGGATGATCTTCAGGGCCTTCTATGGCGACCCGGTGGCGGAGGCGAAGGAGCTCGAAGGCGGCCACCTTTACCACGCCGCCGAGCCCACCAACCCTGCCACGGGCGAAGTGGAGGACACCGACGTGGGCTTCCCCGGCCCCACACACGCGATCGCCGAGCGCGCACTGCCGATGCGCGTGGCGATGAGCATCCTCGCTGTCGGGGCGGTCGGGGCGGGGCTCGTGCAGATCCCCACTGTGGACGATGTGATCGGCAAGTTCTTGGAACCCAGCTTCGCCGGCTCAGCGCTGTACATGGTGCATACACGCGACGGATTGCTCGTATTCGGCCTGATCCTCGGCACCCTGCTTGGGCTCGCCGGCATCGCCATCGCCTGGCGCATCTGGGTCAAGCAGCCATCCATCGCCGTGGCCGCGCGCACCCGCTTCAAGCCTGCTTACACGCTGTTCGTGAACAAGTGGTACTTCGACGAGCTGATCGACGCGCTCGTCGTGCGTCCCGCGGCCGCGACCGGACGCTTCGCGAGCACCACATTCGAGCGCGTGTTCGTCGACGGCGCGCTCGTCGGCGGGACCACCTCGCTGGTCCGGGCCGGATCGGCGTCGGTGCGTGCCGTGCAGACCGGCCTACTGCGCTACTACGCCGCCCTGGTCGTGCTCGGCGTGGCGGCGCTCGGCCTCTACTTCCTGTTGCAGACGTGAGCTGATGCCGCCTCTATCGATATTGATCTGGCTCCCCGCCGCGTGCGGGCTGCTCGGTGCACTGCTTCCAATCGGCTTGCCCCACGCGCGCGTGGGGGGCGACCCAAAGTCGGACACCGACGCCACCGCGACAGGAGCCACGGGGCGCCGATGGGCGCTGCCGGGCCTGCTCGCGCTTGCCGGATCGCTCGCCGCGCTCGGCCTCGCGATCGCCTACATAGTCCAGTACGGACCAGGCTCGCACGGGCTGAAGGACGTGACCGACATCGTGTGGATCTCCGAGCTGGGCATCCACTACAAGCTCGGCGTGAGCGGCCTGAACGTGCTGCTGGTGGGCCTCACCGCGCTGCTGTTCTTCGCGGCGATCCTCGCCGCGAACATGCGCTCCACTTCTCAACACAAAAGCGACACAGCCCGGAGGGCTGTGTCGGGTCCCGGGCCCCTCGACCGTCCGAGGCTCTTCTACTTCCACATGATGCTCGCCGAGTCGGCCGTGCTCGGAGCCTTCCTCGCCCAGGACCTGGCCTTGTTCGTGGCCTTCTTCGACCTGATGCTGATCCCCTTCTATTTCCTGATCGGCGGGTGGGGCACAGGTCCCGATCGCGTGAAAGCGACGATCAAGCTCGTGATCTACACGCTCGTCGGCTCGCTCTTGATGCTCGCGGCGGCGATCGCCACGGGCGTGCTTGCGGGACAGCAGCACGGCGAGCACATCACGTTCGTGCTCTCCCAGCTCCAGGGGCTACCGCTGAGCAGGGGCTCTCAGGAGTGGATCTTCCTGTTCTTCGCCGCCGCGTTTCTCGTGAAGATGCCCGCGTTCCCTCTGCACGGCTGGATGCCCGACGGGTACCGCGCGATGCCGATCGAGGTCCTGATGGTCTTCTCTGGGGTGCTCTCGAAGGTGGGCGCCTACGGCTTCCTGGCGATCGTCTTGCCCCTCTTCCCACAGGCCGCTGCCCACTTCCAGACGCTGATGCTGGTGATCGCGCTGCTGTCGATCCTGTACGGGTCGGCGATTGCCTTCACGCAGACCGACGCGCGCTTGATCGCCGGCTACTCGTCCGTCGCCCAGCTCGGCTTCATCACGCTCGGGATCTTCGCGCTGAACCCGCAGGGCGCCCAGGGGGCATTGCTCCAGATGGTCAACCACGGCCTTGTGGTGGCGCCGATCTTCTTCATCATCGCCCTCTTGGCGGCGCGCGCGGGCGGCTCTGAGGACATCCGCGAGATGGGCGGAATCGCTTTCCGGGCGCCCTTGCTCGCGTCGATCTTCCTCGTGGTGGCGCTGGCCACGCTCGCGATGCCCGGCTCGGCCAACTTCGTCGGCGAGTTCCTGATCCTGCTCGGCGTCTTCAACGCCAAGCTCGCCGTCGCCGTGATCGCGTTCGCCGGCGTGGCGATGGCGAGCGTGTACGCCTTGCGGCTGTTCATCAGGGCGATGCACAACCGCGTCGGAACGGGTGTGAAGTCGCGCGACATAACCCCGATGGACGGCGTGGTGCTCGTGCCGCTGCTCGCGGTGATCGTGTTCCTCGCGCTCTACCCCCAGGGAGCCCTCAGGCGCTCTGAAAGCTCGGTCACCGCCTCCGTCGCGGCGGCACACATCGACCTGACCGCAAGTCCCTCCACACTGGCCGCCACCGAACCATGACGTTGTTCGCCACCGCCCACCTCAAAGGCCCGCACGTGGACTTCGCGGCGCTCTCGCCCTTGATCGCGCTGTTCGGCGGCGCGATCGTGGTGCTGCTCGTCGGCCTGCTCGGTAGGCAATGGGTGCGCGAGCAGCTCGTGCCGGCGCTCGCGCTCGCCGCGCTGGGGGCGGCGCTCGGGCTGACGATCTGGCGCTGGAACACGCCCGAGTCGGTTGTGTCGGGGGCGCTGCGCATCGACCGGCTCTCGCTCGTGCTCACCCTGATCCTCGCCGTGGGGGGCATGGCGACCGTGCTGCTCGCGTGGCGCTCGCAGGCCGCCCGGGAAGCCGCCCACGGCGAGCTTCACGCGATGCTGCTCACGACGATCGGCGGCATGGCGCTGCTCGCCGCCGCCCAGAACACGGTCGCGCTGTTCCTCGGGCTCGAGCTGCTGTCGATCCCGCTGTACGTGCTGTGCGCGACGGAGATGCGCAACGAGCACTCACTCGAGGCGGGGCTCAAGTACCTGATCGTCGGCTCGCTGGGATCGGCCACGCTCTTGTACGGAATCGCGCTGCTCTATGGAGCCACGGGCGCAACCGACTTCGCCGTGATCGCCGGCGCCATATCGGGCAGCGGGCTGGCATCCAACGCCATGCTGCTCACGGGGATCGCGCTGTGCGTAGCGGGGCTCGCGTTCAAGGCCTCGGTGGCCCCGTTTCACCAGTGGACGCCCGACGTGTACGAGGGCGCGCCCACGCCGATCGCCGCGTTCATGGCTGTCGCGACGAAGGTGGCCGCGCTCGGCGTGCTGCTACGACTGTTCGACGTCGCCCTGATCGAGACGCAGGCCAGCTGGGGCCCGGCGCTGGCCACGCTCGCCACGATCACGATCCTCGTCGGCAACGTCGGCGCGCTCGGCCAATCCTCGCTGAAGCGGATGCTCGCCTACTCCTCGGTGGCCCAGGCCGGATACATGCTCGCCGGCGTGGTCGTCGGCACACAGCTGGGGGCGCAGGCCCTGGTGTTCTACCTCGCCGTGTACCTCGCGATGAACATGGCCGCCTTCGCCGTGATCGTCGCGCGCGAGCGCGAAACAGACCTCGGCGACAACGTCCAAGCGATGGCCGGCCTCGGCCGCGAGCAGCCATGGCTGGCATGGCCGATGACGATCTCGATGCTAGCCCTTGCCGGCATCCCCGCCACGGCAGGCTTCATCGGCAAGTTCTATCTGATCGACGCCGCCGTGGCGGGCGGCTACACGTGGCTCGGCGTCGCGATCGTGGTCGGCTCGATGATCTCGCTCGGCTACTACCTGCCGGTGATAGCCACGATGTGGATGAGCTCAGCTCCGGCCACTGCCACCATCCCACCGCCCGGCGCTGCGCCGGGCGGCGCGATTCCCGCGATAGCGGGCGGCTCGCCCGAGCTTGACACCGAGGGCGCAGGCGACGATCCCGAGGGTGCTGTCGGCATGGCCGGCACGACCGGCACCTCGGACGCGACGCGCGAGGCCCGGACCGGCGCCGCCCTCCCCATAAATGGCCTCCTTCCTCAGCCAGAGGTCGCCTTCGTAGCCATCCTCGCGGGCGCCGCCACAATCGTCTTCGGCATCGTCCCTCAGCCTCTCTTCGACCTCGTGCACGGGGTGGGCAGCGCGCTGGGATTGCTGTAGACGAGCGACGGTGGGTGAAGCGCTGCCCACACGCGACGCCACTCAGGGCCCGCGACGCGGCCCTTACCGTGCGGTCAGGGCCAGTCGATTCGTTGCGCGAGCTCCGCTGGTGTGAGATCGATCAGCTCGCTTCGCTGCAGCTCGCGGTATTCACCATCGGCGAGCCCTAGCCAGTGGACGGCGCGCTCGGACGGGTCGACGATCAGCACCTCGTCCACGCCGTGGGAGGCGTAGAACGGGAGCTTCTGCCAGCTCTCGTCGCCCTCTGAGACGATCTCGACGACGAGCGCCGCGGTCGAAAACCAGGTGGCGCGCGGGATGTCACGGTGCAGACCGCCGTCCGGTATGCGGAAGTCTTGTTCGGACTCGCCCAAGTTGAACTCGTGCATCGCCGGAACCAAGCCGACCGTGCGTGCCGGGCCGCCCAGGAGCTCGGCAAGTTGCTGAGCGATGTACGCGTGCGGGCCGGAAGGGGCGGGGACCACGTGCAGCACACCCTCCCACACCTCGTCCAGACGGTGCAGGCCGGATATGCGGCGCCGCTCCAATAGCTCCTTGAGCTCGCGCGGAGGGGGGTCGAGCACCAGCGTCGGCATGACCCAAATCTTAGCCGCTACTCGTATGGCGCTCCGCGACTCGGCGGAGCTTCACCGCGCGGACGCTGTGCTACATTGCATACATGTCAGTAAACGTCTCCGTCCGCCTCGATGACACCCTCGCTGAGCGTCTGCGTCTACGAGCCCGGGCCGCCGGTGAGACACTCTCGGATCGCCTCCGTCGCTATGCCGAGGAGGGCACGCGCCGCGAGGAACACCCACTGATCACATTCCGCGACGGGCCGACGGGCCGGCGCGCCAAACTGCTCGACGGCCCCGACGTGTGGGAGGTCGCGATGTGGGTCGAGGATCTGAACGCAGAGCCCGATCCGCTCGCCACGCTTGCCCGGGAGTCAAGCCTTACGCGATCCCAGATCGACGCCGCCCTGAGCTACCGCGCCGCCTACCCGGATGAGATCGCGGCACGCATAGGGCTGCACCGCAGCGAGACGGCAGCCGCAGAGACGCGTTGAAGCTGCTGCTGGACGAGATGTACCCGGCGTCTCTGGCCGAGGCGCTCAGAGGCCACGGCATCGACACCCGCACGGTAATGGAGCTCGGACTGGCCGGAAGGTCCGATGCCGACATCTTCGCGGTGGCAGTCGAACAGGGTCGCTCTGTACTTACCGAGAACGTTGGCGACTTCACCCACATCTCCGCCGAGCATCTCAGCGCCGGCCAACACCACCCCGGCGTCTTGATCGCGCTCTCATCCAGGTTCTCACGTCGCCCCGAGGGAATCGGCCGGCTCGTGGCCGCGATCCGCGCCGTCGCCGATGAAGATCTCGAGGATCGCGTGGTGTACCTCCAGGACACCGACCAACATTGACGACCGCGTGGGGCGCGTCGCTCTAGAGAAGGACCCTCAGGGGTCTCTAGCCGCTGTCCCGCAGGTGGGGCTCGATCCAAGTCCGGTAGCGACCGATGAAATCGCGCGCCACGTCGTGGATGAGCTTGGCCGACTCGTGGACCCTCCCAGCCGAAGCATCGATGTAGCTGTGCTCGATCATGGACCGGGCGTCTTGTGCTCGCGTCAGTCGCCTACACAGCTCCCCGCCGATGACCCCCGCGTCGCGCAGGGCCGCGAAGGCCTCGTGAGCCGGCGAGCCCCGCACCTCGGGCGCGCGCGGCAGCTGTGCGAGCTTCGCGCCCGCCCCAGCCAGCTCGGCGACGAAGTTCTGCACGCGGCCCAGGGCCCGCTCGACCGCCTGTACGCGGTTATAGGCATCGAGGTCGTCTGTCGTGTCGAAAGCCTCCTTGAACTGGCGCGGGTCGAAGTCCCCGCCAAACGTCGCCATAGCCCGCTCCAGGGCGGCGTACTGACGAGGGAAATCCTCAAGGTGGCGAACGATATCGCGTCGCCAGCGCTTGCGGTCCACCTTGCGTGTCGGTGGATCGGCCACTTCTAGGACGCCAGCAGACGATCGATTCCCGCCAGTGCCGTCCGCAAGCGCCTTGCTTCCCGGCGACTGCCGTCCCGACGCAAGGCAACCTCACGACGATGCAGACCGGGCCACAGATCCTCGCGATCGACCAAGACGCGGCCCTCGGCCACAACACGAGCGAGGAAGGCAGGCTCGCGCTCGGCTTCGCGTAGCTCAACCACGTCGACGTGACGACCTATGAGCTCACTGAGCTTGGTGGCGAGATCGACGACGCGCTCAAAGCTCGCATCGCGCAAATCAACAAGGACATCGACATCGCTCTGTTGCGTATCCATCCCTGTGGCCGCCGAGCCGAACAGCAGAGCGAAGCTCACGTTGGGTTCGGTGCGCAGAGCCTCCCTCAAGGAAGATATGAGCGCCCATCGTCGCCTGATGTAGTCTCGCTCGGCAAGCGACATCTCGAGCGTTCGCGGCGTCGGCCGGGTCGCCCGCAGCGTCCCTTCACGCACGGCTCGGCGAAGCGTGCGCTCGCTTACGCCCACCTCCGCAGCCAAGAGAGTCAGTCCTGTCATATGTCCAATATAATGCAATTATGTGTCCATTAGCGCCGAGGAGGGCTGTACATGGCTGGAAACGTCGAACCATTTCAATACGAACCACACCCGAGGATCGCCGAGCGGGCGAACACGCCGCCGCCGAAGACCGACGACGAGAACGTCGGCTTCAATGGCCACCTGGCGGCGCTGATCACGAAGGGCGTGGGAAACATGTGGGCCTTCTACGTGGTCGCGCTTGCAATGGCGCTGTGGATGGCCGGTCTGGGACAGAGCCTGTTCGGAGATCCCTATCCGTGGGCGCTCATGCTGCTCGTCTTCGGCGGGATCATGCAGATGCTGCTGATGATCGCGATCATGGTCGGCCAGCAGGTGCTCGGCGGGGCCGCCGACAAGCGGGCGGTGCAGACCTACCAGGACGCCGAGGCGATCCTCCACGAGTGCCAACAGCTACAGGCCCACCTACAGGGCCAGGACGATCTGCTCGGCAACATCGTCGGCCGCATGCAGGCGATGGAGACCACGGCCAAGCAGGTCGAGCTTTGAGAGCAGCGCGACGTGGACGGCGGGCAGACCTCGCGCCCTCGACGATCTCAAGCACCTGCCGGAGGCTGAGGAGGCCTGATCCATGCGGCTGACGATCGGCCGGGGTGAGCCTTGCCACTCGAACACTTGTCGGATCGGGCCGCGAGCGGTGGAGACTACGGAGTCTGAGCCGATAAAGCCCGTGGTGCCCTCGATGCAACGGCAGATACACCTACTCCGACAGCTCGTTGAAGACTCCCAATACGCGGTCGACGCCACGACCGTGGCCGAGGCGATCGTCGCTCGAGCCGTGGCGCGCCGCTCAGTCATGGGAACCACGTTCCGAAACGATGTCCGCGCCGAGCCGCCTCAGGTACGCTCGTTCCGCCCCACCAGCAAGGCCCGCTCCTTCCGACCGTGCACCGGAATCAACTCGGAGGATGGGCTGCTTGCTCCTTGGCGGCGCCGGTAGCCTCACGAAGCGGTCCAGCCGGCAAGCCAAGAGCGATCAGACCCGCCAGAGCGACAAGTCGGCGAGCGGGGGCCAAGTGCCGCTACACGCGGCCGGCGTCGCGAGCGGCCTCTTCAGCGGCGAGCAGCTGACGCTCGACGAGGTCGAGGCCCGCGTCCCAGAAGCCGGGGTCGGCGAGATCGATGTCGACGATCCGGCCCAACTCCTCGGGTGAGCGCGACCCGCCGGCGGCGAGCAACTCCAGGTAGCGCGGAACGAGCTCGTCGCCGCGCTGCTCGTAGCGCTCATAGACCGACAGCGCGAGCAGCTGACCGTAGGCGTAGGCGTACACGTAGCCGGGGGAGCCGATGAAGTGCGGGATGTAGGACCACCACGAACGGTAGCCGTCGGTGATCTCGACCGAGTCGCCGAACATCTCCTGCTGACTCTCCACCCACAACTCGCCGAAGCGATCGACCGAGAGCTCGCCCTGCTCGCGACGCGCGCTGTGCACGAGATGCTCGAAGCGGTTCATCGCGACCTGGCGGAACACCGTGGCGAGCGCACCCTCGATGTTCTCGGCCAGGAGCGCCAAGCGCGAGGTGGGTGAGGAGTCCTCCTCGAGCAGACGCCCGAACACGATCGTCTCGCCGAACACCGACGCGGTCTCGGCGAGCGTGAGCGGGGTGCCCTGGTGGAATACGCCCTGCTCGGCGGCGAGCGCGAAGTGCACGCCGTGTCCGAGCTCGTGCGCGAGCGTGAGCACGTCGCGACGGCGCGAGGTGTAGTTGAGCATCACGTATGGGTGCACCGATGGCACCGCCGAGGCGCAGAAGGCGCCGCCGCGCTTTGAGGGGCGCACCGGCGCGTCGATGTAGCGCTCGTCGAAGAAGCGCTTTGCCACGGCGCCGAGCTTGGGCGAGAACGACGAGTAGCAGTCGAGCACAAGCTCGCGCGCTTGGGCGAAGGAGTAGGACACCTCGTCCTCGGTGACGGCCGCCATGCGGTCGTAGTCGGCGAGTCGGTCGACGTCCAGCAGGCGAGCCTTCAAGCGATACCAGCTGCGCGGCAGCTCGTAGCGCGCGCGCACCGCCTCGATCAGGGCGGCCACCGACTCGTCGCTGGCCTCGTTGGACAGGTTGCGCGCCGCCAGCCAACTCGGGTAGCGGCGCAGGCGATCGTCGGTCGCCTTGTCGGCAAGCAGCGTGTTAAACAGGTACGCACGCGTGCGAAGCCCCGGGGCGAGGGCCTCGGTGACCGCCTGCGCGGTGGTGCGTCGCAGCTCGCGGTCGGGCAGCACGAGACTGCTGAGCGCGACGTCAAGCGCGACGGTCGCGGGCGCCACCCCATCGCCGTCCCCCTGCGCCTGACCCGCGCCACCGGCCCCGCCGGGCGGGCGCACCTCGATCGCCGAGGTGAGCTCGTCGAACAGCCGCGACCAAGCGCTCGCGCCGGTGACGGACTTCTCAGCGAGTATCTTCTCCTCCGGTTCGCTGAGCAGATGCTCGCGGTAGCGGCGCACGTTGCGCAGGTAGTGAGCGCAGAACTCCAGCCGCTCGCCCTCGAGCAGGGCCTCGACCCTCTCGTCGGGAAGCGCGGCCCATTCCAACTCGACAAACAGGAGCGTCGTCTCGATCTCCGTCCCGCGCTCCTGCACCTCCTGCATCAGCGCGCCGGCCGCGGGATCGGCGGTGTCGACCGAGAAGCACAGCCCGGCGTACGTGCCGGCGCGACCGACCAGTTCCTGAATGTCGGCCAGCTCGCGCATCGCCCGCTCGAGGCCCGCGCCGTCGAGCTCGCCGAGCTTGCCGGCATAGCTGCCCGCAAACGACCTGGCGCGCTCGAGCGCCTCCTTCAACTGCGCGCGGGCGCCATCCGGACCCTGCCCATCGACGAGCGGGTCGAGATCCCAGGCGGTGGCCTTGAGCTCTGGATCGGTCGACTCGGCGGCTGTCTCGGTGGGCATCGTCCCGGAGCTTAGCTACTCGCTGGTGAGCGCTTCCAGCAGATCCAGTCGCGCCGCGCGGCGGGCGGGCGCTTGTGCGGCGATCACGCCGGCGAGTGCTGAGACGACCAGGAGAATCGCGAGCGTGCCGAGTGGAATCGACAGCACGAAACCCGAGCCGGACAAGGCGATGCTCGCGATCACCGCCCCGACGACGCCGATCGCGATCCCAAAGACACCCCCGATCAGGGCCGTGATGATCGACTCGTAGCGGATCATCTGGCGCACCTGGCGGCGCGAGGTGCCAATCGCGCGCATCATCCCGAGCTCGCGTGTGCGCTCGTAGATCGACAGGATCAAGGTATTGACGATCCCGAACAGCGACACGATCACCGACAGCGCGAGCAGCACGTAGATGAGCGTCAGCAGCGTGTTGATCTGAGCGGCCTGGTCGGCCTTGAACTGGGCCGCGGTGCGGGACTTGGCCTGCGGGAAGCTCGCGGCAAGCAGCCTGTTGACGGCGGACTGCACCTGAGCGTTGCTCGCCCCTGGCTCATATGTCACGAAATCGAGGGCGTCTTCGCGCTGACCGAAGGCGGCGCGCGCGAGCGGCAGGGCGATCGTGAGGTTGCCAAGCAGGCGAGCGTTGTCGGTGGCGATCCCGCGCACGGTCAGGCGTACGTAGCGTTCGGCGGGGGTGAGTACGGCGAACGTCTGGCCCACCTTCAGATGATGAGCATCGGCATAGCCCTTTGTGAGGATCGTGCCTGTGCTCCCGAGGCCCTGAAGCGTGGCGGGAGATCCCTGCTTCCATTCGATCCGGTAGACCTGCTCGAACGTGTTCGGATCCACGGCTGTGACCGACACGTTGTCGCTCGAGCCGCGCGGCCTTGCGACGGTGAAGGCGATCGGGGTTGCGCTTGCCACACCGGGCACCTTGCGTAGCGCGGGCGCGACGAGCGCCGGTATGCCCTGTTCGTTGCCGGCCTGGGAGTTCTCGACGATCAGATCGCCGGCGAAGGAGTGACTGACCGCCTTGTCGATCGAGGCCTTCGTGCCATCGGCCAGCACAGCCACGAATGTGACGAGCGCGAGTCCGACGGTCAGCGCCGCGGCGGTGACCATCGTGCGACCCGGATGGCGGATCGCGTTCTCGCGGGCGAGACGCCCGGTGATGCCACGCCAGCTGACGAGCACTCCGATCGCACGAGCGAGCGCCGGCACGACGCGGTAGCGCCGTCCGCGTGCGCGCTGGCGCAGGCGGATGTACATGAACACGACGCCGAGCGCCACCAGGATCGCGATCGTCGCGAAGCTGTCTTTCTGGACGACGCTCACAACGAGCCTGACCACGATCAGAAGCAGCAGGATCGGCACGGCGTAGCGCCCGTGCGTGATCGGCTTGCGCGGGGGGATCTCCACGCCCTCGCGCAACGCCGCGATCGGCGGCACACGGGTGGCGCGCAGGGCCGGCATCATGCCCGCGATCAATGTCACGCTCGTGCCCACGAGCAGCGATACCACGATCGTGCGCGTCTGGAGCACGGTGCCGCTGTCGGGCAGATCCGCCCCGAAGCTCTTGAACAGCTGGTCGAGCGCAGGGGCCAGCGCGATCCCGCCGAGCAGGCCGAGCAGGGACCCGCCGACGCCGAGCAGCACGCCTTCGAAGACGACCGAGCGCAGAATCTGCCGGCGCGAGGCTCCCAGCGTGCGCAGCAGCCCAAACTCGCGCGTGCGCTGCGCAACGGTGATCGAGAACGTGTTGAAGATGATGAACGCCCCGACGAAGAGCGACACATAGGCGAAGATCAATAGGAATGTGCGCAGGAAGCCGAGGTTGCTTTCGAGGTCTGAGGTCTGCTTGGCGGCCTGCTGGGCGCCGGTGCGGACCGTCACGGTGGCGGGCAGGATCGCGCGAATTCGGTCGCGCAGATCGGTCGGCCCAACGCCGGCGCTGGCGGCGACGTTGAGATCGTCATAGCGACCCTGCTCGCCGACCACGCGCTGTGCCTCAGCCGGCGTCATGATCGCGGCGCCGGCGCCACCGAAGGACTGGCTGCCCGCGAACTTGACGATGCCCACGATCGTGTAGCGGCTGGCCGGAGCGGAGGCGGCGACCAGGATCTGCTGGCCGAGCTTCAGTGTTGCCCGATCGGCCGTCGCCTGGTCGATCGCCACCTCGCGCGCATTGTCCGGAAAGCGCCCGGCGATCGGGGAGAAGGACTCGAAGCGCTTGGGGGCCTCGGCGGCCACGAAAGCCGGAGCGCCGCCGCTGGTCAAGCGTTTGCCGCTTGTGTCAAGGAAAGTGCCGAGGCTGAAGATCCCTCCGGCCGCCTCGGCCACTCCGGGCACGGCGCGCACCCGTGCGAGCATGGCGTCGGTTATCGGCGAGACCTGCGTGCGAACCCTGCTCCCCAGCTTCTGGGTCGGGGTCACGACCACGTCGTTGCCTGCATTGGCGGTCTTGAAGATGCCCGCGAATGAGTTGTTGATCGTGTCCGTGAGGATGTACGTGCCGGCCATCAGCGCGACACCGAGCGCAATCGCGACGGCGGTCAGCAGCACGCGCAGCTTGCGCTGCAGAAAGCCGCGCAGCACAAGTGCCAGCATCAGCGGGCAGAACCCGGCGCGCGACGCCGCCCGATTCGCGAATGACTCACGACCGGCGCCGGCGGGGCAGACCCCGGCGCACCGCGACCCCACTCGTTGCGCAAGCACCGCCCCGCGATCATCACCCGGCGGACTTCATCGGGTCGTGGGCCTGCTCGGCCGTGGCGCCGTCGCCGTCGTGCACGACTCGGCCGTCCCCGAGCACGAGCAGGCGGTCTGCAAACGACGCCGCGTGGGCGTCGTGTGTGACCATCACGACCGTCTGTCCGAAGTCGTCGACCGCATGGCGCAGCAGGCTGAGCACGTCGCCGGAGGCCTTGGAGTCGAGGTTGCCGGTGGGCTCGTCGGCGAACACCACCGCCGGGCGCGAGACGAGCGCGCGCGCCACCGCCACGCGCTGCTGCTGGCCGCCGGACATCTCCGCCGGACGATGACTCAAGCGGTCGCGAATGCCGATCGTGTCGACGAGGCGATCCAGCCACTCCTGGTCGGGCTTGCGCCCCGCGATCGAGAGCGGCAGCAGTATGTTCTCCTCCGCGCTGAGCACCGGCAGCAGGTTGAACGTCTGAAAGATGAACCCGACGCGGTCGCGGCGAAGCTGGGTGAGCTTGCGATCGTTGAGATCGGTCAGCTCGACGCCGTCGATGCGCACAGCGCCCGAGGTCGGTCGATCGAGCCCGGCGAGGATGTGCATCAGCGTCGACTTGCCCGACCCCGAGGGTCCCATGATCGCCGCGAAACGACCCCTTGGGAAGTCAACGGTGACGTCGGCGAGCGCGTCGACCGCGGCCTCCCCCTCGCCGAAGCGACGGCACAGGTCCCGAGCCTCGACGATGTTCGGGGACCCGACACTGCTGTCCGTGGCACTCATTGGATTCGAGTGTAGTGGTGAGCTGTGACGAGCTTTGCGAAGTGCTTGCGTGCTGGCGCGGGCGCTACTCCTCCTGGGCCTGCAGCTCCTGGACCTGCTCCTGCAACTGCGCGGTGACAGCGGGGTCGCGCAGCGTGGTGACGTCCCCGAGCGCACGGCCCTCGGCGATGTCGCGCAAGAGGCGGCGCATGATCTTGCCGGAGCGTGTCTTGGGCAGATCGTCGGACCAGATGATGCGCTTGGGACGCGCGAACTTGCCGATCCGCTCGGCAACCGTTTCCCGGATGCTCTCGACCGTGGCGTCGTCCCCGTGGAGGTCGCCCTGAAGCGTGACGAAAGCGACGATCGCCTGACCGGACTGCTCGTCGTGCTGGCCGATCACGGCAGCCTCGGCCACATCGGGGTGAGCGACGATCGCGGACTCAACCTCGGCGGTTGAGAGCCGGTGCCCGGAGACGTTGACGACGTCGTCGATGCGCCCGATCACCCAGATGTAACCGTCGGAGTCCACGCGCGCGGCGTCGCCGACGAGGTAGGTCTCAGAGCCGAAGCGCTCGAAGTAGGCGTTGATGTAGCGATCCTCCTCCTTGTAGAGCGTGCGCAGCATCGAAGGCCACGGTTTCGTGAGCACGAGCAGGCCCTGGCCTTCGCTGACGGGCTCGCCGGTGGACTCGCTGAGCACCTGCGCCTCGACGCCCGGGAACGGCTGCGTGGCCGAGCCGGGCTTGGTGGCGGTGATGCCGGGCAGCGGCGTGATCATGATCGCGCCGGTCTCGGTCTGCCACCAGGTGTCCACGATCGGGCAGCGTTCGCCCCCGATCACCTTGTGGTACCACAGCCACGCCTTCGGGTTGATCGGCTCGCCGACGGTGCCGAGCAGGCGCAGCGAGGAGAGGTCGTGCTCGCCCGGCCACCGCGGGCCCCACTTCATGCAGGCACGAATCGCGGTGGGGGCGCAGTACAGGATCGAGACCTTGTAGCGCTCGACGAGCTCCCACCAGATGCCCTTGTGGGGGTAGTCGGGCGCGCCCTCCCACATGACCGAAGTCGCGCCGTTGGCGAGCGGCCCATACACGATGTAGGAGTGACCGGTGACCCAGCCGACGTCGGCGGCGCACCAGTAGACGTCGGTATCGGATTTGAGATCAAACACGTACTTATGTGTTGCGGCGACTCCCGTCAAATAGCCACCGGTGCTGTGCAGTATCCCCTTCGGCTTTGCGGTGGAGCCCGAGGTGTAGAGGATGTAGAGCGGGTGCTCGGCGTCGAGCGGCTCTGCCGCGCACTCCCCGTCGGCGGCGGCGAGGATCTCGTCGTAGTAGACATCGCGGCCTGGCTTCATCGCGCATGGGATGCCCTTGCTGCGCACCACCACGATCGTCTCGAGCGTCGATAGGTCCCCCATGACCTCGTCGACGCGGTCCTTGACGGGCGCGGTCTTGCCCTTGCGAGCGGCGCCGTCGACGGTGATGAGAGCCCTGGCCTCGGAGAACTCCATGCGCTCGCGCACCGCCTCGGCGGAGAAGCCGCCGAAGACGACGTTGTGGGGGGCGCCGATGCGCGCGCAGGCGAGCATCGCCACGACTACCTCGGGGATCATCGGCAGGTAGATGCCGACCACATCGCCCTTGCGTACGCCCTGATCCTTGAGCGCGCTCGCAAAGCGCTTTACCTCGGCGAGCAGCTCGGCGTAGGTGAGGTCGCGCTCCTCGCCGTCCTCTCCACGCCAGTGCAACGCCACACGCTCGCCCCGACCTGCGTCCACGTGTCGATCGAGGCAGTTGTGGGAGGCGTTGATGGCGCCGCCGACAAACCACTTATAGAAGGGCGGACGTGAGTCGTCGAGAACACGATCCCAAGGAGTGAACCAGTCGAGCTCCCGCGCCTGCTTGGCCCACCAAGCCTGCGGGTCTCGCGCTGCCTGATCGTATATGGCAGGGTCGCTCAGGAGCGCGCCCTCGCGGAACGGTGCGGGAGGCTCGAAGCGCTCCACCTCCAGCATCCGCGCAAGCTCGGAGTCGAGCGTGTCCGCATCGGTGGCCATTAGCTGAGCCTCCCCTGCCGTCCCATGATGTTGACTTTACCGATCGCCGAGTGGCATCACCGGCATGACCGTGCGCCCGAATGTCGAGTTGGTGACCACCGCGAACGACGCGTACCATGCCGCGGCGGCGGTTGCCAGACCTATGTAGCCACCCCAATGGGTGACGGTGGTGTGGGGACCAACGGCACCGATCGCGAGCAGGATGAACGTGGCGGTGAGCAGCACGAACACGAGCAAAACCGCCCCACTGACACGCATCGCGGCAACCGTCATGTAGGCGGTGAAGATCGCCCACGCCCACAGGTAGACGCCCACGGCGTGACCAACGTTGCCGCCGATACTCTTGGCGTAGAACACCTCGAGCGCCCAAAAGGAGATCCAGAAGGCGCCATAAGAGCAGAACGCGACCGCCCCGAAGGTGTTGCCGGTGCGGAACTCCCACATGCCGGCGAGCAGTTGCACGATTCCGCCGTAGGCCAGCGCCAAGCCAAGCACTACCGGGGTGCCCTTTTCGTCGACGAGATTGGCGTTGAACATCGAGAGCACAAATGTGGTCATCGCGAAAGCGGCGAGACCCAGTGGAGCCGGGTTGGCCGGCGACCACGAACTCGCCACAGGACGCTCTGCGGTGGCCGGCGGAGCTGCGCCCTGCGCCGGATGAGGATGGATCGAAGCAGCCTCCATGGAATCCTCCCTTCAGCCGCCCTACCGACCGGGCGGCATTGACGCTTGTCAAAGCTGCCGATCGCGGTTGACATAAGTCAACCACGGTCCCTCCTATTATTCCCGCTCCGAGGGGCGCTCAATCATCCCGTGGGGGGGTCAAGTCGTGCAACACGGCTGGGGGCTCCGCAACGGGACCCGGGACCGCGCGCGCGGGCGGCGAACCTGGGCGGGTCCCGCGCGGTCAGCCGCGCTTGCGGCGCTTGCGCCTCGAACGGGCG
>JBARJU010000276.1:0-17995 GCA_049800435.1 Solirubrobacteraceae bacterium
CAAGCTCCCCCCAACAACCATCGCAATCTCACCACACCCAACCCGAAACGACACATCGCTCAACGCGACGACGCACTCCCCGCCACGCGAAAAACACTTCGACACACCACCAACAACCAACAACGAATCCACGATAGGCATCCAAGCGAAGGCTACACGCCGGACGGCTGGTCTCACCTCGTCGCCCGACGATCGAACAGGCTCCGCTGACCGGGATCTCAAGGACATCTGGAATGTATGCTTTAGTGCGAGGTACGGTGAGACGTGAGGTCTGAGGGCCCTGCCTCGCCGGAGCTCGAAAGGGCATCGGAGGCGTTGAAACGTCTCGGGCCGAGTCGGTCCAGGTTTGGGGACCTGCATAGCGACATGTGAGGAGGAGGGCCAATGAGACGTTGCCTCGGACCGGTTGCGGCCGGACTGACGATCTCGATTTGCACGCTGGCGCTTGCCGCCGGCGCCGTCGGGCTCACCGCGCGCGCATCGAGCATCGCAGCTCGCGTGCCCGCGAGAGTGGCCAAGACGGTTTCGCTCGTGGAGACCGCCCAGCTGAAGCTCGAGCACGAAAGCGGGTCCGCCCTGCTCGAGCGCGGTCACGCCACAGGCACGTATAACGCTCCGGTGGCGGCCACTTTGACGATCCACCCGACGTATGTGACGGCTGTCGTGACGATCTTTACCCGAGGTGGCTCTATGACGGGCAGCGCAAGGGCGAACTACGTCGTGAAGAACTCAACCGGCTACTACGGCGGAAGCTTTACGATCATCCACGGCACCGGCACCTTCAAGCACGCCTCGGGCAATGCCCTCGGGATCAGCGGGACCATTGACCGCTACACATTTGCCATGACCGTCAAAGCCCACGGCCAGGTCCACCTCTAGCCTGCGGTTCAGCGGTCGAGACACGCGATGAGCCTCGCCCGATGCCTGGCGCTCGCCCTCGGGGGTTGCGCGTGCCTTGCGAGTACGGCCGCTGCCGCGCAGACCGTCAGGCTGAAGGTGGCCTTCGATCCCGATCGGGCAGGGGTACGCACGACGATCAAGCTCGCACTGCGCATCGGCGGCCCGGGCCATGCTCCTCCAGTCCCGGTAACGAGTCTCGCCTTGCGCCTGCCGCCCGACATGGGGATCGCCACGACCACGCTCGGCGAGAGCAACTGCGATCCGGCGGCCCTGATTGCCCGAGGGTTGCACGGCTGCTCAGCCAATGCTCGCATGGGGCTTGGCGAGGCGACGGCCGTTGTACCGGTCGGCTCGCACAACGTCCAAGAGAAGGCGTCGCTCAACGTGCTCATGGGACCAGCCCTCCAAAATCGCCTTGAAGTTCTGTTCTACGTTGAGGCTCGAGAGCCGGTATTTGCGCAACTGGTGTTTCCCAGTGTCTTTGCCGAAGATCGTCCGCCCTTCGGCGAACAACTGGACACGGCCATCCCCCTGGTGCAAGCGTGGCCCAGCGGCCCGAACCTGGCGTTGGAGACGTTCGACTCGACGATCGGACCGTTGCACTTGACCTATCGCCGCCAGGTTAACGGCAAGACGATCTCCTTCCACCCACACGGCGTCAGGGTGCCCCGAGCATGCCCGGCGGGCGGCTATCCCTTTGGGGCGCTTCTCGGCTTCCAAGACGGCACCAGCGCCACGGCCCGCTACCACGTCGCGTGCCCTCCACGCTAGGTGACCGATGGCCTCGGTGAACTTGCGGAGACGTATCTTGGTGGGCGTGGCCGTGCTCCTGTGCTGGTCCACAGCCTCGACTGCCGCCGCCGGCGTCCAAGCGACTCCGTTTGGAATCGCTAAGTTCACGATGCAAACGACTCAAGCGAGGGAAGTGCCCTCTGGGCCTGGTATTCCCGGCTACGGGTTCGTGAACGAACCGTACGCGTTCACCCAGGCGGGTGGTCATCCAGACGCGATTACGAGCACGCTTGAATTTGCGGGCGAAGAAGTCGAAGCTCACGTGGTCGTACCGACGCGCGACCCGAAAGGGATGGTCATCGATCTGCCGCCGGGCATGTCGGCCAATCCGTTGGCGGTGTCGCGCTGCCCAATGGCGCAGGCCATGTCGGGCGGGTCGTGTCCAGCCGATTCGCAGATCGGCGTGTTCGTACTTCGGTTTGGGGGCAAAGCGTTGCTTGGCCCGATCGTCGACCTGACTCCCGAAGCCGGCCAGGCTGCCGAGCTCGGGCTTGAAACCCCCTTCCACATCACGTTCCCATTGAATGGCCGCGTGGTGTACCGGCCAGGCGGGTACAGGCTCACGCTTGTCGGCAACGGGCTTCCAGCGCTCGCCGTCGAGGGGGTGGAAACAACGCTGTGGGGCGTGCCTGCAGCCGCGGTCCACGATCCTCTGCGGGGTCTCGTCTGCACTGCGGGAGACGTGAATCAGCAGTGGAATTGTGAAGGCGGCGGTGTGTCCAGTGGCGAGGCGCCAACGCCATTCTTGACGATGCCGAGCAACTGCACCGCCGGGCCTCTGACGGGGCGCGTGTCGGCGGACTCCTGGGAGGAACCGGGACGATATGCGCGGGCGCGATCGACACTGCCGGGGATGACGGGCTGTGAGCAATTGCCTTTCAATCCTGAAATCGCGGTGAGCCCGGACACCCTGCTGGCGGACGAGCCGGTGGGCATGGATGTGAGCATCAAAGTCCACCAGAGCGAAAACGTGAGAGCGGTAGCGACACCGCAGCTGCGCGACGCGACAGTGACATTGCCGCAGGGCGTATCGATCAGCCCGGGCGTCGCCGACGGCGTACAGGCATGCCAGCCCACCGGGCCGCAAGGAATCGACATGCCGACGGGCCTGAACGCACGGGGCGAGCCACTCGAACCGGATGAAGTCGGCGAAGGCGAAGACATCGGTCGCAACGAACAACCCCAACTCGCGCCGGGACACTGCCCCGAAGCCTCGAATATCGGCACAGCCGAAGCGCTCACACCCCTGCTGGCGAGCCCGATCAAGGGCCGCGTATACCTAGCGGCGCCCGGGTGCGGCGGCGCGGGACAAGCATCGTGCACCGAGGAGGATGCACTCGACGGGAACCTCTATCGCCTGTACGTGGAACTCGGTGGCCGTGGCGACCCGCACGACGACGGTGTGATCCTGAAGATCCAAGGCGAGGTACAGGCGAGCTCCGCGACGGGCCAGCTCACGGTGAAGCTCATCGAAAGCCCTCAGCTGCCGCTCGGTCAGTTGACGATTGACCTGAACGGCGGGCCGCGGGCCCTGCTCGACAGTCCCCCTACATGCGGACCGGCGAGAACAACATCGGACCTGGAACCATGGAGCGCACCGGGCACAACGCCGGCCCCCGAAAGCCTGCTCGTGCCCGGCACGCCGGACGCCGCACCGTCCTCGTTCTACTACGTGGCGGGTTGCGCCGGCACGCCCAATCTGCACCCGGGGATGCTCGCGGGAGCGCTCACGCCACAGGCAGGCTCCCTCAGCGCGTTTACGTTCACCCTCACTCGCAGCGACCGCGAACCCTACCTCTCCCAGATCCAGCTCCATACGCCGCCGGGGCTCTCAGCGATGCTATCGAGCGTGCCGCTGTGCGAGGAAGCGCAGGCGAACACAGGGAAGTGCCCCGAAGCCTCACGTATCGGCAGTACCCTTGTCGCCTCCGGCGCCGGATCGCACCCGTTTGAGATGCCGGGTCGCCTCTACCTCACCGCCGGATATGAGGGGGCGCCGTTCGGCTTGAGCATCGTCACCGACGCGGTCGCGGGACCGCTGAACCTCGGACGGATCGTGATCCGGGCACGGATCGACCTCGACTCGCAAACCGCCGCGCTCACCATCACAAGCGACCCTCTACCGCAAATCGTGCTCGGCGTCCCGTTGCGCCTGCAAAGGGTGACGCTCAACATCGACCGACCCGGATTCATGTTCAACCCGACGAACTGCAATCCCCGACGCGTCATAGCGAATATCGCAGGCACCCAGGGCGCCATCGCCGAGGTGTCAAACCCGTTTGCGCTGACCGGCTGCAAGAGCCTCGTGTTCAAGCCCAGTCTCAAAGCCTCCACAGACGCACACACAAGCTACGCGAACGGCGCCGGCCTGGACCTGAGACTGAGCTTCCCAAACACAGCTCCGGGCACGGAGGCTGACCTCGCGCAAATAAAGGTCACGCTGCCCAGGCGCCTGCCCTCGAGGCTCACCACCCTTCAGAGCGCTTGTCCGGACAACACGTTTAACGCGGACCCGGCGGCGTGCCCGAAAGCGTCGATCGTAGGCCTCGCCAGAGCACAGACGCCGGTACTGCCCGTGGAGTTGACCGGGCCGGTCTACTTCGTGTCCCATGGCCACGACGTGTTCCCCTCCCCGGCCCTGATCCTTCAAGGCGGCGGAGTGCAGCTCAGGCTGACCGGCACGACAGTCATCGACAATGCCGGGACAGCGACTGTCACCTTCGACGCGCTCCCAGACGTGCCGATCGGCAGGCTGGAGCTATATCTGCCGCAAGGTCCGCACTCGGTCCTGGCCGCGGCCACGAGCCTGTGTGCGCCGGCGAGGATCGCCGTAGTCAAGCGCTCGCGTGAGCGCCACAGGGTCCACTCGATGGTCAAGGTGCGCGGACGCCTTCCTTCAGCCCTGTCGATGCCGACCGAGCTCATCGCACAGAACGGCGCCGTCGTCCGTCAGAACACCAAGGTCGAGGTGAGCGGTTGCGCCAGCCACGCCAAGCGCGCACGACGCATCCCTCGCTAAGTGGTCTCGCTCGCAAGTTCGCGCACGTATCCGACGGGCCGGACGCGCTCGCTCTTCCGCGAAGGCAGGCACGCGTTTGGCGTGGGCGTGGACGAGTGAGCCTCGTCCTGAGCGCAAGCGCCAACTGTCTGACCGAGGACGCCTGCTTCGAAGGTTAAGCGGGCGTCTGCAAGCTCACGCACCCGATCGCCTTGGAGAACCTGTGCGGCCGGCTTCGACCTGGCACTCGGAGTCGGTGCGGCGGGCTTCAATGCAGGCATGATGTGTGCGGTGCCCATCATGGCCGATCCGGCGAAGGACGAGCTCGACTGCAAAGCAATGATGCGGAGGAGCACGGATGCGTCATCGTGTCCTCGCCACATATGGTGTGACGGCGGTAGCGGCTTCTGCGAAGGAGGAACTGATGAGCAAGGACTATCCCGGCATCTATGAGCATCTGACTGAGCTCATGGGCCGACTCGGTGCCGAGGCGCCGGGGGTGATGCGCGGCTTCGCTGCCTTGCACTCGGCGAGCACCGCCGATGGCGTGCTGCCCACGAAGACCAAGGAGCTGATAGCGCTGGCGATCGGCATTTCCGTGCACTGCGACGGCTGCATCGCCTACCACGTGCACGACGCCCTGGCCGCCGGCGCGACACGGGCGGAGGTCATGGAGACGATCGGCGTGGCGGTGATGATGGGCGGCGGGCCGTCGGTCGTCTACGGCTGCGAGGCGATGGAGGCCGTCGAGCAGTTCGACGCCGTGAGCACCGGATGACCGAGCCCTCGCTGAGCTATGAGGTCGAGGCGCGCATCGTGCGTGCCGGCGTCTCCGAGATCCAGGCCAAGCAGGAGCGGATCACCTTCGACAGCTCGCCGGGGATGAGCGAGGAGCTCCCGGGGCCGGCGGAGCTGCTGTGCAGCGCGTTCGCCGCCTGCGTGCTGAAGAACGTCGAGCGCTTCAGCGAGATGCTCCCGTTCGCGCAGCGGGGCGCCTCGGTGCGCGTCACCGCCGAGCGCCAGCAGACTCCGCCGCGCTTCACCGCCATTCGCTACGAGCTTCGGGTGCTCACCGACGAGCCGCCGCAGCGGGTTGAGCTGCTGCAGCGCAACCTCGCCAAGTACGGCACCGTCTACAACACGCTCGCCGCGACCTGCGATGTGACGGGGACCGTTGTGGCCATCAGCCCTGGTGCTCCGGGGGCGTAGCCGTCCTGTCAGGCGGCGGCCGGGTCTTCGCCGGGCTTGCGGGCGCGTACGATCGCCGCCGCGGCGTGCTCGTGCACCCGGTGGGTCTGGCGGATGTCGACGTCGATCAGGCCCGCATCTGAGAGTGCGCGGCTGAACTCCTGGTGGGTGAGCGCCCCGGCGATGCAGCCGGTCCACTGCTGCATGTCGGCGCGCGTGGCGGCGTCCATGTCCTCGTCGGCGATGACGTCGGAGATCGCGAAGTGACCACCGGGGCGCAGGACTCGCGCGACCTCGCGTAGAACCTGCGGCTTGTCGCCGGAGAGGTTCAGCACGCAGTTGGAGATCACCACATCCACGCTCGCGTCGGGGAGCGGGATGGACTCGATGAAGCCCTTGTGGAACTCGACGTTCTCGACGCCTGCCTGCTCGGCGTTGCTGCGGGCAAGGGCAAGCATCTCGTCGGTCATGTCCAAGCCGATTGCCTTACCGGTGGGACCCACGCGTCGCGCAGAGATGAGGACATCGGCCCCGGCCCCCGAGCCCAAGTCGAGCACGATCTCGCCGTCCTTCAGATCGGCGACAGCTGTAGGCACACCGCATCCAAGCGACGCCGCGACGGCTGTCTCGGGTGCTTCGCCTGCCTCGGCGGACTCGTACAGCGCCCCGCCGAACACCTGCTCGCCGGACGCATCGGTTGTGGACACGCTCGGGCCGCAGCACGAAGCCTTGGCCGCTGTCGCGGTAGCCTCGCCAGAGGTCTGGTGCTCAGCGATCGCCCGGGCCGCGGCGGCGTAACGCTCGCGGACGCTCTCGCGGATCTCATCGGTCAGCTCAGCCATGCGGATAGCTCCTTCAGTGAGTCGGGGATCACGTAGTAGTAGGCCCATAGTCCCTGGCGCTCGCAGTCCACGATTCCGGCGTCGCGGAGCTTCTTCAGGTGGTGGGAAAGCGTGGGCTGGGAGACATCGAACAAGGGCACCAGCTCGCAGACGCAGACCTTGCCGGCGTGCTTGCGCAGAACGTCCACGAGCTGCAAGCGGATCGGGTCGCCGAGAGCCTTTGCGACTTCGGCCATCCGCAACGCGTCCTCGCGCGCCACGTCGGGGTAGACGACGGGCTCGCAACAGCGCTCTCCGGCCGCTCGCTTGTGCTTCGGGGACAGCTCCAGATCGACGGGCATCTATATACATATATCAATAACACTCATGATTGCCGATGTAATACGATCTGCACCGTGTACGCCGCGAGGAGAGACCTGTCCTCATGAGACAGGCCGCCACCCATCCATCTGAGGCTGCGGTGATCCGGCGACTCTCGACGCTCGACCGGTTCCTGCCGCTGTGGATCGCGCTCGGGATGGCGGGCGGCCTGGCGCTGGGGTCGGTGGTGCCGGGTCTGAACGACTTCCTGGATGAGCTGAAGGTCGGGACGGTCAGCCTGCCGATCGCGCTCGGGCTGCTGCTGATGATGTACCCGGTCCTGACGAAGGTCCGCTACGAGGACATGGGGCGGATGCGCGGCGACGGGCGGATGTTCGGCGTCTCGCTGTTGCTGTCGTGGGTGATCGGCCCGGCGCTGATGTTCGCGCTGGCGTGGCTGTTCTTGGCGGACCAGCCCGCCTACCGCACCGGTGTCATCGTCGTCGGGTTGGCGCGCTGCATCGCGATGGTGCTCGTCTGGAACGACCTGGCGGGCGGCGACACCGACCGCGCTGCGGTCCTGGTCATCTTCAACGCGATCTTCCAGGTGCTCGCCTACGCGCTGCTCGGCTGGTTCTATCTGAACGCGCTACCCGACCTGCTCGGCCTGAACAATCAGGGCTTCCACGTCACCATCTGGGAGGTCGGCCGGACCACCCTCATCTTCCTCGGCATCCCGCTGACGGCCGGCTACCTCACCCGCCGCTGGGGGTTGCGCGCGCACGGGCGCGACTGGTTCGAGTCCCAGGTGATCCCGCGCATCGCGCCGATCACGCTCTACGGGCTGCTCTTCACGATCGTGCTGCTGTTCGCGATCCAGGGCGACCACATCACCGCCCAGCCGCTCACGGTCGCCCGCATCGCGCTGCCGCTGCTGGCGTACTTCGCCGGCATGTGGGTGCTCGGCTTCCTCGTCGGCCGCGCGATGAACCTCGGCTATGCCAAGACCGCGACGATGGCTTTCACCGTCGCTTCCAACGACTTCGAGCTGGCGATCGCTGTCTCTGTCGGCGTGTGGGGCGCCACCTCCGGGCAGGCGCTCGCCGGCGTGGTCGGCCCGCTGGTCGAGGTGCCAGTCCTCGTCACGCTCGTCTACGTCGCGCTGTGGCTGCGCCGGCGCTGGTGGCCGCAGGAGCCGGTCGCAGCCAAACCCGTGCTCGAGCCCCTGTGCGAGCCGGTCGGAGAACCCGTGCAGAGTCGATGAACTGCCTGGACTGCCACCCCGACGAGGCGCCTGCGGTCTCCGTGTGCGGGCGCTGCGGCGCCGGGCTGTGCGCCGAGCACGTCATCGAGTCCGAGGAGTACCTGAGCTTTCTCATGCCCATCAACCGCCCAGTGCCCGCCGTTCCGCCGGCGCGCAAGCTGCGCTGCGCGCGGTGTGCGGCCGCCGAGCACGCCCAGCAGCAACGGAGGACCGCGTGACGGCCCCCGAGGCGCTCGTCAGCGAACTCGACGTGATGACACCCAGCTCGCAAGCTCCTCGGGGGGCTATGAGCGACCCCAAGAACGAGAGGCTGGGCACATGAGCAGCGACACGGATCGGCCCGTCATCGTGGCCGGAGTCGACGGCTCGCAGTGCAGCCTGGAGGCGCTGCGCTGGGCGGCCCGGCAGGCCGAGCTGACCGGCGCGGAGCTGCACGCGGTGATGGCGTGGAGCCTGCCCGAGATCTACAGCTACACGCCGCGCGACTTCCAGGCCGACGCGCGCAAGGCGCTCGAGGACGCCATCGAGCAGTCGCTCGGCAAACAGCCGCGCGTCCCAGTCACCGCCCAGGTCGTGGAAGGGCACCCCGCCCGGGCACTGAGCGACGCGTCACGCGACGCGCAGCTGCTGGTCGTGGGCAGCCGCGGCCACGGGGCGTTCACCGGCATGCTGCTCGGCTCGGTCAGCCAGCACTGCGTCAGCCACGCCCAGTGCCCCGTCGTGGTCGTCCGACCCCAACAGCCCTGACCCCTGGCGCCAGTCGCGTCGCGGCTTCGGCGCGCGCCGCTACATCACCGAGGTTCTAGAGCGCCGCGAATTCAACATCGTGGCGCTGACGGTCGTGGTCTCGGTGGTTCTTCATGGGTTGACCGAGACGAGCGGCAGCAAGTGGATCGCCGAGCGTTGGTAAGGCAAGCCTCCGGTCGCGGCATGACAATCGCGCGCCAAAGCGACGACCAGGCCAAAACTCCGACCTCTCCTATACGCGGGTAGGGGATTGGGTTAGCAACAACGGCCGAGGCTTCTGCTTTCTGCACGCAAGCGAGCGCGCGGAGGACCCAGCTCGACATGCTCGCTCAGGACGACGCTCACAAGCGAGCCGGCGTCGCCGTAACGCTCCCGCTTCTCCATGGAGTAAGCAGTCGCCGGACGGTCGTCCCCCGAAACGCCCGAAGGTCGTCCCAAGCAGGTACCCATCGGAGACTGGTCGAGACGTCTGCATCGCGCGCGTGAAGCAGTACCGGTGTGTCCATCGCACGCTTTCGGGTTTCTCGCCACTGCTCGTCGCTAGCTCGCAGACAAGCACATCCCCCACCCTGGTCCGCCAGGATCCGCACTGTACGCGAGCAGCAGGGACTCACAAGTGAGCAACCAATCAATGCCCATATATTGGAATCATCTTGCTTTGTGTATCCTTGGTTGGTAGAAGACTTGCGACCGCCGCTAGACCGAGACCTCACTTAGCTGGCGGCAATGACAACGTAAGCTAGGAAGGAGTCGCAATGAGGCTGGGCATCGAGGAAGCTCAACAAGAGATCGCGGCGACCGAGGAGGCCGACTGGGAGGCTGGGGAGACATCCGAGTCAGCTCTCTCCGACATGGAAGCGAGTGCACGGGTCGGATATGTGCCCGGCCCCGAGGAACCTTCGCTTGAGGAGGCCGAGCAGATCGCGTTGGCCGCCGTAGCGGGCGTGCCGGAGATGCCGATCGCCGCGCCCGGGAGCTTCGACTGGCGCGACGTGGGCGGCAGGAACTTCGTCACGCCGATCGAGGATCAGCTCAGCTGCGGCTCGTGCGTCGCGTTTGGTTCGATCGCCCCCGTCGAGAGCCTCGTGCGGATCGCCCGCAACGACCCCCACTACGACGTCGATCTGTCGGAGGCGCAGATGTTCTTCTGCTACGGGCCAAAAACCGGCGCGGGAAAGTGCCCGGCGGGGGGATGGTGGCCCGACCCGGCGTACAACTCGATGATGACCGGCGTGGTGGACGCCCAGTGCTTTCCGTATACACCCGTAGATCAACCCTGCAACCTTTGCAGCGACTGGCAGAACCGCCTCACCAAGATCTCAGGCTGGATCAAGCCGACGAGCATCCCCGAGATGAAGAACATAATCTCGACGATCGGCCCCACGACAGCATGCTTTACGGTCTACGAAGACTTCATGCACTACCGTAGCGGCGTCTACAGACACGTGACGGGCAGCCAGGTCGGCGGGCACTGCGTGTGCATCGTCGGCTACGACGACGCACTGGGCTGCTGGATCGCCAAGAACTCATGGGGCACAAACTGGGGTGAACACGGATTCTTCCGCATAGCCTACGGCCAATGCGGCATCGACAACGTGATGTGGGCGGCCGGCGGGATCAACGCTAATCATCATCATCACCACCACCATCACAACGACGACAACCGATAGTCCTGAAAGCCCCCCACTGCGAGTCGATCTCATCGCTGGAGACGTACACGAGATCGACTTGCCCGGGCTGGGCACAGCCGGGTACATGTGGCAACACGACCTCGACGGCGACACGGGCGCCGTCGAGGTCACTTGGCGCCGCGCCCCCCCGCCCGCACACACATTGACCACAGCGGTTGGAGCCAGTGCACGGGAGATCGCGACCATCAGAGCGCTGCGGCCGGGAACAGTCCGTCTGCGCCTAGAGCAGCGACGCCCCTGGGAAGACGAATCGGAGCCATTGCACCGCCACGACATTGAGGTACATATCACGCCGCCGAGGCCTTCAGGCGAGAGCCCATAGCACCCGGCAAGCAGTGGAGGGGTTGGAGAGCTAAGAGCCTCATGTATCGGATCTGACGAACGTGCCGCAGGCAACAACCAGGCGTTCACGGCACTTCGCAACCGCCCCGACTGTTTTGGAGGCCATGATCTGCTCCTAGTCTCATGGATTCTGCTTGAGGCTGGGCACCCGCAGCCAAGACATGATCGCTCCTGGTTCGCTGGCTGAGCGGGCGCGCTAGAACGGTCCGCTTGCGCTGCCCCCTCGGACGAGGACCAGCACTTTCCGAAAGCGCCCCGCTCGCTCTCGCTCGCGCCGGAAGAGCGAGCGCGTCCGGCGCACCGGATACGTGCGCGAACTTGCGAGGGAGACCACTAAGGGCGCGCCGAATCTCTCAAGCGCCGACCCACCTGTGTCGATTGATTGGCCATGACGAGGATCGAGAGCCCACAGAGAGCCCGTGCTCAGCGACCCGGCCCTCGCAGGTGGGCGCTGAGGGCCAGCGTACTCTCGGTGCTGCTCGCTCTGTGGACGCTGTGCGGCGCCGCGATGGCCTCAAGCGCCATGGCCACGCCGGCAGGCTCGCTCTGCCCCGCCCCGGGCAGAGGACACGCCGCTTGCGCGAGCGCCGCGCCGATCCTCCGGGGGAGCGACAGCGAAGCCGAAGAAGGCGAAGAAGAAGCCCGAGGCGACGAAGAAGAAGCCGCCGCATCGACTGAAGCGAGGGCCGAAGAAGCCGGATCGAGCCCGAGCGACTCACCTTCGAGTCGCAGCGCCGGGCCATCGTCGAATCCCGGCGCGGCGCCGACTGCGGCAAACCTCGCGATCGTCTCGCAACTCAAGCTGACCACGAGGGCAACAGCGTCGCTCAGGCAGCACGCACCTCAAGCTTCGAGCATCGGGTTCTCATTCACGCTGAGCGCGAGCACCCTGGTGAAGGTGACGCTCCTCAAGCAGACGAGCGGTACGGGCGGCAAGCGATGGACGACTCTCCCCGACTCTCTCACGGTGAGCGCCGGCAAGGGACGAGTCAGCCGCAGCCTCTCCGGCCATAACCGGCTCTCGCCGGGGCGCTACCGGCTGACGGTCAAGCCGGCCGGCGGCGATCCCCGCTCGATCTACCTCAGCGCCCGACGATAGGCTGGATGGGCTTGGCCCGATTCGTCAACACGCTCCGTTTCCTGACGGTCGGCTCGCTGGCTGTGATCGGCACGCCGTCGACGGCCGCCGCGGCGAGGGCGGTGCCTCTGCCGAGCTCGAACTATTTGGTGCGCCCCGCGTGTGCGGCCCCCGCCCAGGGACGGGCAAGCTGTCTGACGCTCGGACTGGAGCCCAGAACGGCTGCGGCGCGGGCGCGAGTCCATCCCCTCGCCACGCGGGGTGCTCCGCGCACCGGACTCGCAAAAGCCTCGGAATGCGCGATCGACTATCCCTCGAGTTGCCTTTCCCCACAAGATCTGCGAAGCGCCTACTTCCCAGGCGAGGAGCCCGATGCGCCGGCCCTCGAACCGCAGACGATCGCCCTGGTCGACGCCTACAACGATCCGAGCGCGGAATCCGATCTGAACGTGTACGCCGGCGAATTCGGTCTGCCTTCGTGCACGAAGGCGAACGGCTGCTTCAAACAGGTGAATGAAAACGGCAGCGAAGCATCCTTGAGCCTCCCCTTCCCGAGGACCAAGGTCGAACTGGAAGCGTTTGCCAGAGGCACGACCCACCAGCGAGAAGAGGCCGAAGAAGCGGAGGGCTGGGCGCTTGAGATCGCAACCGACATCGAGGTCGCCCACGCGGTGTGCCAGAACTGCCACATCCTGCTGGTGGAGGCCAACTCCCCCGAATACTCCGAACTGGACACCGCGGAGAACACGGCGGCGCTCAACGCAAGCGAGGTGTCGAATTCATGGGGTGGCCCGGAAGGGGGAGGCGACGAGGAGGCCTTCAACCATCCGGGGATAGCGATCGCCGCCGCCGCGGGCGACGACGGCTACCTGAACTGGGACCAATATGCGACCAGGGGCGAAGCGGGCTCGCCCTACTTCCAAGGCGCCGACTACCCCGCCTCCTCGCCCCATGTGATCAGCGTCGGAGGCACCACTCTCACACTCGACGGGAGCGGCGCCTGGCAGAGTGAGTCGGCATGGAGCTCGCAAGGGGCGGGCGGCTCCGGCTGTAGCGGCCTGCTGCAAGCGCCTCCTTGGCAGCTGCATGTCGAAGACTGGGCGCAGGTCGGCTGCGGGCAGCACCGGGCCAACGCCGATGTCGCGGCCGACGCGGACCCCACGAGCGGCGTGAACGTGTATGACTCGATTCCCTATCCCTATGAAGAAGCGGGTAGGAAGCTCAGTACCGTGCTCCACTGGACTCCGATCGGCGGCACGAGCGTGGCCTCGCCGATCGTCGCCTCGATGGTCGCGCTCGCCGGAGGAGCCCACGGTGTCGCATACCCGGCGCAGACGCTCTACTCGCACCTCGGGTCCCCGCTGCTGCACGACGTGACGAGCGGCGGCAACGGCCAGTGCGACGCGGAATACGTAAGCTGCGAAGGCTCGATGAGCCCGCTGTCCCCGCTCGACTGCGGGGCCGGCGCATGGATCTGCAACGCGACCGCCGGCTATGACGGACCGACAGGAGTCGGAACCCCGGCCGGGATTGGCGCCTTCAAGCCCGACGAAGCGCTCGCCAAGGGCGGCGAAGAAGGCGAACCTGCGAGCAAACTCGGCGAAGAACAGGGCAAAGCGGGAGCCGCGGGCTTGGAAGGCTCGGGCGCCACAGGCGGACAGGGTTCCGGCGGGGGCTCGCCGGGCGCGAGCGGGGCCGGCGCGAGCGGCGCGCAACCCAACGGTGCAGGCACGTCCTCCAGCACTATCGACGGCGGCCCGTCGAGCGGCACGCGCTCTTCGTCCAGCGCCTCCAACCATGCGCCGCGGATCTCCGAGCTCCGGCTGACCGTCCACGCGCAGAGCGCGCTGCGCCGCAAACGGATCGCACTCGCGCAACTGGCCTTCTCGTTCACGCTCAGTCGAGCCGCAACCGTGCGCGGCACGCTCGCGGTGGGAGTCCGCCGCAATCGACGCACGCATTGGCGGACGCTGCCGCCGTCGCTCACGTTCGCTGCGACCAGGGGCGTCAACCGCCGTCGTCTGCACGGCTCGGGCCAGCTCATGCCTGGCGCCTATCGCCTCACGCTCGTGCCGCGCGGGGGCACGGCCCGTACGCTAACGATCTACTTCGCCTGAACCGCTCCACATCTGCCCGCAACCTCATTCCCACTTATCCGCCATAGGACTATGAGGAACAACCCGAGAGGGCTGGACTTTGGCCCCGATCGCGCTTACAGTCGTTCCTTCAGATCCCGAGAGCAAAGAGAGGCAACCATGCGCAAGATCGCTGACTGTAGGCGCTTTGAGAGCGAGTCCAACTGCTCGCTGACGATCATCGGCGACGAGGACGAGGTGGTGGCGGCGGCAGCCGAGCACGCGGCCTCCGTGCACGGTCACACCGACGGCCCCGAGCTGCGCGATCAGGTCAGAGCGATGCTCGAGTCCGAGGACAGCTACGTGGCGGGTCGTCGCGAGCCCGAACCGTTCCCCGGCTGAGCATCCGAGCCGCGCTCGCCCGCTGGATCGTCGCGCAGCCCGCGCTCTAATTCTTCGCCACGCTCGGTGAGCCACCACGAGTTGGGGGTGCCACGCGCCGCGCCGTTGCCTCCGCGATTGACGACGAGGCCCTGGAATTCCAGGCGGGTGAGGATCTTCGAGATCTGACCCTGGTCGACGATTCCGGCGCGCTGGGCCACTTCGCGGTTGCTGCCCGCCGGCAGCTCGCCGATCGCTCGCAGCACTCGCACGGTGCGATAGGTGAGGCGGGCGGCCGGTTCCTCGCGCGTCGAGCGCCCGGCCGGCAGGCGCTCGAGCGGCGTCTCCCTGGGTCGCGGCGACGGGGGCGCCTTACGCAGTTCGCTACCGGCGACGGCGGCTCCCAGATAGGGAAGCACGATCAGGCTCATCAGCTCGCCATGCATCTCGATCAGCGCCGGCTGCTCGGAACCCTCCTGTCCATAGGCGTCCGCGGAGTCGGCTCCGCGGAGGAGCAGTCGCGTGTAGAGCACCGCGAGCACCGCGCCCACGACCCCCTCTGCGACCACCGGTCCCGTAACCCGGCTGCCCGAGGCCTCCAAGCGTCCGCGGTCCACGACTTCGCATAGCTCCGCTATCGCGCGCGAGCGACGCTCGAGCACGCGCGGGCCGCCGCCGGCCGCGTGCACGATGCACAGTTGAGCGAGCAACGGCCGCTCGTCGAAGAAGCGCAGCAGGCTCGCCAGCGCGACTCGGATTCCCTCGCGCCAATTCTTCTCCGCGCCATAGGCGTCTCTGGCGAGCTCGCCCGCCTGCTCCACAGCCCAGTCGAAGGCGGCGAGGAAGCAGTCCTCGATGTCAGCGAACAACTCGTAGAAGACTCTTCGCGAGACACGGGCGCGCGCGATCACTCGCGCCACCGTCACCGATGACGCGCCGCGTATGGCCACCTCTTCGGCCATCGCCCCCAGTATCCTGGATCGCTGAATCTCCTCCACGTTTATGCGCGTCAACCCTTCAGACTCTCCCGACGTGCTCGAGGGACCCCGGATGCTTCGCGTGAGCTTGATATTACCCGTGGCGAGCATCTGCCTACTGTCTAGTAGCCCGAGACGTCCTTCCGCGACAACGCGTAAGGGCCAAATCGACAGGGAAAGCGGGCCATGAGTCGCCGCGTGCCCGTGCAACTCCATTTGCAGACGTCGCTCGCGCTTGTGATCGGGCCGCCGCACGGCTAGCTTGCGCAAGTCGCGACTCCCCGCCGGTCAACCGATCCATGGGTGAGACCTCCCCCGGACCGCGAAGCCCGCTCCGATGAAGATGCGCAACTTTCAGATCCCAACGCTTCGCCTGCGCCACGCCGTGGCCCTGCTCCCCCTGCTCGCCGCAACCGTGGCGGTGGCCGCGCCCGCGCTCGGCGGCCAATCGCAGGGGTCGCTCGAAAGCGGCATCTCCTCATCGACGGCCAAGGAGGGCGCTCTCGGCGCCGCCATAGCGACCGACTCGCACAAGATCGACGGCTTCCAGGGAAGCATCGACGATCTGCACGGTCGACTCTCGGCGCTCGAATCGAGCCTTGCCTTCGAGCGCGAACTGCTCGAGCGGCTCAGGGGCCAGTTGAAGGGCGCCCGCTCGCGACTGGCATCGCTTCAGGTTCAGCTCGCCCATGACCGCCAGGTGCTCGTCGCCCAGGTGGTCGCCGCGTATGAGTCCCCGCCGCCGAGCATCGTCACGGTGGTTCTCGACGCGCACGGCTTTGGCGACCTGATCGAGCGCGTCAACGACCTCAAGGCGATCGGCCAGCAGAACGCGAGCGCGACGACGCGGGTGATCGACACGCGCGCGGCCGTCGCGCTCCAGGCGAAGCGCCTCGCGGTGCTCGCCTCGAGCCATCAGCGCGAGACGACAGCCGTGCTGGTGCAGCGCGACGAGGTGGCCCGCCTGCACCTCGCGCTCGTGAACCGCCAACTCCAGTACGTCCATGCCCGTAGCCAGAAGAGCTCGGAGCTCGGCGAACTGCGCTCGCATCGCGGGTCGCTCGAAAAAGAGCTCTCCTCGATCCAGGCCAGCGAGTCCGCCTCACAGAACCAGTCGTTCGCCAGCGGCGCGCCGGTCGAATTGAATATCCCACCCACCCCGTCCGGCGAATACGGCTTCTTCCAGGCGCCCGGCACCAACTACAGCGTAGGCAGCGAGCCGACGCTCGCCTCGCGCCTGAACACGATGGGCAAGGCGCTCCACCTGCACCTGATCGGCATCTCCGGCTACCGCAGCCCGCAGCACTCGGTCGAGGTCGGCGGCTTCGCCAACGACCCGCACACGCGCGGCGAAGCCTCGGACACCCCGGGCGTCGAGGGCGTGCCCGAGGGGACGCTCAAACAGTTCGGCCTCACGCGCCCCTTCGGCGGCGCCGCGGAGGCCGACCACATCCAGCTCGGCTGAGCCGCAAGCCCGAAGGGGCCCGCTCGCCTGTCGGCGAGCGGAATGGAGGAGTCTTCTAAGAACCGAGCACGGCGGGCGCACCGTAAGCGGTTAGAGCCCCCGGCATCGCCACCGTGCCGTCCTCGCGCTGGCCGTTCTCGAGCAGTGCGATGATCGTGCGCCCGACCGCCACTGCCGTGCCGTTGAGCGTGTGGAGGGTTTGCGTCCGTCCCTCACCGCGCATGCGGATGTTCAGGCGCCGCGCCTGGTAGTCGGTCGTGTTGGAGCAGGAGGTGAGCTCGCGGTAGCGGCCCTGGCTCGGCAACCATGCCTCGCAGTCGTACTTCTTGGCGGCCGAGTTACCGAGATCGCCTGCCGCGATGTTGACGACGCGGTAGGGCAACTCGAGCTCCGTGAGGATCTCCTCCTCGATAGCGAGGATGCGCTCGTGCTCTTCGGTCGAGCGCTCGGGCTCGACAAAACTGAACATCTCCACCTTGTCGAACTGATGCACCCTGAAGATCCCGCGCGTGTCCTTGCCCGCCGCGCCGGCCTCGCGCCGAAAGCAGGGCGAGAAGCCGGCGTAGCGCAGCGGCAGACGCTCGGCCGGGAGGATCTCGTCGTCGTGAAGCGAGGCGAGCGCCACCTCCGAGGTGCCGACGAGGTAGAGGTCGTCGTCGGCCAAGCGATAGATCTGCTGCTCGGTGTCTGGCAGGAAGCCCGTCCCGTAGAGCGCGCGCTCGCGCACAAGCACGGGCGGGATCACCGGCTCGAAGCCGTGGCCGCGCAGCTTCTCCAGGGCATACCGCACGAGCGCCAGCTCCACCATCACGAGGTCGCCCTTCAGATAGGCAAAGCGGGCGCCCGAGAGCTGCGCCGCGTGGTCCATGTCGATCATGGGGCCGGCCAGTTCGAGGTGGTCGCGCACGCCGGGGGACCGCTCGCCGGCGGGCTGTTCGCCGGCGGGCTGTTCGCC
>JBARJU010000277.1:0-5838 GCA_049800435.1 Solirubrobacteraceae bacterium
GCCGTGCCGTGGGCGGGTCGCCGCGCGCCTGTCTCTTAAACAACTCGGCCCGCCATTGAGGCGGGCCGGGGTGAAGGGGAGCTACCCCAAACGGCTGATACCGCAGGTGATCATAACAAACTTGCTCGACGGTGGCCCCGAGGCGAGGCGGTCGCAATCCGCCAGCGCACTGATCCTTGCGCCTGCCTCGCTGGTTGGCCACCAGTCGAGTCAATCATTGGCGGAGGGCGGGAGAATCGAACTCCATCCGGAGCGAACCGGACTCGCGGGTATCAGCCGTCTGTGGTCCCAGACCACTTCACCCTCCGTTACCGACAATTGTACTCATGAGTTGAGATGGAACCGAGTACTGCGTGCATAGGTTGCGGGTCGATGCCGAGCGCCTCAGCGTCGATAGGCCCGTCCTTGGCCACCATGTTCGCCTCGAGCAACTCGGCCTCGTCCCAGGTGATCGGCGTGCTTGTGCCGCTCACCCGCTCGAGCAGGCGCAACGCGCGCGAGACCATCGGCGTGGGGACGGGCACGAGCGGACGCTCGCGGTCGAGCGAGCTCAGAACCGCGTCGATGACTTCGTTGTAGGTCATGGTCTGCGGGCCGGCCAGCTCGTAGCGCACATGTGCTCCCGCACCCCTGCCAGGTGCTTCTGCGGGGCCTCTGCCCGAGCCATCTCGATCGCTGAGGATGGCGAGCACACAACCGGCCACATCCTCGGCCCAGATCGGTTGGCAGACCGCGCGACCACGCCCTGAGATGGGCACCACGGGCAGTAGCGACAGGCGCTCGATCAGCGTCAGCCAGTGGTCTCCCGGCGCATAGACGAGCGAGGGGGCGATCACGGTCGTGCGCATGCTCGACTCGCGCACCGCTTGCTCGGCGAGCGACTTGGCGCGAAACAGGCGCGCGCGGTGGTGGGTGGAGGCGCCCAACACAGAAAAGAACACGAACCGCTCGACCCCAGCGCGCTGGGCCGCCTCGACCATCCGCCAGGTCGCGATCGCCGCCAGCTCCTCGATCGAGCCGCGCGGCTGGTCGCGAGTGGAGGCGGCGAGGTGCACAACCGTCTTGACCCCGCGCATCGCGTTGCGAAACGAGGGCGGGTCGGCGAGGTCGCCGAGCGCTATCTGCACGCGCACGCGCTGGGGGCCGAGGCGCCTGGGGTCACGTACGAGGCAGCGCACGGGCTGTCCTTCGGCCACGAGCCGCCGCAGCAGGGCCGAGCCGACGAGCCCTGTGGCTCCGGTGAGCAACAGCATCGATCAAAGCTAGCGGAGTGTGCCTGCCTGAGGACACTCGCGGCCCCCGGCCCGATCTGCCCGAGGACACGCGCTACCTCGGCCCGACCTGGGCATGACCTTCACAACCTCGGCTTCGTCCGCGAGTGGCCAGGCCGCCTCGCTACTATTCGTGTCCCGCACAACTAAGCCCAACGATCGAGAAGGAAGCGAATGGCCTACGTAATCGCTGAGCCGTGCATTGGCACGAAGGATAATTCCTGCGTCGAGGTGTGCCCCGTGGATTGCATCCACCCGACGCCCGACGAGCCTGGCTACGACGCGGCCGAGATGCTGTACATCGACCCGGAGGAGTGCATCGACTGCGACGCGTGCGTCGAGGCGTGCCCGGTGGATGCGTGCTTCGCCGAGGACCAGCTTCCCGACGAGTGGCAGAAGTTCGCCGCGATCAACGCGGAGTACTTCGCCAACGCCAAGTAGCCTAGCCCTGCCTATGCGGGCCGCTGGCGCGGCCCGACCGTGTGGGAAGGGGAGGACGCCGTTCTATCTGGCCGCTGGCGCGGCCCGGCCGGATGGGTAGGGTTGATGGTCAGGCCATCGGGAGCGACATGCCGGCCGGCTTCGGGCTCGCGGGAGGGGTAGGCGCGCTCGGGGTGACCTCTATGAGCGGCAGCGTCGGCAACTCTATCGGCGCCATCGCGATCAATCCGCGCGCGGCCTGGCGGATCGCTTGGGAAGCCGGGTCGTCGGGGTCCTCGATCACAAGCGGTATGCCATTGTCGGCGTGTTCGCGCAAGGGCATCGTGAGCGGCACCCGACCGAGCAAGGGCACGTCGAGCTCGTCGGCGAGGTCCTTGCCGCCGCCCTCGCCGAAGATCGCATAGCGCTCGCCATCGGGCGTGGTGAAGCCCGACATGTTCTCGATCACCCCGCAGATCTCCAGGGACACCTTGTTGGCCATCTCAGCCGAGCGCCGCGCAACCTTCTGGGCGGTGGCCTGTGGGGTCGTGACGATCACGAACTGAGCCTGTGGGAGCAGCTGGGCGAGCGTCATCGAGACGTCGCCGGTACCTGGCGGCAGATCGATCAAAAGGTAGTCGAGCACGCCCCATTCCACGTCTTGCAGGAACTGGTTGAGCGCCTTGTGGAGCATCGGCCCACGCCACACCACGGCCGCGTCCTCCTCCAGGAAGAAGCCGATCGACATGACCTTCACACCTTGAGACTCCAGCGGCAGGATCTTGCGCTGCGCCGAGACGGGCGGGCGCGTCGCGCCGAGGCCGTACATGCGCGGGATCGAGTATCCCCACACGTCGGCGTCGAGGATGCCGACGCGCTTGCCGTCCGCCGTCAGTGCCGCCGCGAGGTTGGCGGTGAGCGTGGACTTGCCCACGCCGCCCTTGCCCGAGCCGATGCACAGCACGTTCGACACCTGCGCGAGCGCACCGGCGGGCAGGCTCGCGCGCCCTAGCTTCTGCTGCAAGGCGCTCTTCTCGCTGTCGCTGAGCACGTCGAAGTACACGTTCACGTGCGTGACGCCGTCGAGGGCCGCCACGGCTTGGGCGACAGACGTCTGGAAGTGCCCCTTGATCGGGCAGCCGGCGGTGGTGAGCGAGACGGTCACGTCGATCACTCCGTTCTCGGAGATGTCGATCGAGCGCACCATCTCGAGCTCGACGATCGAGCGGCGTAGCTCCGGGTCGATCACGACCTCCAGGGCCTTGAGCACTTCGTCGCGGTGGGTCACGGCCTCATTCTCGCAGAGAAAGAAAAAGTGCCGGCGGGGCGATAGGGGGTCGCCCCGCCGGCGAGGGAGGAGAGGGTGCTACCACTGCCGGCGGGATATATGGGCCGGCAGACCTTCCCGATCCCGATCTCTCCTGTTCGGGGCGGGGGAAGCTTGTCCGCCTTACCGCGCGTGCGCGCGAGGTGGGCGGGTGAAATTCGGTCTCAGACGAGGTTCAAGATTCTCTCCTGGACACGGCTGGCGAGCTCTTCGCCGTCGTGCCGACGCTGGCGTACCTCGCGCTCCACGCGGCCTCGTGTCTGGCGTACCTCGCGTTCGACGCGCACGCGCGTCTTGCGGACCTCGCGCTCGAGGCGGTTGCGGGCGGTGTTGCCGCGGCGCTCGAACTTGCGCAGCTGCGCGTTTGCCTTTGAGGGGGTCCCGAAGGTGCCGATCGTGTCGTTCACGCGTGCGAGCACCTGTTCGCGGGCGATCAGGACGGCGCCGACCGGGATCAGCACGGCGCGCTCGGCGTAGTAGCCGACGGTGGGGTTGTTGACGGCCTGGGTGGAGCGCTTGGCCGACGCGCTCGCGTTGCCGGCGCTCGAGGGGCGCGCGCGCTTGGTCGTCTTTGCTCGAGCCGTGCTCTTGGGAGCGGCGGCGCGGCGCGTCTTCGCGCTGTTGGGAGTTGCTTGGGCTGTTGCCATGGGAGCGGGTCTCCTATTGATGGGGGCACACTTGTTCTGGTTGGTGCGAGCTTAGCACCGAACATATGTTCCTAACCCATCTTGAAACGATGGTTACACGCGAATCTCAAGAACGGGTGAAGACCCTGTAAAGAAGCCCTATGATTCGGTGGAGCTTATAACAGGTGGAACGTGTGTTCGTGCCAACCACACCTCCGGATGCTCGAGCTCGCTCGTGCTCGGCAGCATCTCGGCCGAGCTCCAAGCTACGGCTAGGGCGGACGGGCCTCCCTGCGCGACGACCTCGTCGCAGAAGCCGCGCCCGACCTCGTACTGGCGCATCTTCATCTCGAGGCCGAGCAGCCGCTCGAGGATGCGCCAGGGCCAGCCGCGGTTGCGCCGCCGGCGGTCCATCGCCTTGCGCATCCGATCGAGCGTAGGCAGCTCCTCCGCGCCGACCGCGTCCATCACGTGCTCTGCGTGGCCCTCGATCAAGGACATCGTGGCCTGCATGCGCTCCACAAGCGCCCAGCGGTCCTCGCCGAGGCCCAGCCGCAACAGCTCGCCACCGATCGGCGATCGAGGGGATCGCCGATCGGCCAGCAGGCGCTGGGCGAGCGTGCGCAGGTCCGACATGTCGGGTATCCGAAGCGCGCGGCCGAGCCCGACGCTCACCTGCATGCCGTCGATCAGCTCGCGCAAGAGCTCGGCGAGGTGCTCGCGCAGCCAGGGCGCCCCACCGAACTGGACCGCGTGCGTGACCTCGTGGATCGCGACCCACGCGGTGAACTCGTCGCGGTCGAGCGATAGGTTGCGGGCGGCCTGGGCGATGTTCGGCGCCAGCAGCAGCAGGCGCGGGGAGCGCGCCGGGTCGAGCAGCGCGATGTCGTACTGGCCGAGCACGCGCTGGGAGAGCATCCCGGTGACGGCGCCCATTTGGACGCCGAGCAGCAGTTGGGTGATCGAGCGCATCGCCGGCGCCAGTGGGCCCGTGCCCTTGCCGAGGCGCTCTGAGAGCGGCTCGAGCAGTGGGCGCATCGTCGCGATGTTGGCTTCGATCCAGGCGGGACGGTCCACCAGCTCGAGCGGGGGCAGGCTCGCGGGCAGCCGAAGACCGCTGTAGTCGCTCACGCGCGCGGCAAAGCGCTTCACGAGCGGCTGCACGCCGTCGGCCTCCGAGGCGAATTGGTATGCCCGTCCACCCGCGTCGCCGGCGAGCATCTCGCCCACCCTCTGCGCCACGCTCCAGTCGATGCCGTCCATTGCAAGAGCGTACGCCTCGCGGGCGAGACTTCCCGTCAAACGACTTTTTTGGATTGCTGTTCGTTCTTGGAGGTGCTCGGACGGCCCGCGCCATCACGCACTCGTATGCTTGGCTTGTGGCCGTCTCCATGATCGCGTTTACCCCGTCGGATGGCAGCGCGGGCGCGGTGGAGGGGGCAGGAGCGGTGGAGGGGGCAGGAGCGATGGAGGGGGCAGGAGCATTCTTCGAGCGGGCGGCCGCGCGCGACGTGCTCGCGTGGCTGCGCCTGCTGAGCGACCCGACCGACTCGGCCGCGGTCGTGCGGGCGCTGGGTCGGCCCCCGATCGAGATGCGCCTCCTCGATATCGCGCGGGTGGTGCGCGTCGCGCGCAAGGCCAAGCTCGACATGATGGCCGCGCTCGGGCCGGCGATCGAGTCGCCGCAGATGCCGCCCGAGGCGCGCGAGCGGATCGAGCGCTTTCAGGCGCTGCATGGCGAAGCGCAGGTGGCATTCGAGGCGCTGCGCCCGCGCTTGGGGTGCAGTCCACAGGAGTTGGCGGCTGAGTTGACGATTGCCTCAGAGGCGCGGCTGCTCGGCGGCGAGACGTTCTCTGGGCCGCGCGCCCAGACGCTCGAGGCGACGGTTGAGCTGATGCGCGAGGAGGTGCTGGGGGGCGCCACCCGGATCGCGGGGCGCCTCGGCGAGCTGCGCCTCGACACAGACCTCGACATCTCCCACGGCGTGGTGCGCTACCTGGAGCTCGTGAAGCTCGCTGCGCTGAAGGAGCGTCCTGACGGCCAGAGCTTGGCGCAGGCGCTCGATGACATCAATCAGCGATTGCTCGCGGCGTGCACGCCGCTTCAGCGCGAGATCTTCCAGACCTCCACTCTCGACGAGACGCTGCTCGCGGCCGAGCGCGGCGAGCCGGCCGCGGCCGGGCAGGGCGAGCC
>JBARJU010000278.1:0-6351 GCA_049800435.1 Solirubrobacteraceae bacterium
GCCTCGGCGCGCTCGGGGTCGAGCGGCACGATCCAAGCTCGCTCGGCCGGATCCCAGCGACGGCCCGGCAACGCGCGCAGCAAGCGCCGCAGATCGTCGTCGTAGGGAAAGCGCAGCACAGCCTCGCCATCCTCGAGCGAGGCGTGAAGAGTCGAGTTCATGACCTATGGACGATAGGCCGCGCCGGGGATGGCTGCCGTCTAGGCGAGGATGTTCACTGCGCGCGACACGATCAACCCGATCGTCACGAGTGAGACGAGCGACTGCACTCCCATCGTGCCCTTCGCCGCCGGGGTCAGCGGCATCGTGTCGGTCGGGGAGAAGGCGGTGGCGTTGGTGAGCGACACGTACAGGTAGTCGATGAACTGCGGTCGCCACTGCTTCGGCTCGATGCGGTCGTCCGACATCTGCGGAAACAGGAAGTCGGGTCGCCGGTCGTGTCCGGCCGCGCGCTTACCAGGGCCGCCGCGGTCCATCTCCCAGTACCACAGCGCGAATATCAGAAAGTTCGTGAGCCAGATCAGCGTGCCCGCGACGATCAGTTCGCGGCCCTCCCCCGTTTTGATGTGGCTGTGCAGCAGGAAGTGGGTGAGCGCGCCGAGCGAGTAGATGTTGGCGGCTGTGACCAGGGCGGTCAGCCCAAGCGCCACGCGGCGCCGGCGCGGGCGCTCGTCGTCGACTTGGTTGGGGATAAAGATGAACATGCCCGCCAGCAGCACCCCCTCCAGCGCGGGGATCAGCCACGATGGCCCCACCGTCAGGCGCGCGGGCAGCGACACCTGCAACGCGATTGCCGCCAGCACCGTTGCCTGTGCGGGCCAGAACGGCTCGCTCGCCCCCGGTGGCGGATATGGACGGCCGGGTTGGGGCGATGTCTCCTGTGCCATCTGCCCCAGAGTACGAGTCTCCTCGGCGCATCGCTCGCGCTCACCGCCTACGGGCCGTCTCGCGGACTTTTCGCGAGATTCAGCTCCCCCAGGCCCGCGCCCCGGCGCGCGTGCCGGCTCAGCCCCAGAAAAACCATCCAACCCACTCAGGTCGGCGGGCTCGCGCGCTAGCCTGAACACCAGTGGGAATCGAGAGTCCTGTCCACCTACTGTTTCTCGGGGCCGTGGCCCTGTTGGTGCTCGGCCCCAAGCGCCTGCCCGAGCTGGCGCGGGCGCTCGGCAAGGGCATCCGCGAGTTCCGCGAGTCGATCGACGTGGGCTCCCACGACGAGGAGAAGTAGATCCGGCGGAGCGGATACCGTCCGGCGGTGCGCTTGATCGTCGCCCGCTGTGAGGTCTCCTACATTGGCCGCACCACGACCGTCTTGCCCGAGGCGGTGCGCTTGTTGATGTGCAAGGGGGACGGCACGTTCATGGTGTGGGCCGACGGCGGCTCGCCGGCCGTGAAGCCGCTCAACTGGATGACCCCGCCGACGGTCTTCACCGAGGAGCGCGACGCCGGGGGCGCGCTGACGCGGGTGGTCGTGCGCAAGCAACGCGACGACGAGCGCCTTGAGATCGCGGTGGCCGAGGTCATGGCGGACGTCGATCACGAGCTCGACGTGCTCGCCTCGCTCGAGAAGGAGGGCCTCGAGCGCGAACTGCAGGAACTGCTCGCCGACGCGCCCCACTGGTGCGGTGAGGGCTTTCGGCTCGTGCGCCGCGAGTGGCCCACCGACATCGGGCCGGTCGACCTCATGTGTCGCGACACGGGGGACGAGTGGATCGCGGTCGAGATCAAGCGGATCGCCACGATGGAGGCGGTCGAGCAACTCACGCGTTACCTGGAGCGCATCCGCCTGGACCCGGCGATGTCGGCGTGCCGAGGGGTGCTCGTGGCGAAGTGGATCAAGCCGCAGGCGCGCGTGCTCGCCGCATCGCGCTCGATCGACTGCGTTGAGATCGATGTGGAAGTGCTGCGCGGCAACCGCGAGCCCGACCTGCGCCTGTTTGCGGCATAGTCCCTTTCATGAGCGCCGAGGTCGTTCTTACCGAGAGACGCGACGGCGTGCTCTTGATCACGCTCAACCGCCCCGAGGCTCGCAACGCGATCGACCTGCCTGTGGCCGAAGGCATCGCCGCCGCCCTGGACGAATTGGACGGCGAGGACTCGCTCGGCGTGGGGGTGCTCACCGGGGCCGGCAAGGGCTTCTGTGCCGGCATGGATCTCAAGGCGTTCGTGACGGGCGAGCGCCCCTGGGTTGGAGACCGCGGCTTCGCGGGGATCGTCAGGCGCGGTTCCGTGAAGCCGCTGATCGCGGCCGTCGAGGGCTTCGCCGTGGCGGGCGGTCTCGAGGTTGCGCTCGCGTGCGACCTCGTCGTCGCCGCGCGCGGGGCCAAGCTCGGCGTCCCGGAGGTCAAGCGCTCGCTTGTGGCCGCGGGTGGCGCGCTATTGCGCCTGCCGCGGCGCATCCCCTATCACGTGGCGATGGAGCTGGCGCTGACCGGCAACCCGATCGCGGCCGAGCGCGCCGCAGAGCTTGGCCTTGTCAATCGCCTTGCCGAGCCGGGCGCCGCTATAGAGGTGGCGATGGACCTGGCCGCCGAAGTCGGTGCCAACGCGCCGCTGGCGCTCGTCGCCTCCAAGCGCATCTTGCAAGAGCAGTGGGACTGGTCGGCCGCCGAGATGTGGGCTGCCCAGAGCGCGATCTCAGACCCCGTGTTCTCTTCTGAGGATGCCCGCGAGGGCGCCACGGCGTTCGCCGAGAAGCGCCCGCCGGTCTGGCGCGGCAGGTAGCGCGTAGGCTCTTAGCCGCGAGCTTTGCGCTTGCGGCGGCGCTGGCGCCAGATCATCATGAATCGTCGCCACATCGGGCTAACGCTCCCCTGGGGTCTTTTTCGGGTACTGGGACACCGGCATGCCGAGGTCGAGGGCTGTCCTCACGATGCGGCTCTGCTCCTTGATGTGGGCCGCCGGGTAGCCCTCGCCGGGGCTGGCCCGCTCGGGGCGCCCGATGAACCCGAAGTGGATCTTCTCCGGCATGATCTGCATCAGGCGCGGGAACATGTGTGCGCGCGCGCCCACGTTGCGCGGCTCCTCCTGCACCCACACCATCTCTTTGAGCTTCGGGTAGCGGCCCATCAACTGCTTGATGTTCTGCTCGGGGAACGGATACAGCAACTCGACCCGACCGACCGCCACCTGATCGTTGCCCCGGCGCTCCGAGTGGCCGACAAGGTCGTAGTAGATCTTGCCGGTGCACAGCACCAGCCGCGTCACCGACTCATCGACGGCGCCGGGCTCGGCGAGAACCGGCTCAAAGCGCGAGCCCTCGGCCAGGTCCTCCACGGTGTTGGTCGCCTGCCCCAGGCGCAGCAGCGACTTCGGGGTCATGATCACAAGCGGGCGCTGCTTGGCGATCAAGGCTTGGCGGCGCAACAGGTGGAAGTACTGGGCGGGCGTCGTGAGATTCGCCACGCGCATGTTTCCCTCCGCCGCGAGCGCCAGGAAGCGCTCGAGTCGCGCGGAGGAGTGCTCGGGCCCCGAGCCCTCATACCCGTGCGGAAGCAGCAGGGTCAGGCGCGAGGTCTGCCCCCACTTGGCGAGCCCGGAGGCGATGAACTGGTCGACGATCACCTGCGCCGAGTTGACGAAGTCGCCGAACTGGGCCTCCCACAGCACGAGCGTCTCCGGCGCCTCCTGGCTGTACCCATACTCGAAGCCCATGCACGCGAGCTCTGAGAGTGGGCTGTTGTGAAGCTCCATCGGGGCGAGCGCCTCCGGAATGCACTGGATCGGGCAAAACGCCTGTCCTGTCTTCGCGTCGTGGAGCACGAGGTGGCGCTGGCTGAAGGTGCCGCGCTCCGTGTCCTGTCCGGTGAGCCTCACCGGAGTGCCCTCGGTGAGCAGCGAGGCGAAGGCAAGCGCCTCGGCGTGAGCCCAGTCGATCCGTGCCTCGGTGCTGCCTTCCTCGAGCGCCTCGCGGCGTCGCTCGAGTTGCTTGACGAGCTTGGGGTGCACCGTGAAGCCCTCGGGCGCTCGCAGCAACTCGAGCCCCAGCTCGCGCACCCGCGCCGCGGGCACCGCGGTGTCCACGTCGGGGCTGGGAGTGCGGTCTAGCTGATACTCGCCGGTGCCCTGCTCAACCGCTCCGTGCTCGGCCGCGGCGGCGATCCTCGCCTTCAACCGCTGGTGGAGGATCGTGAGGTTGTCCCACACCTCCTGGCCGGTCCGCTCGACGTCCTCGCGGCTCACCACACCGTCGGCCACCAGCTGCTCGGCCCACAGCTCATACACGCGCTTCTTCGTCTTGATCTTCGCGTACATCTCAGGCTGGGTATAGGCGGGCTCGTCGGACTCGTTGTGGCCGAAGCGGCGATACCCGATCAGGTCGATCAGCACGTCGTGGCCGAACTCCTGGCGGAACGCGAACGCGAGCCGCACGGCGCTCATGCACGCCGCCACGTCGTCGGCGTTGACGTGGATGATCGGCACGTCGAAGCCCTTAGCCAAGTCTGAGGCCCAGCGCGTCGAGCGCGCGTCGTCAGGGTCGGTGGTGAAGCCGATCTGGTTGTTCATCATCAGGTGCACCGTGCCACCGACCTGATAGCCGTCGAGCGCCTGTAGGTTGAGCGTCTCGGCCACCACACCCTGCGCCGGGAACGAGGCGTCGCCGTGGATCACGATCGGCACGGCGGCGTTGGTGTCCTGGTGGGCGCGTGGCCCGCTGCGCGAGGTCTGGGCGGCGCGCGTGGCGCCCTCCACGACCGGCGAGACATGCTCGAGGTGACTCGGGTTTGACTCGAGGTTCACTGTGATCGTGGCGCCTTCGGACAACTCGTAGGAGCCCTGTGTGCCGTGGTGGTACTTGACATCGCCCGTCCCCCCCTGGGGGATCGTCGTGACCGCCTCGAGCGTCGAGGCGCCCTCGAACTCGGCGAAGATCGTGTCGTAAGAGCGGCCGAGGTTGTGCGCGAGCACGTTCAGCCGGCCTCTGTGGGCCATCCCGATCACGACCTCCTTCCCACCGTTACCGGCCGCGATCTGGATCATCTCATCGAGCATCGGCACCGCCATGTCCAGGCCCTCGATCGAGAACTGGTGCTGGCCGAGGTAGGCCTTGTGCATGAAGCGCTCGAGCGCATCGACCTCGATCAATCGCTTGAGCAGTGCCCTGCGCTGCTCGGCGCCGAGCGGCTGCCTGAACGTTCCCGACTCGATCTGCTCGCGCAGCCACACGCGCTGGCGATGCGAGGAGATGTGCTCGATCTCATACGCGATCGTCCCGCAGTAGGTCTGGCGCAGCTGCGGCAGCGCCTCGGCGAGCGTCTCGCCAGGCACGTACATGCGCAGGATGCGGGCTGGGATCTGCGCCATCACCTGCGGCGTGAGCCCGGCCGTCTCCGGGTCGAGCTGCGGCTCGCCCTCGGGCTCGGAGCCCAGCGGGTCAAGGCGTGCCGCCAGGTGCCCATGGCTTCGGAAGCGGTGCACGAGCGTGCTCGCGGCTTGTACGGCTTGCAGCATCTGCTCGTCAGGCGCCGCGGCCTGGGCGGGCGCCGCCGCCTGAGCTGCCACAGTCGGGCCTGGCACAGTCGGGGCTGGACCGAGCTCGACACCGAGCGATGCGAACACGCTCTCGTAGAAGTCGTGCTCGCCCTGGAGGCGACCCTCAATCAGCGCAAGGAAGCGACCCGACTCGGCGCCCTGGATCACGCGGTGGTCGTAGGTCGAGGTCATCGTCATGACCTTCTCGGCGCCGATCCGCTCTCCCACGCCCGCGAGGCCCACGGGGTATGCGATCGAGCCGCTCGCCACGATCGTGCCCTGGCCGCTCATGAGACGCGGCACCGACGCTACCGTGCCGATCCCGCCCGGGTTTGTGAGCGTGATGTTTGCCCCCACGAGATCGTCCGCGGTGAGCGAGTTCGTGCGGGCCTTCTCCACGAGCGCGTCATAAGCGGCGAGGAAGCCGTCGAACATGAGCGCCCCGGCGTCGCGAATCACCGGCACCATGAGCGTGCGCGATCCGTCCTTCTTCTCGACATCCACGGCCAGGCCCAGGTTCACCTGGCCGTCCTCGACGCGATATGGCTTGCCATCGACCTCGGCGAATCGATGGGTCATGCTCGACATCTCGGTTGCCGCCTGCGCGATCGCGTAGGCGATCAAGTGCGTGAAAGACACCCTGCGCCCGGCTGCCTTCAACTCGCGCCGGCGTCCATCGAGCACGGTCACTGTCAGCGTGCGAAAGCTCGTAGCGGTCGGAATCTCTAGCGACTCCTCCATGTACCGGGCGAGCATCGCCGCGCCGCCCTTGAGCAGCTGTCGCTCGCCGGACTCGCCGGCCATGCCATCCCCGTCGACCTGCGTCGCGACGCCGTTGGTCGCGGCGCCGAGCACGTCCGCCTTGACGATCCGCCCGCC
>JBARJU010000279.1:0-6126 GCA_049800435.1 Solirubrobacteraceae bacterium
CGGCCAGGGTGGCGGCCAGGGTGGCGGCGGCCAGGGTGGCGGCGATAAAGGCGGCCACGGTCACGGCGGCAAAGGCGGCCACGGCCACCACTAGCGGCCCCAGAGTCGATGAGAAGCGAAAGCACGAGCAGCAACGGCGAGGGCCCGCTACGGCGGGTCCTCGCCCGTTCCCGCTCGGTCCAGGCAGGTCGGAGCGGGCGAGGGCGGTGCAGCCGGCTTACGTGGATCGATGGAGCCCGTCGCGATGCTGCGTGAAGACCCCCGCGCTTGACTGATCGGGTGCCATATCTCAAAGAGCCTGCGCTCGACGGGATCGGCCAGTTGTGTCGTAAAGACCACTTCGCTCGCCCGATTTGCCTGCCGCGTCGCAAGGAGCCGAACTCTGGCGAGAACAATTTCGCGAGCGCGTCGGAACTTCGCCCGCTCGAACGTATTGAAATATAGAGAGTCGCGCGGGCCTCCGCAGGGGTGGGGCCGCGCGCGGGTCTCGTCAGCCTCAATGCGGGAGGAGCTATTCCGATGCGCACACAACAACGTCAACGTCGCTATATCGCGCGACACTGGCTGTTACTGCTCAAGCCCGTGCTCCGCTACAGCGCCACACGCGATGCATACGTGTTTCGCGGGTTCGGCAAGTCGGGTGGGCCGGTGCTACGCGTCGACCGGCGCGGTCGCCATGCCTCGTCCTACGAAGGCGCCGAGCGGCGTCGCATGGGCGTCGCCTAGGCCCATACCGTTTAGTTGCGCCTAGGCCCGTAGGCGTCGCGCCTCGCCGGTAGGTCAACCGGAGGCGTCGCGCCTGGCCGGTAGGTCAAACCGGAGGCGTCGCGCCTCGCCGGTAGGTCAACCGGAGGCGTCGCGCCTGGCCGGTAGGTCAAACCGGAGGCGTCGCGCCTGGCCGGTAGGTCAACCGGAGGCGTCGCGCCTGGCCGGTAGGTCAAACCGGAGGCGTCGCGCCTGGCTTGTCGGGGGTGGCGTGGGGTCAACCGGCCCGCCTGCACGGGTGTTTGCCGTTCTGGCGGGTTAAATCAAGTCCCCACCAGAAAGATTTTCTCCGCAAAATGCACATATAACCGAAATCCCTGTATCATTCGGCTCGCTTTTGGACGATAGGAAACCCAACTGAGGGCTTCGTCGTCTGGCTGGTCTGGAGCACGTGGACTGGCGAATAGACGGAGGCACGCAGACAATCGTTAGAGCAGTCCATCTCGGCTGAGATCCCAAGGACAGGACACGCAAGGAATGAGCACCGTGAGCGGCAACCGAGGGCGAGTCTATGCTGGATCAGCTTCGCCAGAAGTGAGGTCCCGGACCCTCGGGCGGGCGATCGCGAAGCCGCTTCCTGGCTTCCCCCTTGTGCGGTTCGCCCGCGAAGCCGCCATCGACGCGGTCAAGCGCACCGGTGCGGATGCCGACGCGCAGAGTGCACGTTCATGAGCGTCGTCGAACCCACGATCGTCATCGCCGATCACCATCAAGTGACCCGTCTGGGCGTGCGCATGGCGCTCATGCGCGGGGGATTCCACGTCGTCGGCGAAGCCGCCGACTGCGATGGGGCCGTCAGCGCTGTTGTACGCGAGCGCCCCGACGTATGTCTGCTCGACGTCTCGATGCCCGGTGGCGGCATAGAGACCGCGCGCAGGCTGGCCGAAGCGGCGCCATCGACCTCGGTGGTCATGCTGACGATCTCCACCAACACCGGGGAGCTGCTCGCGGCGCTGAGGGCCGGAGCCGTCGGCTACCTGCCCAAGGACACGAGCCCTGACAGGCTCCCCGCGGCGCTCTGCGGCGTGCTGAAGGGCGAGGCGGCGCTACCGCGCACACTCGTTGGGCGTGTGCTCAAGGAGTTTCGCGCTTTCGCCATCGATGCGGCCCTCAATCCGGTGCGCATCGGCAACGTGAAGCTGACCCCGAGGGAGTCGGAGATCCTGAGGATGCTCGGCTCGGGCCTCACAACCCTCGAGGTGGCCGAGATCCTGTCGCTCTCGCCGATCACCGTTCGCCGTCACATCTCCGCCGGAGTCGCCAAGCTCGGCGTGGCCGACCGGGACGCGGCGATCCGAGCGATCGAGCCGATCGCCGCGACGGCGTAACGCACCGACGCGACCCCCCGCACCAGCCCCACCCGGGCCAGCCCCGCCCTAGCCTGCCCCGCCTAGCCTGCCCCGCCTAGTCCAGCACCGCCTAGTCCAGCCCCGCCCTAGCCTGCCCCGCCTAGTCCAGCACCGCCTGGGTCAGCCCCGCCCAGCCTAGCCTTCGCGCCGATCGCTCAGACGAGTCCAGTTCGCACGGCGTAGACCGCGGCCTCGACGCGAGTGCGCACCCCGAGCTTCTCGAAGATGTTCGTCACGTGCTGCTTGACGGTGTGCCGGCTGATCGACAGCTCTAAGCCGACTGTGGCGTTGTCGGCGCCGCCTGCAATCAGCCGTAGCACGTCCCTCTCGCGCGCGGTCAGCACGGGCCCCTCGATCGTCGACGTTGACGGCTCGAGCGCGTGGTTGTTCGCGCTCACGCGTCTCACGAATGCCAGGATGAGCTCCTTCGAGAGCACCACCTGGCTGCTGGCCGTCTGACGGATGCCGTCGATGAGATCGTCCACGCGCGTGTCCTTGAGGATGTAGCCGCACGCGCCGGCCTCGAGCGCGTTGAGCATGTCGGCCTCCTCAACCGATGCGGTCAGAACGACCGTCCGAGCCTTGGGGCTCACAGCCGCGATCCGCCTCAGCGCGTCGGCACCCAAACTGTCCGCCATATTGAGATCGATCACGATCACGTCCGGCTTGAGCTCGTCGGCAAGCGCAACCGCCTCCGCCGCATCCCTCGCCTCGCCCACGACAGTTACCCCAGCGTTCTCGAGCATGCCGCGCAGGCCCTCGCGAAAGAAGTGGTGGTCGTCGGCCAGGACGACGCGCAGAGTGTTGGCGTAGGGATCCACACGCCGAACATACCGAATTGGGCGACAGACGCTTGGCTGGGCGACGCGTCCTATGGACGCCGTACCGGTGGGATCGAGCTGGAGCGGGCTCGTGGTGATTTACACGGACCGGCCTGTGGTGATTTACACGGATTGGCCTGAGCCGGTTTGGACGGGCAGGCTGTGGGCGGTTTATCTGGACACGCGCCGCGATCGACCTGAGGTGTCCAGAACCGCTCAAAAGAATCAAGACCTCGCGGGGTGAGGCCGACATAAGTGAGCATATGCCCACGCCCCTCGCGGAAGGCCCTCAATGCTCAAGCTTCTGATGCGTAACTCCGTCTCGGCTGTCGTACTTCTCCTTGCGGTTGCCTCTCCATCGGCCTCGGCTGCACACAACCCACATCATGCAAGATTTGGTGCAGCTCACCGCCACGCGCATAGGCGCAATGTGAAACACAAGGCTCGCCATGTGCGCAGGGCCATCAAGCTTGTGGCGTCGACCAAAACCGCGACCGTCTCTACGGGGGTGCTCCTCGGAGAGACCGTCGTGGAGTCTCACTCAGATTATGTCTACGCAGGCGAAGCCGAAGCATTCCGCCTGGTTGCAGGCACTTCCGGAATCGCAGGCGTCGCGCACGTCTATATCGATTCGCACAATTCGGCTCGCACGCTGATCGTCGGCTTGTACGCCAGCAGTACGTCTGCTCACCCCGGCTCGCTGTTGAGCACAGGCTCTATCTCGACGGTCAAGGCCGCGGCGTGGAATCCGGTATCGCTCGCGCCGATCTCTCTCGTGGCGGGAAAGACCTACTGGCTCGCCATCCTCGGAGAGCAGGGAACCCTGCGCTATCACGACCGCCGCAACGGCCCGTGTCCGAGCGAGAGCAGCGCGCAGACCAACCTTGGCTTGCTGCCCGCCTCCTGGAAAACCGGCGGCGTCTACGCCGACTGCCCGGTATCGGCGTATGTAACCGCCGTGGAACCCGTCCTCGCCCCGCCGACCGAAGAACCTTATATGGCTGCCCCCAAAGACGTGGACCCGCCAACGATCAGTGGCACGACCACCGAAGGCCAGATCCTGAGCTCCACCAACGGCGCCTGGAGCGGCAGCCCGACTTCCTATGCCCATCAATGGCAGGACTGCGACAAAACGGGCGCCAACTGCTCGAGCGTCGGCGGCGCAACGGGCTCGAGCTACACGCTCAGCTCGACTGACACCGGTCACATGATGCGCGTCGTGGTGACCGCGAGCAACGAAGGCGGCTCGGCCTCGGCGAGCTCAGCCGCGACCACGCCGATCGCGGCAACTCCGCCACCGCCCCCAACGGCAAGCTTCACCTACAGCCCGACATCCCCGATCGTGGGGCAGTCGGTCACATTCGACGGCTCGGGCTCGACGTGCCCGAATGGGCCGTGCACATATGCATGGTCTGACGACGGCTCGGTCACGCAGCCGACTACGCCCCTGTGGCCGCTCGGCAGCGGACAGACGTCCTCCTACACCTTCACCGAAGCTGGGACGGTATACATACGCCTCGTAGTAACCGATGCGTCGGGCCAAACCGCCACGGTCGAGCACAACATCGTGATCGCGGCGGAATCGTCGCCGCCTCCGCCGCCGCCGCCGCCGCCTCCGCCTCCCGCCGCGCCTGTCAACATGGCGCCGCCGGCGATTGCCGGGACGGCTATCGAAGGCAATACGCTGACTGCAAGCAGTGGCGCTTGGTCGGGTAGCCCCACGGGCTATGCCTACCAGTGGCAGGATTGCAACAGCTCAGGCACGAGCTGCGCCAACATCGGTGGGGCTTCTGCGTCCAGCTACAAGCTGCTCGCCGGCGACGTCGGCCATACGGTCCGCGTGGTTGTAACCGCCACGAACGAAGGTGGCTCGACCGCGGCGAGCTCCCAGGCCAGTGCGGTGGTCGCGCAGGTGACTCCGCCGCCTCCTCCGCCGCCCGGGGGACTGTTCATCTCCCCAACCGGCAGCGACTCGAATCCCTGCACCCAGGTGCAGCCGTGCCTGACGATGAACCGTGCCTACCATGTCGCGACGCCAGGTCAGACGGTTCAGATGCTCGCCGGTTCCTACGCTGGTCAGGCGATCGCCAGCGACTCGACCAAGACCTCGAGCTCGGATGTCGTGTTCATGCCCGCCGAAGGGGCGAGCGTGCGGGTCACGGGCACGATCCACGTGTTCGCCTCGCACCTCACGATCGAGAACATGTCGGTGCAGGATGTCGTGACGGGCAACTACGACCAGACGGCTGGGCGCCCGGATCCGACGGACATCACGCTCCAGAACCTCACCGGTCGCAATTTTGAGATCGATTCGACGACCAACGTGACGGTGGAGGGCGGCTCGTGGGGCCCCGCGAGCGCCTGTGGTGGGCCCTATGGCGGCAACAACAACAGTATCCGCCAGCCCACGAGCACGGCTCCAGCGAACATCCTGATCGACAAAACCATCATCCACGACGTGCAGTCCTACAACCTCGTCAACTGCCACATCGAGGGCCTGGCGATCTTTGCGGGTACGAACGTCACCGTCAGCAACTCCAAGTTCTACGGAAACTCCGTGTATGACATCTTCATACAGTCAAACAGCGGAGGCCATCCCAACAACATCACCCTCGCGAACAACTGGCTCGCGACGGCAGTCGACAATTCTGGCGCCAACGGACAAGCGGTGGGCTCGGGCAACGGCATTGCGCTCGGCAACGAGCTGTCGGCCAATGTCACCGTCGAAGGCAACCACTTCAACGATGTGCTGAACATGAACGACGCCGGCGACATCTCCAGCTTCACCAATGTGCACGTGCACGGGAATGTCGGGATGCAGGCATACAACAACTACCCCTGTGGGTCTCTGTCCGGTATCGAATGGGGTCAGAACATCTGGCAGAACGACAAGTGCACCAGCAGCGACATCGACCTGAACGGCGCCGCGATGCCCTACCAAAAAGCAACAAACGACAGCACGCTTGACTACACGCTAACCGGGACCTATGCGGGTTGGCCGGGTGGCACGGTGGAAGAACCGCCGGTCAAAGAAGAACCGCCGGCCAAAGAAGAACCGCCGGCCAAAGAAGAACCGCCTGTTGAAGGTGGTGGTGTGGCGAGTGTGTTTGTGTCGCCGTCTGGCTCCGATTCGGGTGTGTGTTCCGCGGTTGCGCCGTGTAGGACGTTGGCGCGTGCGTATAGCGTGGCTG
>JBARJU010000280.1:0-19208 GCA_049800435.1 Solirubrobacteraceae bacterium
GGTCAGGCCCGCCAGCGCGAGCGACAGCGGTCTGGGTGCCCAGCGGCTCACGCGGCGAGCGCTTCCTGAAGGATCGCACCGGGGGAGATCCGCAGGCGCGTGACGGCGCGCGCGCCCGATCCCGGCACGTGCGCCAGGTCGGTGGTCGCGACCACGCTCTGTCCACCGCTGCGCAACTCGTCGGCGAGCAACTCTCGGCGGGTGAGGTCAAGCTCGCTCATGACATCGTCGAGCAGCAGCAGCGGAACGTGGTCGCGTTCGCGCGCGAGCACCGACCGCTCGGCCAGCAGTATCCCCAGTAGGGCCAGGCGCTGCTCGCCCTGAGAGCCATAGGCGCGCAACTCGCGACCGTCGCGCAGAATCGCCAACTCATCGCGGTGGGGGCCGTGAGTGGAGAAGCCGCGTTCCAGATCGCTCGGCAGACGCATCTCCAGCTCCGCGAGGAATCCCTCGACGTCGGTGGCCTTCGAGCGTGGGCGGTACTCCAAACAAGGCTCGCCGGCGAGCCCCAGCTGGAGCGCGCGCTCGGCGAAGGGCTTCACAAGCAGAGACACCGCGGTTGCGCGGTCGCCGCGCAAGGCAAGAGCATGGCGGGCAAGCTCGAGGTCCCAGCTCGGAAGCGTGGAGCGCGAAGCACGCCCGGCGCGAATACCAGCGATCAGGGCATTGCGCTGAGCGAGCGCACGGGAGTAGTCGTGGCGGGTGGCCACACGTCCGGGCCAAAGAGCGGCCACAAGCCGGTCCACGTGGGCACGGCGAAGCGCGGGTGCGCCCTTGAGCAGCTCCAGGCGATCCGGGGAGAAGACGCTTACGAGCGGACGCTGCTCCACGTCGGTGAGGCGCTCGACGGGGGCGCCGTCGGCGGTCATGTGCTTCGGCTCTCCCGGCTGGAACCCGACGGTCAGCTCGTGTCGCCGGCCGTCGCCTGAAAGGCCTAGCACCACCCGCGTCGCCTGTGCCCCGAAACGCACCAACTCGCGCTCGGAGCGAGTGCGCTGGGAATAGCCGGTGCAACCGAAGTAGAGCGCCTCGAGCAGGTTTGACTTGCCCGCTCCGTTGGGCCCGTGAACTACCGTCAGGCCTTCGCCCAGGCGGGCTTCGGCACGAGCGTAGGTGCGAAAGTCGCGCAGTTGCACGCTGGTGACCCGCACTTCACCTAACCCCTCCAGCCCGTGACGCGATGGCCAGGCAGCTCAAGGGCGTGCACCCAAAGGGCACAGGCAGGTTCGCGTAGCGTGCTTTGCACACAAGCGAGCGAGGACAGAGATGCGCCGGCCATGGCGTCATGTGTTGAGCCGGATCGGCATGATCAGGTAGACGAACTCGCCGCCGTCGGGCGACTCGATCAAGCCTGGGCGCAGCGGACTTATGAGCTTCATAACGAGCTCGTCTGTCTCCACGCTCTCAAGACCGTCTCGCAGGAACTCCGGGTTGAAGCCGATCTCAAAGGGCTCGCCCGAGAACGGGACGGGCAGCATCTCGCTCGCCTCGCCGACATCGGGGGTTTGCGCGGACACGTTGAGCTCCCCCTCGCTGAAGCTCAGGCGCAGCGGCGCGTTCTTTTGGGCGAGCAGACTGATGCGCCGCACAACGTCGGCCATCTCGGCGCTCGAGAGTCGGAGCTCGTGCTCGACCGACTCGGGCAGCAACTGCCGGTAGTTCGGAAACTGGCCGTCGATCAGCCGCGAGGAGAGTACGATCGCGCCGATCTCGAAAACGACCTGGTTCTGGCCGAGGCTGATCGTTAGCTCTGGCTCTTCGGAGGACTGCGCGATCCGTGCCAGCTCTTGGAGGGCGCGAGCCGGCACGTTCGCCTCGATTGCGCCATCGAGCACTGCCTCGAGGGGGGTGTGCTTGATACTCAATCGGTAGGAATCGGTTGCGACCATCGTCAGCTCCTGACCCCCGGCCGAGATGAGCACACCGGTCAGCACCGGCCTGGTCTCGTCTTTGGATGCAGAGCGGGACACTTGAAGAGCCGTGTCGACGAACGCTTGGGCGGGTAGCGTCACGCGGGTAGCGCCGTCCGGTGCGGGGAGGGTCGGGAAATCCTCGGCGCGAAGCGTGCGCAAGTTAAACTTGGCCGGACCGGAGATCAACTCTACGTCCTGCTCTTGAGAGCGCAGTTCGAGTGTGACGGTGTCCCCCGGGAGCGAGCGCGCCACTTCGAGCAACAGGCGCGCGGGAAGGACCGCCGCTCCCGGGTCGAGAATCTCACCAACCAGGGGCACCCGCAGTCCTACCTCCATGTCGGTGGCGAGCAGCAGCGGTTGTTGTTCCTGGGCGGAGATCATTACGCCAGAGAGCGCCTGAACAGAGGCACGGGAAGACGCTACCCGCGCGGCGGTCTGGAGTTGAGCCAACAACTCAGCGGTAGAGAGAGAGAGCTTCACTTATGCACCTAGTAGGTCTATAGCTTTAGTAGGGGCTGTTGATATGTGTGTTGTGGGTGGATGCTCGGGATATGGGGTTGGGTCTGTGGAGAAGCTGTGACCAGAACCCTCGGAGTGTCTCAAGCCGATCGGTCAGCAGACTCGCCGGAGAGACGTGTGCGCAACTCTTCGACGGCGGTTCGGGAGGAGACGTTGGAGGAAATGCGCTCTCCTGTGCGCCGCCAGGCGTGGAGCACCGTGGTGTGGTCACGCCCTCCGAACTCCCGTCCTATGGCGGGCAGGGACTCGTGGGTGAGCTCTCGCGCAAGGTACATGGCGACCTGTCGAGGCCAGGCAAGGCGAGCGGTGCGGCCCGAGGACACGAGCTCTTCGGGGGAGACGCCGAACTGCTCGCAGGCGGCGGCCTTTATGTCGGCGATGGAACGGGAGGGAGGCTCTGCCGTGGGATAGAGGCCGTCGAGGACCTCGGTGGCGAGTTGCTCGTCGAGGGGACGTCCGGTCAACGAGCTGAATGCGACTACGCGGATCAAAGCCCCCTCGAGCGCGCGAACGTTGACCGTGATTCGCTTTGCGATGACCTCGAGGGCGTTGGCGTCCACCATCTGAAGGCCGTCGTGTTGGGCGCGCTTGCGCAAGATGGTCAGGCGTGTGGAGAGGTCGGGGGCACGGATGTCGGCGACCAGTCCCGACTGGAAGCGCTCGCGCAAGCGATCTTCGAGTGCTTGAAGGTCGGTCGGGGGCCGGTCGGAGGTGAGCACGATCTGGCTGCCCGCGTCGTAGAGGGCGTTGAAGGTGTGGAAGAACTCCTCCTCGGTCTTGGCCTTGCGCTCGAAGAACTGGACATCGTCGATCAACAGCACGTCGACGTGGCGAAAGTTGGCCTTGAACATGTCCAACCGCCCTGACCCGAGTGCCCTGAGAAAGTCGTTTGTGAAGGACTCCCCGGTGGTGCAGCGCACGTGTAGCCGCGGGTCATGGGTGGCTATGAAAGTGGCGATCGACTGGAGCAGGTGGGTCTTGCCGACTCCGGGAGGGCCGCAGATGAAAAGCGGATTGTATGCCTGAGCCGGCAACTCGCTGACGGTCAGAGCGGCGGCGTGGGCGAGCCGGTTGGAGTCACCGATTACGAACTGATCGAACGTGAGCTTGGGGTTGCCCCAGGCGGCTTGGGTGAGCTGTGGGGGGGGAGGGGGATCCGTCGTCGAGGGGGCCGGACGAGGTGGCCCATCCCCTGCTCCACTTCGCGGGGACTCGACGATGTCGACCGTCAGATCGGGGCCGAGCACGGCCGCCACGCTTGTCTGTAGGAGCCTCCCGAAGCGCTCTCTGACCCAGCGGGAGGTCTGAGGCGGCGCCTGCAAGACGAGGCTGTCCCCCAGGAGCTCGAGCGGCCTGAGCGGCTCCAGCCAGATGCGATAGACAGGCTCGTCGATGGTGGCCGAGAGCTCAGCTCGTACCTGTGTCCAGATTTGCTCGAGCTCGGCGCTCACGGCAGCGATGACCTGCTCCTTGCGGGAGAAAACGGGCGGAAATCATTCGTGGGGGGCCCGCGAGGGGTCCGGTAGACCGAATATATCCGAGGCCGCTCCTCCGTGAGCGGCGCGAGCGAGAGCTCACCGCAAATGGCGAGAAATTCCGTGCTCGACGAGGCCGAGCGATACGACGAGCGATGCCCCTTATACTTGGACGCCCGGCGCAAGGCCGGCTGTCGCGGTCGGCCCCACCGCCCACGGTTGCGGCAGGAATACGAGCGCGACCGGAGAACATTCATTATGAAGCGCACCTATCAGCCCAAGAAACGCAAGCGAGCCCGCGCCCATGGGTTCCGTGCCAGGATGCGCACGCGCGCCGGCAGGCTCACGCTCAAGCGGCGGCGCAGCAAGGGACGCAAGCGCCTGTCCACATAGTGCGGGACGCGCGATGATGGGGCGATCCCCCCGACGCGGTCGCCTGTCGCGCAGCGCGGAGTTCGAGCGGGTCTACCGCCAGGGCCGCTCGGTGTCCAATCGCCATCTCGTGCTCTACTCGTTTCCCAACGAGGCGGTCCAGCGCCCACGGCTCGGACTGTCCGTGTCGCGGAAGGTGGGCGGGGCGGTCGAGCGCAACCGCGTCAAGCGCCTGTTGCGCGAGGCATTCGACGGAGTGCAGGCGGAGCTCGAGGGAGGCCACGATGTCGTCGTGGTCGCTCGCCCGGAGGCTCGAGAGTTGGCAGAGCGGGAGGGCCTTGACGGCATCGGCGGCGCGCTTGCGGAGTTGCTCGGCCGGGCCGGTTTGCGCGGAGCTTCGGAGGCAGCTCCGAGGGAGCCCTCGTCGCCCGGGTCCGGACAGTGGGGAGCGGGCGAGTCGTGAGGGGCGCTGGGGAGGTCTCGCGAGAGCGCCGCGCCGTCTCGCGGGCCGTCTCGCGGGCCGCTCGTACTGCCGCTGTGGCGCCCGTGAGGGTCTATCGGCGCCTCATATCCCCAGCCCTGCCACGCCGCTGTAAGTACGAGCCCACGTGCTCGCGCTATGCGGTACAGGCCGTCGGGGAGTACGGCATACTGAGGGGTCTCGTGCTCGCGACGTGGCGCTTGCTCAGGTGTAATCCGTGGAGCCACGGCGGCTACGATCCCGTGGCGGCTCAGGGTTTGTTCAAGGTCGACGACCGCCACGGGTCCTAGCGCAGCGCCTGTCCTAAATGTTCATCGTCGCCAACGTCATCCAGGAAGCTTTCTCCCCGCTGATAGCGGTATTCGAATCGATCCTGGTGTTCATCCACGACAACGTCGTGGGCGGCAGTTGGGGACTGGCGATCGTAGGACTGACGATCTTGATCCGAGCGGTGCTGGTGCCGCTCACGCTGAAGCAGTTCCGCTCGATGCAGGAACTACAGCGGCTCGCCCCGGAGCTGAAGGCGCTCCAGGAGAAGTACAAGGACGACAAGCAGCGCCAGCAGCAGGAGATCATGAGCTTCTACCGCGAGCACAAAGTCAATCCGTTCGCGTCGTGCCTGCCGCTGCTGCTTCAGCTGCCCGTGTTCATCTCGCTGTTCTACATGCTGCGTACCGACCTCAAGAAGCACATCTGCGGAGAAGCGCTCGTTCACAGCTACAACACGGCCTACCACACTGTGGTGGCCACAGTGGGCGGGCTGCCCTCGAAGTACATCGAAAAGACCAGCTGCGAGCATGTCGCGCCGGGCTCTGGAAAATTTCTGTTTCTGCCGGACATCACGAACAAGGCGACGGGGGCGGCGTTGATCGTTCTGTTGGCGCTATATGTCGGCTCTCAGCTTGCCTCGACCATGATGATGTCGGCTTCGGCCGACCCCAATCAACGGCGCTTGATGATGGTGTTGCCGCTGTTCTTCGTGGTCATCCTGTACCGCTACCCGGCCGGCTTGCTCGTGTACTGGATCACAACCAACCTGTGGACGATCGGCCAGGGGTACTTTGTGCGCCGGCGGATCGGCCCGCCACCGACGGTATCCCCGAGCAAGGGGGCGACCACCGCGCTGGCCAAGGGCTCCTCGAACGGCCGGCCCGAGGGATCGGGTGCCGCGAAGGGAGAGCCGGCGCTGGCCGGCGCCGGTGCAGCGAGCGCTCCGCCTCCGCCTCCGCGCAAGAAGAAGAAGCGCTCGGGCAGGCGGCGATGAGCCAGACCGAGAAGCTTCGAGAGGAGGAGCAGGAGGACCCTGCCGCCGTGCTGCGCGAGTTGCTCGAGGAGATCGTGGACAGCCTCGGCCTCGAGGTGGATGTGCGCGTCGAGCAGTCCGAGGGCACGCTGACGGGGTCCGTGGAGGGGGAGGACGTGGGGCTGTTCATCGGGCGCCACGGGCAGACGATCGACGCCGTGCAGCACCTCGCTCAGCGGATCGTTTTCCACGGAGGCTCGCGTGAGGCGCGCGTGACGGTCGACGCGGACGGCTACCGCGAGCGGCGCGCCGAGGTGCTGCGCTCGATCGCACTGGACGCGGCCGAGGAGTCGCTGCGCTCGGGGCAGGCGGTCGAGCTCGACCCGATGGGGGCGTCCGAGCGGCGCATCGTCCATGAGTACCTACGGGAGCGCGGCGAGGTCGAGACGCACAGCGAGGGCGAGGAGCCCGAGCGGTATCTGGTCGTGGAGCCCGCCGACGCGTGATGGCTGTCGCCCCCAGGCGGAGCTTGTGTGGGGGGCTTGTATTTTGGGACGGCGGAGCCGCAAGCCAAGGCCGCTGGGCTCGTGGGCCAGTCGGTGTAGACCTTGAGCTTGGCGTTTCACGTAAAACGGTTGCCGGGGAGGAACGAGGCCAGGTGCCGCCCAAGCCGTTGCACGGATTTCACGTGAAACATTGAAGGACTTCCGGCGCGGAGCGTTATGGATGCGTCCACCGACATAAGGGCCTTGTTGGAGCGCCTCGGCACGCGTTATGGCTTGTCGGCGGGCCAGCTCGACCAGCTCGCGGACATCTTGAGCGCGCTGTCGCTCGACGAGCACGCACCGACGGCGGTGCGCGAGCCAGCGCAGGCAGTTGACGTGCACCTGGCCGACTCGCTCGTGGCGCTGGAGCTGGAGATAGTGCGCGAGGCCGGCGAGATAGCCGATATGGGCGCCGGTGCGGGCTTTCCGGGGCTGGCGCTGGCCGTGGCGCTGCCGGGCAGCACGGTGAGGCTTGTGGAGAGCCAGGCGCGCAAGTGCGCGTTTATCGAACGGGTGGTGGCCGCCGCGCGGATCGAGAACGCCGAAGCGGTGTGCGCGCGCGTGGAGGAGTGGCCTGAGGGAATCGCCGCGCACGATGTGGTGTTGGCGCGCGCGCTGGCGCCACAGCCGATCGTCTTGGAGTATGCGGCGCCGTTGCTGCGCCTGGAGGGGGCCTTGGTCGACTGGCGCGGTCGGCGCGATCCCGAGGAGGAGCGCATGGCGCTCGAGGCGGCGGAGCTGTTGGGTCTGAAGCGCGAGCCGATTCGGCGAGTGGAGCCGTATGAGGGTGTGCGCGACCACCACGTGCACCTCTACATGAAGGCTCGCGAGACGCCCGACAGGTTTCCGCGTCGCGTGGGGATGGCCCGCAAGAAGCCGCTGGCGACGTGAATCCAGCGTCGCGCTCCCAGCGTCGCCTGTCCGTGGGTGCCGTCGGGAGGCCACTTAACGGCGATCGACGCTAGCGTGCGGGGCCACGATGGGAAAGGTTTACGCGATCGCCAACCAGAAGGGGGGCGTGGGCAAGACGACGACCGCGGTCAATGTGGCTGCGTGTATCGCCGAGGCGGGCTATGAGACGCTCGTGATCGATGTCGACCCGCAGGCGAACGCGACCGTCGGCTTGGGCTTGCCACGCTCGCGGAGGCCGGGGCTGTACGAGGTGCTGGCTGGAGAGAGCACAGCCGCCGAGGCGATCGTGGACAGCTCGGTGGAGAAATTGAGGCTGCTGCCGGCGAGCCCGGGACTCGCGGGCGCAAACATCGAGTTGCCACGCATAGACGCGTTCGAGCAGCGATTGCGCCAGGCGATCGAGCCGATTCGCGACAGCTTTGAGTACATCGTGCTCGACTGCCCCCCTTCGCTCGGTCCCCTGACGGTATGCGCACTGGTGGCGGCTGACCGGGTGATCGTGCCCGTTCAGACCGAGTACTTCGCGTTGGAGGGACTGGCGGGACTGCTCGAGACCTTGGGGCTTGTGCAGCGCGAGCTCAACCCGCGACTGACGGTAGCGGGGATGCTGTTGACAATGCACGACAACCGCACGAGGCTGGGCAGGGACGTTGAGCGGGAGGTGCGCGAGCACTTCTCCGACCTGGTGTTCGACACGGTGATCCCGCGCAACGTGAGGGTCGGAGAGGCGCCTAGCTATGGGTTGCCAGTCACCCACCACGATCCACACAGCGCGGGCGCCGCCGCCTATTTTGAGTTGGCCAAGGAGGTGGCCGCCCGTGGCTAAGCCGAAGCGAGGGATGGGCCGCGGACTCGAGGCGATCCTGAGTGTGTCAGGCGAGGCTCAGACGGCGGATGAGCTGCGCGAGCTGCCCGTGGAGCTGATCGTCGCGAATCCGAATCAGCCGCGCAGGAACTTCGACGAGGAGGCCCTGGGCGCGCTTGCCGGATCGCTGGGGGAGCGAGGGGTGCTCCAACCGGTGCTCGTGAGACCCAAGCCGGGCGGGACGTATGAGCTCGTGGCGGGCGAGCGCCGCTGGAGGGCGGCGCAGATCGCGGGGTTGACGGAGATCCCGGCGCTCGTGCGCCCGCGCGACGACGCCGCCACGCTCGAACTGGCGCTGATCGAGAACATGGCGCGCGAGGACCTCAACCCGATCGAGGAGGCGCGCGCATGCGCGGCACTGGTCGAGGAGCTTGGATTGACACGCGAGGAGGTGGGGCGCCGCGTGGGACGCAGCAGGGTGGCGGTATCGAACCTACTGAGACTGCTCGACTTGCCCGACGAGGCGATCGAGATGCTCGAGCGGGAGCAGCTCAGCGAGGGGCACGGGCGCGCGCTGCTGCTGGCCGAGGACCATGGGGCTCGCCGTCGCCTCGCGCGGGACGCCGCGCGCGAGGGCTGGTCTGTGAGGGTGGTCGAAGCCCGCGCTCGTGAGGCGAACAAGGCGCAGGGGAACAAGCAGGAGAAGCGCCCGGTGCGCGCCAATCGCGGGGTGCACCCCGACCAACAGGAGGCCGCCGCCACGATCGCCACGACGCTCGAAGAAGCGCTCGGCGCCGAGGTGCGGGTGCGTGCGGAGAAGGCCGGTGGGTACCGCGCCGAGCTGTCGTTCGCGAGTCCTCAGGATGCACTCGCGATGGCGCGGAGGCTGCGCCCAACCGACGCCGCTTGACGGCGGGCGCTCACCGAGGACTGACGCTAGAATCGCTGGCTGCGGGCGATTAGCTCAGTTGGTTAGAGCGCTTCTCTGATAAGGAAGAGGTCCCTGGTTCGAATCCAGGATCGCCCATTGGCGGAATCCCCTGTGGTGGAGCCGTTGCGGTTCCACGCCGTTGGTACCCACAATCGTCTCCGAGAACGCCGACCGATGTCGCTGTCGCTGCTCGTTTGCTGCCCTTTCATTGGGCAATCTGGAGTGTGGTAGCGGCAGTGACGATGTCACCTCGACCCGGGCTGCTGGTCGGTCACGGGGCCGTATTCCTGGTCCGGATGACGAGACCATCAACGCCGGGCAGGCCGAGAATATGGGGCCAGTTGAGCTTACGTTGCTTGACGATCCCTGCAAACTGTTGGATGCAAGATTCAAAGGGACGCCGATGGGTCGCCTGAGCCGTGAGAGCTGAACGACCACGGCCACGACTCTGTTCAAGATCAGCGTGCAGTTTCCACGCATGGTTTGCTTCGATCAGTCCGTGTCCGGCTGCGGCGAGGATCATCGTGAGGATTGCGCAATGTGGAGCTCTGTAGTCCTGAGCAGCTCGTTGACCGTTTGAGTCGTCGATGATGCCGGTCCATCTCTGACGTGCGCACAGGACGACAACCTCAGCCTCGCCTCGGGTCTTGTCCTGCCTGGCGGCCGAAGCGCTTGTGGATCTCGCCCACATCCTTGAGGTCGTCTGGCTCTGTAATGGCGACAGATTCAAGCCAGGCAGCGTTGAGGATGGCTTGATTCTTAGGATATCTGGTGAGGTGTGAGCGAATCTCATCCTCGATCACGACTGCTGGTGCGAAGGCGCGCGGAAACCAAGCGCCGAGTGTTTCGAGTTGTCCAATAGCATTGAAATGGATCAGGGCGGTGGTGTCGAAACAGGCCCATGCGCTGCCGGTTGGCAGCGGGGTCATAGTCCGCGCAGGAGCTCATCGACGGCGGCCTCGTCCACCGGGAGCTCCGGCGTCGGACGAACATCACGTTGCTCTGCGAACGTGAGGGCGTCGGAAGGGGTCATGTCAAGCAGCTCGCCAAGACGATTGGGTGACACGACATGGTCTTCGTAGAGACGCAGCGCATGATTTACATGGGTGCGTGGTAGGCGCGGCGGCGGCTTGAAGATGTTGTCCTCGTCGATGCCTGCGCGGCGCAACCCCGCCTCCACAGCGGGGTTGGTGGCGAGCGCGGCTTGTTGGGCTTGGTTGATGACCTCGGCGTTGAGCAAACGCCAAGTCGTCGCTCTGTAGGAGAGGCCAAAAACACCCATAAGCTCGATGACATGGTCCTTGGTGATCTTCTCGCCGCGGTCGTCACCTACACCTCGACGGACCGCCTCATCGGGCGCGAGGAAGTACGCGGCGAATGCGTTGGCTTCGATCTCCCGTGCATCGCTTGAGCGACGGGTCACGTCGTGATCGGTGATTAGCAACCGATCCCCATCGAAGCGGTGCATCTCATGGTGGCCTAGCTCGTGTGCAGCTGTGAAGCGCTGGCGGCTAAGGCGCCGGCTTGCATTGACGACAATGAACGGTTCGCTGTGTTCCCATAGGTACAGACCGTCGCCACCGCTATCACCAAACTCGTGAAGAGCCACCGGGATGTCGAGGTGGTCCAAAAGCTGCCAAATATCGACGGCACCAAATCCCAACTGCTCACGCAGACGGAGTGCCTGGGCTGCCTGCTTCCCACGAACGTAAGCAGGTTGCAGGCTAGCCATAACGGCGGGCAGCCTCGCGGACAAACGCAAGATCGGCCTTCATCCCGCGCGCCCACTCGACCATCCCGCGCACGTGCTCGTCATCGCCCTCGCGTGCAAGAGCTAGGGACTCTGTTGCGATAAAGAAGCGGTCCATTGGTACGTCCAGAACACGCGCGATGCGGCGCAAAATTAGGCTGTCGAGGCCCCGCTGGCCTGTCTCGATCTTGCAAAGCACGGTGTCGCCAATACCGACCAACTCAGCGAGCTGGGCCTGGGTGTAACCGGCAACTTCCCGCTCGTGCCTGATGCGCTGCCCGATTACGATTCGGTCGCTCATCTTATCTCCTTGGTCTTGAAGCAAGACGATATCACAGCCACTTGCGTTATCGGCAAACTATCCTCAGACCTGACAGGATGTTCACGACGCGCACCCCGGCGTCGGTCTTGGCGGCGTGCACGGTGATTGTGCCTCGTGCGAGATCCACGTCGCGCCAGGTGTTTGGCTCCAATCAAGCTCAAGCTCGCCAAATGTGATCGTGTGGTGCGCGATCTATCGTCTGTCCGCATCGACGCCGGGCCGAGTCTCTGCACCTCGCCGTAGGCTACCTGGGATGCCACCAGCACCCGACCGGGCGCTACGATTGACTGTGATGGAGCCAGGAATCGCCCCTGAGATGATCGCGGCGACGCCGCGCCCCGAGCACGTAGTCCGCGTGATGTTTGCCGACGGAGAGGTCCGCGACGTGGACATCACGCCGCTCCTGGACACCGAAGTCTTCGCTCCCCTGCGCGATCCGAAGGCGTTCGAGCAGGTCACGGTGGACGACGAGCTGGGCACCATCGCGTGGCCCGGCGGCGCCGACCTCGACCCCTCTGCGATCTACGCCGCGCTGAACCTTGGGCCCAACAAGGCCCAGATCAAGGTTCTAGCCCCCAGCATCGCCGCCTGAGCCGCTTCGGCTGACGCGTTCGACACTGCGGTTCGAGGCCGTGCGAGAAGCCGCAAGCAAATGGCAGCCCTGCAATATCGCCCGGGATCGCCCGCAAAACGCGGACTTTTGGGGTCTTGGCCCGCTTGGCTAGTCATCCACGAATCCTCAGTATCCATGCGGGATTCCAACCCATCTACCGCGCAACCCGGCCGTCCCTGATAAGGAAGAGGTCCCAGGTTCGAATCCTGGATCGCCCACTGCGTAGGCCCCAATTTGGGGGTTCGATTCGACTGGCGCGTCAGACTGGCGCGTCGGCTCTCCAGGCTAAGACAGCGGAGCGGAGCTGCGCCCTCCCGCGTCCTCCCAGCTCACGAGTCCGTGAGATAGGCGCATCGACCCAGGGACGATCGTGGGGTCTTGGTCGAGCAGGGTGGGCACTCCGGATACATGCGCGCTGTGCACCTCGAAACCCGCTGTCTGCCTGACGCCGCCCACCTGTACGATCCAGGCAGCCGAGCCGTGGGGGCTGAGGACGAAGTCGGTGAGGCGGCTGAAGCTGATGATGCCAGCGTCGACGTAACACGCCACATCCGGCACGGTGAGAAGCGTTCGCCTGTGCGCGACATCGACGACCACGATGCCCGCGCATCCCGAATCGACTCCGCGTGTGCCCTCGGTGTAGGCGACGATCGCACCGACAACGGTGACGTGCTCGATCGGATGGCAGCAGTAGCGGCTTGGCTTGGCAAGTGTGACCTTGGTTTTTCGCCCGAGACGACAGGCGTAGGTGCCGCCTTGGTTCAGAGTCGGGCTCGCAAGTGAATAGACCAGGATCTCGCGATCCTTGGCAAGTGTCGTGGCGTGCGGAGGAAGGCAATCCAAGCGGCGACCAGGGCCGGCTATCGCTCCCGAGGAGGCGATCAATGCCGCGATCGCTACGGCCGGCACGAGCAGGCAAGCTCGTTGAGACGCGCCCTTCATCTGTACGAGCGGACAAGCTCGGCGAGACACCCCTCTACCCCTCCCGCGTAATAACCCGATCGACCTCGACAGCCCCACCGGTGTGCGTGTCCGGGTAGACGACGATCACCGTCGGCGCCCCTCCGAACCAGGCGCTCATCTCTCCCTCGCCAACATACTCGGCGGCGCGCTGTGAGCCGTCGCTCTGCACGACCCACACGGGCTGACCCTTGTGGAACATGCTGTCGCCGATGTCGGTCATGGTGAGCGCCTCACCGGTCACAGGGTAACCCGCACCCGGCACATCGTCCATCGAGCGCCCGCCGCCCTGGGTCGCGCCGTAGCTCCGATCGTCAGACAGGTCCGTGTCAGCCGGCGGAGCGCTCCACCCGCGTCGCCGCGATCGTCTCGCGCAGTGTCTCGAGCGCGTTGTGTCTCGGACGCCAACCGAGCTCACGCTTCGCCTTGGCCACCGACATGATCACGGGCTCGCGAAAAGCACTGATCCACTGAGCCTGCGCCGGCAGAAACCCGAGCCTCGCAATCAACTCCGCTACAGCATCCACGGCAAGATCGGGTACCGGAATCGAATACCAGCCAAGCTCCTCGGCGAGCTGGGAGACGCTCAGCTGTCCCGCGCCCGCGAGGTTGTAGGCGCCTGGTGTGCCGCGTCCGAGGACGGCCGCGCGCATCGCGCTCGCCACGTCGTCGTGGTGAACCAGCTGGAACGGCACTCCCGGATCGGGCAGCACCGGCTTGAGGATCGGCACACCGTCGAGCAACCGCCGTGCCGGCTCGGGAAGTCGCTCTGAGATCTGCGTGTAAGGCAGGCTGTCGATCAGAAGGTGCGCATCGCGTCCACCGACGATGCACGGCCGAAAGACGTATGCCTCGGTCGAGCCGCCGTTGAGCACCCCCCGCAGCAGCGTCTCGACCTCAGCCTTCTGAGCCGAGTAGTAGTGGTCTGTGCTCCCGCGCGTCGCGACCTCCTCGGTGAGAGGCTGGGGGTTCTCGCGATGGAAGCCATAGGCGGCAACCGAGGACGCGTACACGAGGCGCTTCACGCCGGCGGACACGGCCGCCTCGAACACGTTGCGCGACCCTTCGAGGTTGACCGCGCGGGTCTCCTGCGCTCCCCCCATGATCATGAACGCAAGGTGCACCACCACGTCCGCGCCGCTCACCAGCTCCGCAACCGCCTCGCGATCTAGCACGTCTCCGCGCCTATAGCTCACCTTCTTCCAGCCACGCGTCGCCGGGTCAAACGGCCTGCGCGCCATCCCGAGCACGCGCTCCACCTCGCGCGAGCGGTCGAGCGCTCCAACCACCGCTTGGCCGATCTCCCCGGTAGGTCCGGTGACCGCGACTGTGAGACCCGCTGGCTTGCTTGCCGGTGGTGTCATCGCTCAGTTGTACCGCACCGCACCGCGATCGCCCTCGCGATCGCACCGCCGGCTCGCCCACGGGTGCGTTATGCAGCTACAACCGAGCCGCCGCCAGTCCGGCCGCGAGCAGCACCATGCCCGTCGCGCATGCCATCAGTGCGCCCTCCATCGGCGCGGCGATCCGCGCGGCGTCAAGCTCCACGGTGCGGCCGCTCGTAAGGCGCTGCTCGCCGCTCACAGCCACGGTTCGCCTTCGCAGCTCGCGCACCGGCGTGCTCAAGCGCCGTTGGGCGGCGCTCAGCATCAGGCACGCCGCCGCCACCAGCAGCGCTGTCAGGCGCACTTCCTGCGCCTGTGCAAAGAAAGCGGTCAGCGCAGGAAAAGCGCCCCATCCGATCGCGAACCACACGTCCGAGTGCATGCGACCGCCGAACAACTCGAGGTTGTAGGTCACCGTCAGCGCCACCCCGACCGCGACGAACGCCAGCAGCCACAGCGAGATCGTGAGAGCTCCGATCACGCCGATTGCGCCTGCGCCCGCGAGCGAGAGCACCGCAAGCGCCACGAGCGTGCGATCGGACAGGCGCGTCCCGAGCGGCCTCCCGTGCAACTCGTCCAGCGCGTGCGCCGCGACACCGACGCCGAGCAGAAACGCCACCAGCGTCCACATCAGGCGGTAGCCGTACAGGTGCGGCGCCACACTCGCGCCGATCGCCACGTAGCTCAGGTGCCAGGCTGTGTACGGCGGGTGGAGCAGCGTCAGCGCATCGCGCCACCCGCCGGGGCGCAGTGCGTAGAACGCGGGGCGCTCAAGCCGGGTCGGCGTCGCCACCAGCGCTCGTCTCTGTGGCCGCCACGCCGGCGCCGCCGCTCGCTTGCCTCACCCTCGCATCGCCGCCGCCGCTCTGCCCCGCCGCCTTCGCGGCATCGGCGCTCGTCGGGTTGGGGTCGTAGGCGCGCTTGGTGCCCCACATCACGATGCCCCCACCGAGACTCATCGAGCGCACGTGCACGTCGACGATGCCCGCCCGCTCCCATAGCTCCACGACCCGCTCCTGTGGGTAGCGCTCGTAGAAGCCGGGGATGCTCTCGGAGAGAAAGCGGCCGGTGTGGGCCCACTCGCGTGACACCAGTCTGCCGAGCGTGGGAAGGCCCACCCGCGTGTACAGCCTCCATGCCTGCCGCCAAAGCGCATTTGGCGGCACCGCGAACTCGAGCGAGGCGATCCGCCCACCGGGCCTCACCACCCGTGCGAGCTCGGCCATCGTCGCGCCCGGGTCCTCCACGTAGCGCAACAGGTACGTGAACGTCAGGTGGTCGAACTCTCCCTCGCCGAATGGCAGTCGCTCGGCTTCCCCGTGCACGAGCGAAATCCGCCGGGCCAGCTCGTCGTCGGCCGCGATCTTCGCCTGTGCCCCCGCCAGCATCTGGGGGCTCTGGTCGAGCCCCACCACCTCGCACCCATAGCGCCGCACCAGCGCCGTGGCCACCATCCCGGTGCCGCTCGCCACGTCCAGCACGCGCTCGCTGGGAGTTGCGCCGATCCTCTCCACCATCGCCCTTCGCCAGCGTGGGTCCTGGCCGAAGCTCAAGACCGCCGCCACGCGATCGTAATGGCGCGGGAGCGGAGCGAACAGCTCGATTGCTTCACGCTTTAGCGCCCCGGGCATCGGTGGGCGGTCATCATGCCCGTCCGCCGGTGGCTGCTTTCCGTCGGTCATTCCAGCCAGCATGCTCGTCTTTTGCCCGGTCCGCAAGGCTTGCAAGCTCATCGCCGCGCCGGAGATGCCGCTGGGCTTCGCGACCAAATAGGCGATATTGCCCAGGCGAGCGACCCCGCCCCGGGGCCCTCAGGCGACCGGCCCAGCGGGTTGGCCGTCCGCAACGTATATGGCAGCCGTCCATCTGGGCTAAGGGAAGGCCCGCGCGGTGCCGATGGTGTCCGCAATGGCGATGCTACGCTCCCTGAAGACCGGCACCCGCGAGCACCGCGACCCGAGCAAGCTCGCGCTACGCGCGGTCCTAGCGCTCGCGGCCTCGCTTGCGGTCGTGCTCGCGCTTGCAGCTGCCCCCGCCGGCGCGGTCGTCACCACGGTCGGCCCCACAAAAGTCGGCCTGCAGCCACGCGAAGCAGAATCCGTCTTTGAGGGCACGCCGACCGCCGCTAGCTTCGACAACCCGGAAGGCAACCCGGTGCTGCACAAGAACGAAACGTATGCGATCTACTGGGATCCGACCGACCACTACCACGGGGACTGGCAGCATCTCATCGACACTTTCTTTCAGGGCCTCGGCGCCGACAGCGGCTCCACGGGCACCGTGTTCGCGGTGGACAGTCAGTACACCGACAAGTCCAACCTGCCCGCCTCCTACCTGTCCACCTTCCGCGGCGCCTACACCGACACCGATTCCTACCCCGCCACGAAAGAATGCACCGACCCGCATCCGCTGGAAGTCACAGACCTGATCGGGCCCGTCGTGGCGAAAAAGCACACGGAAGTCTGCCTCACCGACCCCCAGGTACGGACAGAGCTCAAGGCCTTCATCGCGGCGCACGGCCTCCAGAAGGGCGTGGGCTCGATCTTCTACCTGTTTACCCCCCCCGGCGTCACCGCCTGCCTTGACGCGGGCGGCCCCACAGGTCACTGCTCCGACCACACCGGTTCGATCCAAGAAACAGGAACCGAAAGCTACAAGAACAGCTTCTGCAGCTATCACTCCGACTTCTCCAATGTCACCCTCGAAAACGCGACGACGCCCGATGCGAACACGATCCTCTACGGGGTGATCCCATGGACCGCCGGAGGGTTCGGCGACTACCACCTGACAGGTGCGGATGAGACTCCTGCCTATGACTGCCAGGACGGCGGCTTCGATCCCACCAGCGAACCGCTCGAGAAGAAGGAGAAGGCAAAGGAAAAAAAGATAGAATCGATAAAGGAAAAAGAAGAAAAATCTAAGAACTCCGAAGAACAAAAAGAACAAGAAGAAGCAGAACAGAAGGCAGCAGTTCGCGAAGGTCCCCACCAGCAGGAGCCCAACCAAAGCGCCGGCCGCAGTCCCGACGGCTCCTACGACACAGGGCTAGCCGACCTGATCGTCAGTCAGATCGGCGTGCAGCAACAGAACATCGTCACCGACCCCCTGCTAAACGCCTGGAATGATTCCCTGGGCAACGAGGTTACGGATGAGTGTCGCAACTTCTTCGCAAGCGGTCAATCTGTAGGAAGCGTAACCGCTGACGAACATAGCTTTGGCGGCTCGCTCTCCAACCAGTCGTTTGCCGGCTCCAATGCATATATAAATGATGCCTTCAATCTTGCCGCGGGGAGACTCCCATATCCCGGCGTGCCGTGTATGGCAGGCATCAGCCTGGTTCCACAATTCACCGCCCCCAACCCCGTGAACGCCAACGAACTGGTCGGCTTCGACGGAATGGAGTCAAACATAACTCTCAACGACGATATCGGCTACTCAAAGGCCACCGGTGCGGAGGAACCCAAATACGCCGTCTATAAATGGAACTTCGGCGACAAAACTCCCGAAGTCACTGGCTACGCCCCCGGCGCGCCGTCGCTGAATTCTCCTGAAACCTCCCCCTGCGAACTTCCGTGGAAGGCGCCCTGCGCTGCGAGCACATACCATTCCTACCAATACGGCGAAACCTACAATGTGACGCTCACTGTCACAGATACGGGTGGCAACACGGCAAGTGTGACCGAGCCGATCACGGTCGTCGGCCCGGCCGCCCCGACTACTACGCTCCCCGGTGGCCCCTCGGGGCCGGGCGGCACGACGGCGACCTCGCCGGTCGCCGGTGCCATCGCGCCCACGTCCCCCGCTGCTCCCACCGTGCCCGCCCCTGTCGTCACGGGCTTCGCAAGCTCGAAGTCCTTGAAGAAGGTGCTGCGCGGCGGTCTGGCGGTGCGCTACAGCGCAAACGAGCAGGTGGCCGGCAGCATCCAGGTGCTACTCGACGCAGCGGTGGCCAAGCGACTTCGGATTCACGGGGCCGCGGCTACCGGCTTGCCCAAGGGCTCCCCGGGTGCGATCGTCGTCGGCACTGCGGTGCTCGTCACCACAAAAGCCGGTCAAGGCACTATTCACGTCAAGTTCTCCGCGAGTACCGCCGCCCGTCTGAAGCACGTACGCAAACTGAAGCTCACGCTGCGCCTCTTTGCTCGCAACGCCTCGCGCCAGAGCCCGCAGACGACGACGGTGCTGAGCACCATCACCCTCAACCCTTGAGATCCGGGGACTGCGTCGAGCGCCGCGCCGCCGCCGAGATTACCGCGCGGCGGCCTTTTTCGCCTGGTTATAGTTCGATCGGATGACGCACCGCGTAGCCGCCGAGCGGCGGCGTCGACACAAGCCAGCGCGACGCATACGGCCCGGAGCGCCCGGCGGTGTCGAACCACATGCCGTCCACGTCCATGAAGGTGTGACCGGCGTTGGCGTAGATCGTGATCCAGCGACCCGGCCCGGCTTCACCCCAGCTGGCGAGGTCGCCTGAGACGAGCGGGGTGCTGAGCAAGCCGCCGGCCGCCAGCGCGTAGCTGACCGAACCGGAGCAGTCATATCCGTTGGCGACGAACGAGGCGTGGCCGCCACCCCAGATGTAGGGGAAGTCGGCGATCGCGTTGCCCCCCGCGATAACTCGCTGCACAGCTTCGGGCACATCCGTGGGGATTGGAATCGTGCCGTTGCCCCCGACCGAGAAGCCACCCGCCAGCGGCGTCAGCACGCGGCGCTGAGCCGCGCGTTCCTGAGCCTTGGCGCGCGCCTCTTCGCCGAGCTCCTTGCGGATCTGTGCATCGGAAGCCGCGCCCGCTGCGACCGCCGCTTCGCCGGCGACGCTCGGAGTGCTCGCGCGGCGGTGGTGCACGGAAGCCGGAAGCGGGAAGCTCCTTGCTTCTTCGGGATCGCGCACCTCGGCAACCGCGACGGCGCCATGTGGCCCGGCCGCTACCGCTCCGCCGGTGCTCCCGTGGGCCGGCGTGGCGCTCGGCGGTGTCGTCCGC
>JBARJU010000281.1:0-4367 GCA_049800435.1 Solirubrobacteraceae bacterium
GCGTCGCCCCTCCGGTCGAGCCGCCCGGCGCTGTCGAGCCACCCGTGCCTTCCCAAGCCGGTTGCGCGAGCAGCATGCCTGGCATCGCCGACGAGGCGGCGCCGATCGCCAGGGCGACGGCGAATGCGATAGCCATGCGAGCGCGCACGCGGGTTGGGGGACCATGCGGCGACATCGGCCGAGCGATGTTCGCAGACCGGCTGGCGCTCGGGGTGCAGTTGCCGAGGGCGCCTGCGCGCGCACTGCCGAAGCGCTCGTAGACCGGCTTTGAGCGCTTGTCAAGCCGACTGACCGTTGACTCAGCCACTCCAACAATCAAGGCGCGTACGATTGGCGGTCTCCGGGCTGCCTACAACGCCTCGGTGATCGAACAAGAGTGATCCGGGCCCCCTTCAGGCGCCCGGATCGCACGCAAGCGAAGGGCGCGTTCCGCCCGAGTGGCCCCGCTCCCCGCGGCTCGAATGGATCGTCAGCTATGTGCAGCCTTTGTGCGGTGGACTACCGATGGAAGGCGGCTCACTTCGTTGGAGGATGTCCGCCTTGCTTTACTCGAAGCTGGCCCTTGACGCCTTAGAAGGAGGCCCAGATGTCATCACAGCCCGCGGTGAGGAGTCACGGTGTTCAAGACCTGTAGGGCCCCGGCAGTTCTAGCGGCGATCCTGCTCGTCCCGATAGGGCTGGCCGCGTGTGGCGAATCGTCTGAAGAAAAGGCGACAGCGCAGGTGTGCTCCTCCACCAAGGCAATTCAGGCCGAACTCTCGAAACTGTCTGGCCTGTCGATCTCCACAAAAGCACCGGAAGAAATCAAAGACGCCGCCGCGGTGATGGGCAAGGAAGCCGCCAAGATCAAAGAATCCACCGCAAATCTGCCGGCGGCGAGCAAGGCACCGGTGAAGACCGCGCAGACGGCCCTCCAGGCCGAGCTTGCTGGACTCGCGAGGACCCTCGTCTCGACAGCGCGATCCTCGGGGAACATTGAAGCAGTGCTCAAGCAATCCGAGCCCCAGGTCAAGACTGCGATCTCCGGACTTGCGGCGAGCTACAAGCAGGCATACGAATCCCTCAAATGCTCCTAGCGTGGAGTGCGGGCAGCCCCTTCAGAACACCCAAACCGTGAACAGGAGATCAGATGAGCGACAGACCGGTTTTCATCTATGCCGCTACCTACGCTGACCGTGCTGGCGCCGAGGCGGACTACGACGCGCTTCTCGAACTGCATGCGGCGAAGCTCGTGGGCACCTATGACGTTGCGTTGGTGACAAGGGACACTGACGGCAAGGTCCACGTCGAGAAGCACGAGAAGCCCACACAGCACGGCGCATGGGGAGGCATCGCAGTCGGAGCGGCGGTCGGGGTGCTGGCAGCACCAGCGATCATCCCAGCGGCTTTGGTCGGGGGCGTCATCGGCGGTCTGGGCGGACACTTCAGAAAGGGCATCCCCGGGGACGCCGCCAAGGAACTGGGAGAGTTCATAGAAGCTGGAGAAGCGACGCTGTTCGTGATCGGCGAGTCGCGCGTCGAAGAACAGCTCGACAAGCTACTCACCCGAGCAGAAAAGACGATCGAGAAGGAAATCGACGTCGACGCCGAGGAGTTCCAGAAGGAACTCGAGAAGGCCGAGAAGGAGTACGCGGCAAGCTGACCCGCGGCGTCTGACCGCAAGGGGCGGTGCTGGAGCTCTGTGCCTCCAAGCATGTCGTCGTAGGTCAACCGGACGCGGTCCGGCGCTAGGAGTCTCGCGGTGCCGTCGCGGTGCTCCACGCGTCCGTCTTCCCAAGTAGTGGTGTCATGCACGAGCCAGGCTCTATCCCGAGCGGGAACTGTTACGAGGCGGTCTCAGAGGACGCATGCATGGTCGTTTCCGAGCCCTCGGCGATATCCCGGGCGTGCGGAATGAAGTGCCCGAGGGGACCTGCCGGATCGTCGGTCAAGGCCACGGCGAGCAGCGGCCATTCCGCCCGAGGGCGCCATAAGCTGAAGGACGGCCATCTCTAGCAATCACCATTTCAGCTCGATCTCGAGCTCGCGCTCGTCGGTCTCCACCTCAAGCTCGACCTTGAGCTGGAGCTGGTCGGGGACGCGAACAGTGAAATGCATTCCGCCGCGGTCGAACTCCAAGTCGTTGTTCCGAGCGAGCATGTCGGCGAGGAGCCGTAGGCGCTCCGCGACCTCCTCCCTGCTGACGGTCTCCTCCTGTTTGACCTCGAAGATGTCCATCAGGCTCTCCCTTCGTTATGGCGGGTTGTCTGCATCGTCACGAGCAGGTATGGGCCAAGTCGCCATGCTCAGCATGCATGGCGCGGCCAGCTTCTCGCGGCGCGCGCCATGCAGGGCCGGCTTCTTCTGAGTGTCGGCCGCTCAGACGACATCCTTGTGCTGCCCGCCGTAGGCGGCCAGTCCGTAGATGATCAGAATGTCGATCCCGAACAGGCACAGCGACCAGAACGGGTACGCAGGGATCGACAGCAAGGCGGCGATCGAGTTGATACTCACCACAGCAATGCCCAACCATCGGCCATACTGTCCGCCGACCATGATCGAATACGCAGCGATCAACTCGAGTACCCCGATGATCAACACGATCCAGCCCCACGTGTTGAGGCCGCTCAAGATGTAGGTCGCGTTCTGGGTGAAGAACTTCGAGTTGCTGATCGCCGCGATCCCCCAGATAATGTTCAGCACGCCAGCGATCGCGATCATGATCGAGGCAAACAAAAGCCAGCCACTGCCCTCGACCCTATCGTCCGTGTCACGCGTTCTCGTGAATTCCCCTTGATCAGCCATGTGGACTCCTTTGCTCCAGGCTCAGTTCTGCTAATCGATCCCCGAACTGTAATCCGAGCGGACCGACCTGCATCGGTAATTATCCGAGCCTTTTCAGTAGCTTGCCGCAGCCGAAGCGGGCGCGTTTGATGGGTGACGCACTCCGTAAACGGCGCATGGCTGGGTAGCCGACTGCTAGTGATCACTGTCGCTGGGACGCCACACACGGCGAACCGACAGACACGATTGAGCTCCACCTTCTCGGCATCCCAAGCGCCTGCACGATCGATAGCTGACCGTTCTTCAGAGCGGCCGCCTGAAAGGCGAACGCCCCGAGTGCGGCTGCCCAGCCGAACAGCCACAGCGGGCTGCGGATGAGATACGCGACGAGTCGCGGGCCCGACGCCTTGCGCACGCTGCCGCTCGTGCTGGCGACGTGCTGCGTCGCCAGGTACAGCGCGTTGGAGAGCGCTGCACAGAGAGCGAGAGATCGCGCTCACCGGTTCGCGCTGCGCCCTCAGCGCTCGGTGGGCGCCTGCACTTGCGCCTCGCGCCGGTGGGCCCCGCGCGCGGCCAGGCCGCGGAGCTTCGCCGCCTCCGCATCCCAGTCGTAGACCACCGCAGTCCTCGCGATGTGATCGTAGATCGCCTGGTGAGTGCGGCCGAAGATGATCCCCAAGAACCCGAGCCCTAGGGTCAAGAACCCCAGTGGGAACGCGATGAGGCGGATGATCCCGTGGTGCCGGTCGAGCGGCGAGCCGTCTGCCTGCACAATCCGGAGCCCTAGTAGCGTCATCCCGGGCGAGCGGGCAAAGATGACCCACGAGTTACCGAAGTAGAACGCAGCCCAAAGTAGCTCCCCGATGAGGACGAGTCCATGCGCCATCTTGAGATCCACGTTCCACGGCGTGGCGGCATTGATCGCGAACTCCATTAGGGCGAGCCCAGCGGCATAGACGACGGTGAGGATGAGGAGGTCCGCTCCGTACGCCAGCAGGCGGCTCAAGGCACCCGCGTAATGGCCCTGCCGGGCCATGGCACGGTGGGCATCCCCGTTCGTCACTTCGACTCCCCGTCCGACGTGTCCGGCGGCTCGAGCTCGGCGTCCGACGCGGAAGCCGTGCCCTCGGTGCCCGTCTCGTCGGTAAGCAGTGGCGGCCCGACTGGTGCCTCGCCCTCCTTGCGACGCAGAACGCGGTTCACCGCGCGACTGACGCGCGTGTCGATGTCGGCAGTCTGACTTCGAGCCGCGTCGAGCGCCTCGCTTGCGAAGCCGCTAGTCGAGCGTGCGACGATGGTACCGAGCTCCGTTTGCTCGACGACCGCATCGACATCGATGCGTTCCGCGATTCGGTTCACGTCAATACTGGCGACAACGGCATCCAGGTCGATCCGTTGCATGAGCGCATCGATGTCGATCCGGCCGACGAGCTGATCGATGTCGATCTGCTGCACGAGGTCGTCGATCTCGATCCGCCGAACAACGGCGTCGATGTCGACTGCGTCGACGAGCCCGGGCACGACCGCCTCGAGCAGGCGCCGCGTGCGGGCCTGGGCGGCTGACCGTACTCGGGCGCGGGTCTCGCGCCCGCCATCGACAAGCG
>JBARJU010000282.1:0-3238 GCA_049800435.1 Solirubrobacteraceae bacterium
TCATAGAACCCAACAACGTCAACTTCAACCTCCAGGCAGGAGCCGCCGCGCTAAACCACGGCGACCCAAGCGACTATCCCCCAACAGACATCAACGGCAAAACCCGCCCCAACCCACCAGACGCAGGAGCCACACAACACTAAGCAAATAGGCCCGAGCGAGCAGGCCTGGAAACAGGCGTGAACGAGCAGGCCGCCGGCTCAGCCCATCCAGCCGACTCCAACCCGGCCTCCGCGGAGAAGTGACGAGGATCGTGCTCGTCTCCGCGGAGGCCGCCGCATGCCGCCGCATGCCGCCGCATGCCGCCGCATGCCGCCGTGCGGATGTGTATTCTGTGCCGCCGGGCGTGATTATGTATCCCTGGAGGGATACTTCGCTCCCAGGATGGGATAATGAATCCAGAGCACGGATGCTCCCGACTGGAAGGCTCGTATGCCCATGCTGTCGATTCGACGCGTTGTGCCGCTGGTCGTAGCATCCGCGGTCCTCGCCATGGCTTCGCCTGGCTTGGGCCTACCCGCACCGCACCGCGCGGCCGCCCATGCCGCCGTGCTGCTCGGAGACACCGCGACCGAGGCTCAGCACGACTCGCTGAGGGCCGGGCGCCTGCGGGCCTTTCGCCTGCGAGCACACGCCTCCGGGCTTGCCGCGATGGTGCGTCTGTACATAGACTCGCGGAGCAGCGCCAAAGCGATCCTCATAGGGCTCTATCGCAACGCCGGCAACGGGCCGGGCGCCTTGCTCGACACTGGCATGATCTCCTCACCGCAGAGCGGCTCGTGGAACAGCCTGCCGTTCGTGCTCCACCAGCTCGTCTCAGGGCACACCTACTGGCTGGCGGTGCTGGCGCGGGGCGGAACGCTTCGCTATCGGACCCGCCCGGGTGGGCGCTGCCGCAGCGAGACAAGCCTCGAGCGCCATCTGCGCGCGCTGCCGAGATCGTGGCGCTCGGGCGGATCGTCCCCCCACGCCCGCTGCCCGATCTCCGCGTATGCGCTTGCGGTGACGGCGAGCCTTCCGCACACTCGCACCGTGCCGACCTTCGTGCCCGGGCTCCCGTCGCTGCTGGCGCCGACCTCGCCGCTGGGCTCGCCCCCGCCGAGCAAAGAAAGCCCACCGCCCCCGGTCGCGCCGGCGAACATCGCCCCACCGGTGATCAGTGGCGCGGTCGCCGTGGGTGCAACGCTCACCGCGAGCAACGGTTCATGGTCGGGCAGCCCAACCGGCTATGCCCACCAGTGGCGCGACTGCGACGGCTCGGGCAACAATTGCAAGGACATAGCCGGCGCGACCGCCGGCACCCACAAGATCGTCTCCGGCGAGGTGGGGCACAAGGTGCGCGTCGTCGTCACCGCCAGCAACGAAGGCGGCTCAACCTCGGCAAGCTCGCAAGCGAGCGCCACGATCGCGGTCTCGCCACCATCGCCGCCCGCGAACACTGCCGTTCCGACGATCGCGGGAACGCCAAAGCAAGAAAGCACCCTGGCCGCCGGCAAGGGCACCTGGTCGGGCAGCCCCACCAGCTACAGCTATGAGTGGCGGGACTGCGACAGTGCCGGCGGCAACTGCACGAACGTCGGAGGCCCCGGCGCGACCTACAAGCTCGGCGCCTCAGACGTGGGGCACACGATCCGCGTGATCGTCACCGCCGGCAACGCCGGCGGCTCGACGCCCGCCACCTCACAGGCGACAGCCGTCGTCGCGGCCAAGCCCCCGCCACCGCCCACTCACCCTGTGAACACCGCGCTGCCCGTCATCGGTGGCACCGTCGCGGTCGAAGGGACGTTGACGGCGACCAAGGGCACTTGGTCGGGCAGCCCCACGAGCTACGGCTATCAGTGGCAGGATTGCGACAGCTCGGGCAATAGCTGCGCGGCGATCGGCGGCGCGACCACAGTAACCCACAAGGTGGGCGCCGGTGAGGTAGGGCACACGGTGCGCGTAGTCGTCACCGCTACCAATAGCAGCGGCTCGACACCCGCAAGCTCCGCGCACACGAGCGTCATCCCGGGGGCCTCTGGGGGCCTGTTCATCTCCCCCGCCGGGAGCGATTCGAGCCCGTGCACGCAGGCTCAACCGTGCCTGACGATGAGCCACGCCTACCGCGAAGCCGAACCGGGGCAGACGGTGCAGATGCTCGCCGGCTCCTATCCGGGCCAGTCGATCGCCAGCGACTCGAGCAAGACCTCGAGCTCTGACGTCGTGTTCATGCCCGCCGAAGGGGCGAGCGTGCAGGTCACGGGCACGATCCACGTGTTCGCCTCGCACGTCACGATCGAGAACATCACCGTGCAGGACGTTGTGATGGGCAACTACGACCAGACGGCTGGGCGCCCGGATCCGACGGACATAACGCTTCAGAACCTCACCGGTCGCAATTTTGAGATCGATTCGACGACCAACGTGACGGTGGAGGGCGGCTCGTGGGGCCCCGCGAGCGCCTGTGGTGGGCCCGACGGTGGCAACAACAACAGCATCCGCCAGCCCACGAGCACCGCACCGGCGAACATCCTGATCGACAACACGGTCATCCACGACGTGCAGTCCTACAACCTCGTCAACTGCCACATCGAGGGCTTGGCGATCTTTGCGGGTACGAACGTCACCGTCAGCAACTCCAAGTTCTACGGCAACTCCGTGTATGACATCTTCATACAGTCAAACAGCGGAGGCCATCCCGACAACATCACGCTCAGCAACAATTGGCTCGCGACGGCAGTCGACAATTCTGGCGCCAACGGACAAGCGGTGGGCTCGGGCAACGGTATCGCGCTCGGCAGCGAGCTGTCGGCCGACGTGACCGTGGATGGCAATCACTTCAATGACGCGTTGAATCTGAACGATGCCGGCGACATCTCCAGCTTCACCAACGTGCACGTGCACGGTAATGTTGGGATCATGCCCTACAACAATTACCCTTGCGGCTCTCTGTCAGGGATCGAATGGAGCGAGAACATATGGCAGAACGACAAATGCGCCAGCAGCGACGTCGACCTTGGCGGCGCCGCGATGCCATACAAGAAAGCGACCAACGACGCTACACTCGATTACACGCTGACGGGCGCTTACGCGAACTGGCCGGAATCGGTGGAAGGCGAAGAAGAACCGCCGAAAGAAGAACCGCCTGTTGAAGGTGGTGGTGTGGCGAGTGTGTTTGTGTCGCCGTCTGGCTCCGATTCGGGTGTGTGTTCCGCGGTTGCGCCGTGTAGGACGTTGGCGCGTGCGTATAGCGTGGCTG
>JBARJU010000283.1:0-3468 GCA_049800435.1 Solirubrobacteraceae bacterium
AGGGTTCAAGCCATTCACCCGTCCGGTCTTCCCCTCGCCTGCGGCCGCCCGGATGGAACGGGCCGCCACTTGGGCTTCCCCCCGAGGCTTCCGCACCCCGCCGACCAAGAGCCGACGACGCACGCCAAGGGTGGGGACAGGCCATCGAGCACGGACCTGGAACAACGCTCTACGACATCAGCCGAACCCCCAATCCTGCGTGTTCACTCGATTGCGTGCGACCTCGCGTCGCACCGTCCCGAGCAGTAGTGAGTGGGGGCCCCTGAGACGCTCGCATCCACGCGCGAAGCGCAAGCCGGTGGTTTCGAGCAAGAACCCTCCTGTACAGGCTCAGGCGCGACGCCTGCTACGCCCAGGCATCGGGGCCACTTTCCGACGCTCTACGAAGCCGAGCCGTCGCCACACGTCAAACAGCGCATGCGCCAAGTCCAGACGTACGATCAGCACATCAAAGCCGTTCGTGCCCTAGCCACCAACGCAGACAGCTAGGCTCCTTCGCGGCTCTCGGCTCTCTGTAGAGCCATTCCTGACTACCAAGAGCTCGCGGCTGTCAAAGACGCCGCGCAGGTCTGGTGAGTCCAATCCTGGGACCTCGAGGCCGCAGGCATGGACCTCGGAGGCACCGAGGGCGCGTGCGTGCTTTGCGGTTTCTACGAGGCCCTGCGGTGTGACGGCGGCGACCGTCGCGAGAAGCACGCACTCGCCGCGAATGTCGTCCGTCCAACCCCTTACTCGTATCTCGCCTGCGCTGGCAAGGATTGCGGCCCCCGCGAGACGGTCCGCGGCTTCGCCGACTGGCCAGACGAGGGGCGCTCCGAGGTCCTCGGACAAGTCGCCAAGGGCCCTTGCGAGGGCGGCGATGCGCGGAAAGGTAGTCGCCTCCTTGTTTGCTCGCTGGGTCTCGATCAGGGCACGAAGGGCCGGTCCGGCGGCGTTCGCTTCAGGATCAGTAGAAAGCAAAGATCGTATTCTTTTCATATAGCCACCCTACCTCAATAGAAAGTTGGTAGCGCTATCTTTTCATGTGTGCCAGATGGTTTCTCGACGCGCCAAGCCGCTGATCGCCTTGAATTGAGCGAGGTGACGGTGCGCACCATGCTCGCTCGCGGCGAGCTCACCGGCAAGCGCATTCCGTGGGGAGGACGCTTTCGTTGGCTCATCGATCGGGCGGCAGTCGAGACCGCTCACCGGTTGCGCCAGGGCAAGCCGAAGTCCCGCACCAGCCCCGTCGCGCGGCTCGAGCAAAACCTTTGCTCCCTGCAGGACGAGGTAGCGACAATTCGCTCTCTCGTCGAGGGTGATGTCGATGCGGTGGAGCACGGGATCCATAAGCTGAGCCAGGAGCGCGACGACCTGCGCGCGAAGGCCACGACGCTCACGGAGGGATTGGTACGCGCTCGCGCCGCCGCCGATCTTCAGAGCGAAGCTGATAATGAGCGAGCAACGGTGGTCCGGCACCTCCTCGAGGCGCTGTCTGCCGGCGAGCGTGCCGATCGCCTCCGCCGGGATGCACTTCGCGAGCACGAAGAGGCTGCAGCCGCCACAACGCGGGCGGGGCACCTCGGTGAGCTAGGGACCTAGCGCAATACCGGCCAGCGCCGCACTCGCTGCCTCGACGTAGCGCCGCTCGCGGGACGCTACCGACAGCACCCGCTCGGCCTCGGCCTCGACTCCCGCCTTATTGGACCCGAACCATCCGCCAGCGTCCTTGCCTGTCCCAATTCGGGTGTCGGGCTGGACGCTGAAGGCAGCACTCGTGAGCGCCCCCTCCATAAGCAACCTGACCTTCGGCCCCTCCTTGTTCGATGCGGGCGAGTAATCAGCTCGCCTCACCACGACACGGTCTACCTCCAGACCCTTTAGGCGAGATCGCAGTGCCCCAGCTGCTTCGTGGAGCTGCATCGGCAGCCCGGCGTCGTCGCTCGAGAAGTCGACGATCTCCTCGATCGCAGGCGACCTGCCGAAGTCCTCGATCACCACGAGGCGTGCGGCCGGTCGTCCGGATCCCGGGATATGTACGGCGATACCTGCGACGCGCATAGGTTGTCATCCTCCAACAGTCGGTACGGTTCGCCCGATGGTACTAGCCGTGGGGCTGCGCATTGCGAATCGATACGAGGTCCAGCGCCCGCTCGGGACCGGCGGCCAGGCCGACGTCTACGTGGTGTTCGACCACCATCAGGACGAGGTCGTCGCCCTCAAGCTCTTGAAGCCTGCTCCCTCCGGCCGGGAATGGGACGAGGCCCGAATCCTTCGGAGCCTCTCGGACGAGCACATCCTTCCCATCCGGAACGCCGACCTGGACGTTGGGCAGCCCTACCTCGTCACCGAACTCGCGACGCACGGCACTCTTGACGGCGTAGTAGAAGCGACGATGGGCTGCGGGTTGTTGGTTGATGACGCCGTCCGCTTCGTACGGCAGGCCTGCCACGGGATCGCCCGTGCGCACGACCTGCGGCTCCTACACAACGACATCAAGCCAGCGAACCTCTTCTTGAACGACGAGGGCGAGTGCATGGTCGGCGACTTTGGGTTCGCCGCCAAGATTCCCTCCGGCGCCACGTCCACGACGGCGCACGGAGGCTCGGCGCCGGTCATGGCGCCAGAGGTAGCCGCGCAGTTCGCTATCGAAGCTCCAACCGCCAGCGTCCTGAGCGACATTTACTCGCTCGGCGCGACGGCATACTGGTTGCTCGCCGGTCGTCCCCCATACCTACTTGAAGCGGTTCCGCCCGGACCAGCAAGATGGAATATTGTCGCCAGCCAGCCGCCGCCGCGGCTACGCGACGTCGCTCCGCACGTGCCGCCCTACGTCGCGACTGCGGTCGAGCGCGCAATGAACCGCAACCCACCCGCCCGCTTCCAGAAGGTGACGGACTTCGCGGACGCGCTCGGGCGGCGTCCAGAGGTCTCCCGGCGCTGGCGCAGGACTAACCAACACAAAGCGCACTTGGGCTGCTGGCTTGGCGAGCCGGAGTCGGGCGGAAGCACCTACGCGACCTGTCTGGCACAAGGATCGACACCGAAGAGGGCGATCGTCACCTCGACGCACTTGGGTAGCGGTCGCAAGATCACGGCAGGTTGCCGCGGGACGACGCTTACCCAGGCGCCGCAGGCACTCCGGAGTGTATTTCGAGCGCTGAGCTAGAGCTGGCCGACGCCGACGACACCCGTGCTGCTTTCGACCGCGAGCGAGTGCGTCAATCACGAATTCCCACACTCCTGAGTTGGACGGTGCGACGCGAGGTCGCACGCAATCGAGTGAACACGCAGGATTGGGGGTTCGGCTGATGTCGTAGAGCGTTGTTCCAGGTCCGTGCTCGATGGCCTGTCCCCACCCCTGGCGTGCGTCGTCGGCTCTTGGTCGGCGGGGTGCGGAAGCCTCGGGGGGAAGCCCAAGTGGCGGCCCGTTCCATCCGGGCGGCCGCAGGCGAGGGGAAGACCGGACGGGTGAATGGCTTGAACCCT
>JBARJU010000284.1:0-1558 GCA_049800435.1 Solirubrobacteraceae bacterium
GCCGTTATCGAGGCCCGACACGAACGACGCCGCGACCGCCGCGCCGACGGCCGCCGTGCCAAGCAGACCGGCGACCCTCGCGACGGCGTTGTTGACCGCCGAGGCGATACCGGCCTGACCGGTCTCCACCCCCGCCAGCACGGCGGCCGTAAGCGGAGCGACGGTCATCGAAAGGCCGAGCGAGAAGACGAGGATGCCCGGCAGTACTTCGGTGAGGTAATCGACCTTCGCAGTGACACGTTGGAACAGCAGTAGCCCGCATGCCGCCACCAACGGTCCGGCTCCCATGAAAAAGCGGGGGCCGAACCGGTCGGCAAGCGCCCCAAAGCGCTTGGAGAGCAGAAACATGACGGCAGTGGCGGGAAGCGTGGCCAGGCCGCTTTGTAGGGGCGTGTAACCGCCGATCTGCTGTAGGAAGATCGTCAGGAAGAAGAACAGGATCGACAGGCCCGCGTACATCGACAGCGTCTCGATGTTGCCGGCGGAGAAGTTGCGCCGGCGAAACAGTGTGAGCGGCAACATCGGGTCGCGCGCGCGGGCCTCGTGGACGACGAAGCACACGAGCAACGCGACCCCCGCGACAAGCGGGAGGATCACCGCCGGACTTGCCCAACCCAGCCGCGGCTGCTCGATCAGCGCGAACACCGGTCCACCGAGACCCAGCGCACAGAGAAAGCCGCCCAGGAAATCGATCCTCCTGGCGCCCTCGCGGCGTGGCTCGGTGCGGGGGATGACCGCCAGGATCAACGTCACGCAGATCGCGACTAGCGGCAGGTTGATGAGGAAGATCGCGCGCCACGAGGAGATCTGCAGAAGCTCGCCTCCGGCGAGTGGGCCTAGAACCGTGGCGATTCCTCCCCAGGCGGTCCAGCTGCCGATGGCCGAACCGCGCTCTGACTCCCTGAAGGTGGCGACGATCACCGCGAGCGCGCTCGGTGTGAGCAGCGCGCCGGCCACCCCCTGGAGCGCACGCGCGGCGATCAACGCCTCGATCGAGGGTGCCAGCGCGCACAGCAGCGACGCCACCCCAAAGCCCCCCACGCCGAGTGCGAAGACGCGCCGCTCGCCGTACAGGTCCCCGAGCGAGCCTCCGATCAGGATCAGCGAGCCGAGCGTGAGCAGATAGGAATTCACAACCCACTGCTGGGCCGCCAGCCCACCACCGAGGTCGCGCTGGATCGTCGGCAGTGCGACATTCACGACCGTGCTGTCGAGCAGCGCGATGCCCGATCCGAGGATGCACGCAACCAGCGTCAAGCGCTTGCGCGAGGCCACATCGCCAGGGAAGCGAGCTCGGAGATAGGCCATTCACGCACGGTACCGGCTGCCGAGCCCACAGCCGCACCCGCCGAGGCTCAGACGGCCTTCGCTAATGCGTAGGCCGTCTTGCCTTCGCGCTCGGTCTTGACCACCGCACCGTCAGAGGCCAAGCGGCGCAGGTTGTCATTGATGTTCGAGACGCTCATCGCGGTCACCACCCCGAGCTCGCCAACCGTGTGCGAACCGTGATCGAGGGCCGCGAGGATCGACTCGCGCGCGGCGCCACGCTGGGCGCGCA
>JBARJU010000285.1:0-3543 GCA_049800435.1 Solirubrobacteraceae bacterium
GCGATCGCCGTGCTCGCGCTCGCGATGCGCCGCGACCCGCGCGCGTTTCCCGTGCTCGCCGTGCTGGCGTTGCCGTTCAGGCTGCCGATCTCCGCCGACGGACGCACCGTGAATCTGCTGCTGCCGCTGTATGCGGTGGTGGCGGCGGGCACGCTCGTCCATCTGGCGCCGCGCGTGCTCGGACGAGACAGCGCATACCGTTCGCGGCGGGCGCCGATGCCGCTTGACTGGCTGCTGCTGGCGACGGTCGTGGTGTATGCGGCGCAGACGGGCTACTCGGCCGACCTATCGAAGGCGGTGCAGAACGTGGCGTTCTTCTATGTGCCGTTTGGCCTGCTGTATGTGCTGCTGCGCGAGGCCCCCTGGACGCCCCGGCTCGTGCTCGTGTGCCTAGGCGTGGCGGTCGCGCTGGCGGTCGTGTTCGCGGGGGTTGGCTTCGTCGAGTACGACCGCAGGGCGCTGTTCCTGAACCCGAAGGTGGTGGCGGCGAACGCGTATGACAACTACTTCCGCGTCAATTCCCTGTTCTTCGACCCGAGCATCTACGGGCGCTTCCTCGCACTGGTGATGATCGCCGTGACGACGGTCGTGCTGTGGAGCCGAGAACGGCGCGCCCAACTGGTCGGCGCGGGCGTGCTTGCGTGGCTGCTGGCGGGGCTCGTGACGAGTTTCTCGCAGTCGAGCATCGCGGCGCTGTTGCTCGGGCTGGCGGTACTCGCCGCGTGGCGCTGGGACGTGCGCGGGACCGTGTACGTGTCGATCGCACTGGCCGCGATAGCCGGGGTCGCCGTGCTGGTTGCCCCGTCGAGTTTTCACTTCGGGGTGAATGGATCTGGGGGCTCGGCCAACAACGCCACGAGTGGACGCGCGAAACTCGTCTCGGGCGGCCTCGACCTGTTCGCGCGGCGCCCGCTCCAGGGCTACGGGTCGGGGTCGTTCGAAGTGCAGTACAGGCGCCACGACAAGCACACGACAGCGGCGAATGCGACCTCGGCGTCGCACACGATCCCGGTGACGGTCGCCGCCGAGCAGGGGATCGTCGGCCTCGCGCTGTACGTGGCGCTGCTGGTCGCCGCCTTCGTGGCGCTGTTCTCGGGCGCTGGCCGCTCCCCGCCGCGCATCGCGATTGCCGCGTGCTTCGCCGCGCTGGTGCTGCACACGTGGGTGTATGCCGACTTCCTCGAGGACCCCGTGACTTGGACGCTGCTTGGCATCGGTGTGGCGCTCGGGGCGATGCGAGGCGAGGATTTTGTGGGAGACAAGATCCGCTGCTCATCCGAAGGGCCGCCCACGTCGCCGGTCGCCGCGCGGGGGTGACGCCCGAGGCCGGGAAGGTTGTATGACGGTGCGCCCGTTAGGTTCCCCGGGGTGCGCGGGTACCTCAAGCGACTGCTGAGGACAGGCGCGGCTTACCAGGCCGCGGAAATCTTCGCCAAGGCGATCGCGGTGTTCACGCTGCCGCTGTACACGCGGCATGTCTCGAGCGAAGGCTACGGCGCCTACAACACGCTGCTGACGATGGTGATCCTGTCGAGCATCGTGTTGCGCCTCGGCGTGGGGGAGGCGTTTGTGCGCTTCTACTTCAACGACGCGGACGTCGAGCGCCGCAAGCGGATCGCGCGCACCGCGACGGCCACGGTCGCGTGGACCACGACGGTGGCGGCGCTGGCGGCGCTGGCATTCTCGAGCGAGCTCTCAGAACTGGTGCTCGGCTTCGACGATCCGCTCTTGATGGACTGCGCGATCCTCGGCCTGTGGGCGTTCACCAACCTGGAGATGGCATATGCGCAATTGCGCGTGGACGAGCGCACGCGTGCGTACATGTACGCCTCGGGAGCGAACGTGACGATGACGGTGCTGTTCACGATCGCGCTCGTCGTGTTCGCGGGCCAGGGCGCGAGGGGACTGCTGCTCGGCAACTTCGGCGCTTCCACGATCGTGGTGCTCGGCCTGTGGTGGGCGTTGCGCGCGCGCTTCTCGTTGCGCGTGCGGGTCGCGGATCTGCGCGCGATGCTCGGCTTTGGGCTGCCGACGATCGCGGCCGACGCGAGCGTGTACGCGCTACAGGTGATTGACCGCTTCTACCTGTTTCGCGGCGTCGGGCACGCGGCCGCCGGCGAGTACTCGATTGCGGTGCAGCTCGCGACGGTGGTGTTCGTGTTCGTGCGGGGTTTCCAGTACGCGTGGCCGCCGCTGGCGTATTCGATCGACAGCGACGCGGAGGCCTCCAGCCTGTACTCGATCGTGACCACCTACTTCGTGCTCGCGACGGGCGTGGTCGTGGCGGGAGTGGCGCTGCTCGGACGGTGGCTCGTGCGCCTGCTCGCGGCGCCCGAATACTTCGGCGCGCACACGGCCTTGCCGTGGCTGGCGCTCGGGTGGACGCTGTACGGGCTGTACCAGGTGATGATCGTGATCACGGGGCGCGCGCGGGTCACGCGGCGCAACGTGCCGGCGGCGGCGGCGGGCCTCGCGGTGAACGTCGTGTTGCTCGTCGTGCTCGTACCCTCCGGTGGGCTGGGCCTGGGGATCGCGGGCGCGGGAATCGCGCTGTGCGGCGCGTATGTGGCGATGGTGGCGGTCATGCACCTGCTTACACTCAACGTGTTCGTGGTGGACTTCCAGTGGGGCCGCCTCGCCCGGCTCGCGGCGATCCTCGCGAGCGTGGCCGTGTCGGGTGAGCTGCTGCTGCCGAGCGCCGGTCTCCTCGGTCTTGTGCTGCGCATGCTGTGGCTGACGACGATCCCGGCGCTGCTGCTCGCCACCCGCTTCTTCGCGCCCGACGAGCGCGAGCAGGCTCGCGCGATCCTCAGCGACGCCCGCCGCCGGGTTGCGGTCTTCCGCGCGGGCGGTGGAGACGTCGAGGCATACGCGGAGGACCCGTTGCGCGACATCTGATGGCGGTGGCTGCCGTACTCGCTCGTGCCGCAAGCATCAGGCGTTGGCGCGCCGGTTGTACGCCGCGGCCGCCTCGCGCAGGCCCTCGCCGCGGGAGGGCCACAGCGTGGCGGTGACGTGGCGCCAGTAGCGCTTGGGGGAGTGGCCACCCCGTAGGGCACAGGCGGGGAGCAGCAGCGCGGCGAGCGCTCGCAGTGCGTAGGACCAGGCCGTGAGTAGGCGCACCGTTAGGGCAGCCGCCGGTGAGTGGTGCTTGCGCATGTACAGGTCGCGGTTGCGCGCCATTTCCACGATCCGCGGCTCGGACACGGTGTCGGTGGAGAGCTGCTCGTGGTGGATCGCGACTGCGCTCGGCACGTACAGGCTGCGCCAGCCCGCGTCGCGCAATCGCCGCGCGAAGTCGACCTCGTCGGAGTAGACGAAGAAGGCGGGGTCGAGGTAGTCCACCTGTGCCGCCGCCTCGCGCCGCACAAGCAAGGCCGAGGACTGGCACCAATCGACCTCGCGCGTACGCTCGCCCTTGCTTTGCACGGTGTAGAGCCGGTGCAGGAACAGCGCGCCCGCGAGCGCCGTGAGCGGCGTGGGAAAGCGCCACGCGCACGCCTGAGCGGCGCCGGAAGGGGACACGGTCCCGAGGGCCGGGTC
>JBARJU010000286.1:0-21727 GCA_049800435.1 Solirubrobacteraceae bacterium
GAGTCGATGATCGGCCTGGCTGGCATCGGCGATCTGGTTGCGACAGCACTTGCCCGCGAGAGCCGCAACCGTCGCGCGGGAGAGCTGCTCGCCGAGGGGGTTCCAGCGCTCGAGATACCGGCGCGGATCGGCCAGGCCGTGGAGGCGCTCGAGTGGGTCCCCCTGTTGGCCCGCACGCTCGAGCAGGCCGGCGTCGAAGCGCCCGTTACCACCGCGCTTGGCCGGCTCATATCGGGTGAGCTGCCACTCGACGAGTGGGTCGCGCTCGTACGCACCACAGTCCCCCCGCCCGCCCGCTGGCGCCGCCGGCCCGAGCCGGGCTTCTGGCGACGAGTGTGGCGCAGGCTATCGATGGATGTATAACTCTCTTTTTGTGTCTGCTACTATCGTAACTACATATAGTAGTCACAATAGTAGGAGGAACAGAATCGATGACTCCCACGCCACAGAGCAGCGATTCCGAGGACCCACAGAGCAGCGATTCCGAGGACAAGTACGTAAAGCAGATCGAGGCCGAATTCGCCGAGATTGACGAACGCGACCGGCGCGGCCACGCTAAGCGGGCGCCGCGGGCAAGGGGGAGGACGACGCCCATCGCGGTGCGCTTCGACGAATTCACGATCAAGCGTCTGAAGGACCTCGCCGCGCGCCGCAACACCGGCTACCAGACGCTGCTGAAGGAGTTCGTCGTCGAACGGCTCTACGAGGAGGAGAAGCGCGAGCGCGTCATCGAGTGACCAGCGTGCTCACGACCGCCTCGTAAACGCCCGCGCCGTGGCCCGCGCCGGCGACACGCACATTGTCGAACGCGGTGGCCGCCTCGCGGATGGATGGATCGCGCTCGACCGCGTTTGCCACGAGCCAGAAGGTGCCCACGTGCTCTGCGCAGGCGAGGTCCTCACGCGAGTCGCCGATGGCGAACGTCTCCTCGCGCGCGTAGCCGCGCACCTGTCGGTGGAAGGCAACGGCCGCCGCCTTGGAGGCTCCGGCCGGCACGAGGTGGTAGCCACGCACATGGGACAGCTCCGCGAGCGCCGCGGAGCGGCGATTGACGACGCCGTTGTCCACCAGTCGCAGGTGCCCGTGGCCGTGCTCGGCAAGTAGCGCATCGACCTCGTGCGCATCCACCAGGCCACGAAACAAGTGTGACACTTCGCGGTCCACGTGCCACGGCTCGTGATACTCCAAGCGCCCCTCGTAGTGTTCCAACAGCAGCGTGGGCGCACCACTGTGCTCGATCTGCTGGGCAATCGTCAGCTCGCCAGGGATCATCTCGCCGGTGAGCCAGTGCTCCTCGCCGCCCGCGGGAGCCCCCACGAGCACTTTCGACATAGCGCCAGAGGATGCACCGGACGCGGCCACAGGCGACGTGTCGCGCGAGACGATGGACGATGTGCCCCGGACAACGCTCGCCGGACCGAGCAGACCCGCCCCCAGCACCACGCACGCGCCCGCCTCGAATATGTAGGCGCTCTGACCGAGCAAGCGCGCGTCCTCTGCCACCTGGATGCGGCGACGTCCGGACATCAACACGACCTCCACATCCGCCCGCAAGCACGCCTCGATCGCGCGCATCCCCAGCAGCGACACGTTGCCCTCGCCGTCGTGCACCATCGAGGCTCCGCGCCCAAGCAGCGTCCCGTCGAGATCCACGTACAGGCAGCGCACGCTCATCGGCTCGTCACGCTCTCAAGCGGTGGACGCTCGAGCGTCGCCTCCAGGACTCCCGCATCGCCGGCTGAGCCTGCCCGGGAACGAACACCTATCCCATCCCCCGACAGGCGCCCATCGCACACGACCCTTCTGAGGATCGCCGCGAGCACGGTCTCCGACATCTCACTGAGCGCCGCCAGCGACCGATGGCGGTTGCGGTGCACATCGAGGTCCACCTGGGCGAGCCCGTCGAGGCCGACCTCGCGCCACACATCGATCAACATCGCGACCTCCACGCCGTACCCGGTCGCGAACGGAACGCGCTCGAGCACCTCCCGGCGCGCCGCCACTTCGCCCGCCAGCGGCTGGCGCACCGCCGCCAGCTCCGGGTAGAAGATCGATAGCGCCGGTCGCGCCATCAGGTGGTTGACGCGCCCACCACCCTCGGGCAGGGAGATGCCGTCCTGCTCGAACGGCCGCCGGTAGAACGCCTTTACGAACTGAACTCCCCGCTCGCACACGAGCGGTCCGAGCAGCCCGGTGGCGAAGTGCTCGGAGAAGTCCTCGCTGTCGGCGTCGAGATACACCACCAGCTCGCCCGAGAGCACAGACAGCGCGCGCCACATCGCGTCGCCCTTGCCGAGCACCGGGCCCATCTCGGGCATCAACTCGCGCTCCTGCACGACCTTCGCGCCCGCCCGCCCGGCGAGTTGTGCCGTGCCGTCGTCGGACGCGGCGTCCACGACCACCACCTCGTCGATCGCCCCGGCCTCGAGCAGGCCGGACAGAGCGCCCACAATCTCCCCGACCGTCGCGGCGCACTCACGCGCCGGCAGGCACACCGACACGCTCGCCTCGCGCTCGGCCGCGATTCGCTCCGCGGGGTAGAGCGAATGATGGAAGGTGCGCGCTTTCGCCCACTCTTCGGCTGCCGGATGGAGCATCGCCACTACTATCGCAAGGCGTGGCCACAGAGCGCACCATGGAGCCGTGGAGCGCTCTCCTCGACGAGGCGCGCGGGGACGGCCGGGTGGTGCGCGAAGCTCGCGAAGGACCCGGCCAGGCCAAGCTCGTTGACATTCCTTCCCAGCTTCACCCCGACGTGATCGCCGGCTTGGAACGCGCCGGGATCGAGCGGCTCTACTCCCACCAAGCCCAGGCGCTCGCCTCAGCTTGGGAGCGCACAACGATCGTCACGACAGGCACCGCCTCCGGGAAGTCGCTGTGCTTCAACCTGCCCACGCTCGATGCCCTCTGCCGCGACGCGTTCTCGCGCGCGCTCTATCTCTACCCCACCAAGGCGCTCTCCCAGGATCAGGCGCGCGCGCTTAACGCGTTCGGCCTGACCAAGCAGATACGCCCGGCCATCTACGACGGCGACACCCCCCGCGACGCGCGCGGCGACGTCCGCAGGCGCGCCAACGTGGTGCTCACCAATCCCGACATGCTCCACCTCGCCATCCTTCCCCACCACGGCTCCTGGGAGCGCCTGTTCAGCCACCTGCGCATCGTGGTCGTCGACGAGGCCCACGTCTATCGGGGCGTGTTCGGCTCGCATGTAGCCAATGTGTTGCGCCGCCTGCTGCGTGTGGCGGCGGCCTACGGCAGCGACGTGCGGGTACTGCTCGCCTCGGCCACGATCGCCAACCCCGTCGAGCTCGCCGAGCGCCTCACCGGTCTGGATGACATCGCCCTGATCGACAATGACGGCTCGCCCACCCCGCGCCGGCAGATCGCGATGTGGAACCCCCCGCTCGTCGACGAGGCGATCGGCGCGCGCCGCTCCGCGCTCAGCGAGGCCGCCGAGCTGCTCGCCCGGATTGTGCGCGACGGGGCGCGGTGCATCTGCTTCATGAAGTCGCGCAAGGGCGTCGAGTTGCTCGCGCGCATGGTCACCGAAGACCTCGAGCGCACCGATCCAGAGCTCGCCGAGCGCGTAGCCCCGTATCGCGCCGGCTACACGCCTCAGCAGCGACGCGCTCTGGAGGCGCGGCTGACGAGCGGCGAGCTGCGCGCCGTGATCACGACCGACGCCCTGGAACTGGGGATCGACATCGGCGAGCTCGATGCTGCCGTGGTCGTCACCTTCCCCGGCACCGTCGCCGCCCTGCGCCAGATGTGGGGACGCGCCGGGCGTCGCGGCAAGGGCCTGGCCGTGTACGTCGCCGGCGAGGACGCGCTCGACCAGTTCTTCTGCCGCCACCCCGACGAGTTCCTGGAGCGGCCCGTCGAGGCGGCGATCCTCGACCACGAGAGCCCCCAGATCCACCAGGCCCACCTCCTGTGCGCCGCCTACGAGGGCCCTTTGGAACGCGGCGACGCCGAGTTCTTTGGCCCACGCTGGGAGGCCCACGCGGAAGCTCTTGTGAGCGCCGGACTGCTGCGCAAGCGCACGGTACGGCGCCCTCTCGCGGAGGCCCCCCCCACGCGCGCGGATGGCACGGCTTTGCGCAGCACAGGCACGGAGGGCAATAGAGGCAAGGGCGGGGCGGACACCGGCCCACAGGACATGTCCGGCGCCGGTAAGCCGGTCCCGCGGGCCGAGGTTGAGGCGTACGTCCTGCGCCGCCCGGCCGACTACCCAGCCGCTCAGGTCTCCCTACGCTCCTCCTCGCCCGACAGCTTCGCGATCGTCGACGTCTCCTCCGGCGAGCTGCTCGGCCAGACCGAGGCCGCCCGCGCACACTCAACGATCCACGACGGAGCGATCTACCTGCACCAGGGCCGCTCCTATGAGGTGCGCGAACTGGATCTCGACAATCGCCGCGCACTCGTTGCCCCGTTCAACGGCGACTGGTACACCCAGCCCAAGCGCGAGACCGACACCAACATCGAGCGCCTGCTCGATCGTCGTGAGACACTCGGCGTGACGCTCTCATTCGGCGAAGTGTCCGTCACCGAGACGGTGCTCGGCTATCAGCGCAAGCGCCTCTCAGACCACGCACAGGTGGACCTCGTGATGCTCGACCTCCCCCAGACCTCGTTCTCGACCCAGGCGCTTTGGTTCGAGCTTGACGGCGCCACATTGAGCGGTCTCGGCGGCTCTGCACCCACGCGCGACCGCGAGCGGCAGGAAAAAAGCGGGGGAGGTGAGAGGGAAGGCAAGAGCGACGCCGATGGCGACGGCACGATCCCGATGGACGCACTGCTCGGCTCCCTGCACGCCACCGAGCACGCCCAGATCGCCGTGCTGCCCCTGATCGCGATGTGCGACCGCTGGGACATCGGCGGCCTCTCGACCAACATGCACCCGCAAACCGGGGGGGCCACGATCTTCATCTACGACGGCCACCCCGGCGGCATCGGCATCACGCGCCTTGCCTACCAGCGCTTCGAGGAGCTCTGCCGGGACGCCCACCGATTGATTGCCGAGTGCCCGTGCGAGAGCGGCTGCCCCTCGTGTGTTCAGTCGCCCAAGTGCGGCAACCTCAACGAACCTTTGTCGAAGGCGGGGGCACGAGCTTTGCTCGATTCGATGCTCGCACTTGCAGCAACCTGAGAGCGTCGATGCGTATATCCACTTTTTTTGCAATTGCTAATAGTGACTATGATATGTAGCTACTATTGTGAACTGCACAAAAAGAATATACCTCCCTCCCCGCCTCTCTATCTAGGCCCGGTTCCCCGCCGCGATCTTCTTTAGGTCGATCGTCGCGTCGTACAGCTTCGGATCGACCCCCTCCTCCAGCGCCACGTCGCGCAGCGGGCGCCCGGATTCCGTCGCCTTTTTGACGATCGCCGTGCCCTTGTCGTAGCCGATCGCGTCGTTCAGGGCCGCGGAGACCGCGAGCGTGGAGCCCGCCGACGCCGCGCAACCTGCCTTGTTGACCTGGATGCCGTCGACGCACTTCTCGGCGAACACGCGTGAAACGTTTGAGAGCAGGCTCAGCGACTGGAGCAGGTTGCGCGCGATCAACGGGATGCGCACGTTCAACTCAAACTGACCCTGCAGCCCGCCGATGGTGATGGCGGTGTCGTTGCCGATCACCTGGGCTGAGACCTGCAATACGACCTCGGGGATCACGGGGTTGACCTTGCCGGGCATGATCGAGGAGCCCTTCTGTAGCTCGGGCAGCAGCAACTCGCCTATGCCCGCGCGTGGTCCCGAGCCCATCAGCGCGAGGTCGCCGGCGATCTTGGTCAAGGACACGGCGATCACCTTCAGTGCGCCTGAGAGCTCGACGAGCGCGTCCCGATTGGCCTGCGCCTCGAAGGGGTCGAGGGGGGCGGAGATCTGCCTGAGGCCCGATTCGCGCTTGAGCCGGGCGCGCACCTTCTCGGCGAGCTTTGGATGCGCGTTCAGGCCCGTGCCGGTAGCGGTGCCCCCAAGCGGGATTTGCCCCACATGCACAAGGGCGGCTGAGACGCGCTCCTGACCAAGCGCCATCTGGGCGGCATAACCCGCGAACTCCTGGCCGAGCGTGACTGGAACCGCGTCCATAAGGTGCGTGCGTCCGGACTTCACCACCCCCGAGAAGCTCTTGGCCTTCTTGTCGAAGGAACGCTCGAGCTGCTTGAGCGCCGGCAGCAGCTCGTTCTGGGCGACGTCGAGCGCGGCGAGGTGCACCGCGGAGGGGAACACGTCGTTTGAGGACTGACCCATGTTGACGTGGTCGTTGGCGTGCACCTTCTCGCCGGCGAGCGCCGCGATCACCTCGTTTGCGTTCATGTTCGTGGAGGTGCCCGAGCCGGTCTGGAACACGTCGATCGGGAATTGCGCGTCGTGCTTGCCTTCCGCGATCTCCGCGGCGGCTTTCTCAATGCTTGCGGCGCTGCGCTTGCTTAGCAGGCCGAGCTCGCCGTTCACTGCCGCGGCGGCGCCCTTTAGGCGGGCAAGCCAGCGCACAACCGCCACCGGCACGGTCTCGCCGGAGATCGGGAAGTTTGCGACTGCCTTGGCGGTCTCTCCGCCCCAGAGCTGCTTGCCGGTCATCGAGTCTCCTCGGTCGCCATCGGGCTTGTAAATCTACCCGCAGAAGGCGACCAGCTCGCGTGCCACCCCGACCGGGTCGTCATAGGTCATCAGAAAGCCCGTGCTCGCCAACACCCGTAGCTGTCCCCGAGGAAGCAAGCGCAAGGTCTCTTCGGCTCCAGCCAGTGGGTGCAGCGGATCATGGTCGGCCCACAGCAAGAGCACCGGCATGTCGAGCCGCGGGTAGAGGTCGAGCAGCTGCCGTTGAGCCCCCCGAGGCCAGCGCCGCGCGCACTTGGCCCACGAGCGCGCAAGGTTTGGATTGCCGGGGACGTCGGCGAAGGCGTGGCGTATCAGATCGCCGGCCTCGGAAGCACGGCGCTCGGACATGCGCATCCCGAGCTCGGGCGTGAACACGAGCTTGGTGGCGTGGCTCAACAGGCGATCGACCCCCGGGAGCGACCCGCCGAGCGTCGCAAGGCGCCACGCTTCGCGCTTGCGTGTCCCCTCGACAGGCAGGTGCAGGCGGTTGGGCATCAGCACCATCCGGCTCGGCTCGAGCCGGCCGCCGAGGACCGCATGCAAGAGGATCTCGGCGCCCGCGTCGTGGCCCACGACAAGCGGTCGCGGCCCGAGGACGTCGTCGGCAAAGCCGGCCATCACCTCCGCGAACCAGTCGATCGTGTAGGGGTGGCGCGGACGGTCCTCGGAGTCGCCGTGCAGCGGCAGGTCGGGGATCACGAGCCGGTGGCGCTCGGCGAGGCGCTCCACGACCGGCTCCCACTCGCGGTGGGAGAGCAATCCGGAGTGGAGCAGGGCGAGCGGAGGGCCGGCGCCGACCTCGCGGTAGGCGACGCGTGCGCCGTCATGGTGGTGGTAGAGACGAAGCCTCATCGGGAGTTCTCGCGCGCGAGCACGCTCCCATCGTATGGACGTGTGACATCGGTCCGGGGCAATTGCCTGGTGGACCGGGCTCGGAGAGCAGTGCTCGAAGCATCGCTCGTCGCGGCCGCGACTCCGGTTCCTGCGCTTGCAAGCGCCCTCCCAGGATGCACCGCGCCTTGCGCCACTTGCCGGGGCGCTCCCAAAGCTCAACAATCCTCGACGTGAGCGTGATCCGCACAAACGCCGCCGCGGCGCTGCTCGGCGTGAGCCCGAACACCCTGCGCAGCTGGGAAAGCCGCTTTGGCTATCCCACTCCGCGACGTACCGAGGGCGGCCATCGACAGTTCGACCTCGCCGAGATCGAGACACTGAGGCAGGCATTTGCGGACACAAAGGACATAGCGTCGGCGATATCGGTGGCGCGCGAGCGCGGCGAGGGACCCTCGACGCCAGCACGATTGCAGGCGGCGCTAACGGCGTTCAGCGAGGAGAAGGCCGACAGGTTGATGGAGGAGAGCATGGCGGTGCGCTCTGTGGAGCGCACGATCGAGACGGTGCTGCTGCCGGCGGTGCAGGCTATGGCCTCGAATAACGACGACTCGACGTACCCTGGCAATCCGGCCCTTCCACGCGATCGAGAGGACGAGCCCGGCATCGGGCTTGCAGCCTCGCGGGCGGGCGGGCCTGAATACTGCTTCGCTTGGCGGTACGCCACGGGCTGGCTGGCGGCCGCACAGCGTGTGGCGCCCCCCTCCACGCGCGAGGAGAGCGTGTTGATCTTCGACGCGAGCCGTCCCATGGACATCGACGCACTGTACGTACAGGCGCTCGAGCTGTTCGTGAGGCGCGCCGGGCTGCGCGTGCTGACGCTCCCGGTGGACTTGGACAGCACGCGGGTGGGGAGCGCATTGCGCGCGCTGCGCCCTCAGGCGATGGTGCTCGCCGGACGCAACTCGTCGCTGGATGAGATCGGGCGCATTGTGTACGCGACAAGGCAGAGTGGCGGGGAACTTCAGGTGCTCGACTACCGCGGAGCGTTGCCGGATACCGGCGCGAGCACGGTGGTTCGTATAGGCCCCGGTCCGGCCGAGGCTGTGCGGATGCTGCGTGAGCGTCTCGCGAGCCCGGGGCGCGCCGCGGCGGTCGCGGCGGCGCCGGTCGTCGTAGCGGCTTCCTAGCCGACGTCTCCGACCCCCACGGCGACGCATCTGGCCCCCACCCGTGAGGCACCGCTTGCCAGGCGCGGCGCCCACCTACAATGGGCCGCCCGATGACGGCTCCCGCGAGACACCCGCTGATACCGCCGCGCGAGGTGGACTCACGCCAGGATCTGCCGGAGCTCGAGCAGGAGGTATTGCGGCGCTGGCGTGAGCGCGACGTGTTCGCCGAGTCGCTGCGGATGCGCGAGGGAGCGGAGCAGTGGGTCTTCTACGAGGGCCCACCCACGGCCAACGGCAGGCCGGGCTCCCACCACGTGCTGTCGAGGGTGTTCAAGGACATCTACCCGCGTTACAAGACGATGCGGGGCTACCGGGTGGAGCGCAAGGGCGGCTGGGACTGCCATGGGCTGCCGGTTGAGATCGCCGTCGAACAGAAGCTCGGGATCACGAGCAAGACCGAAGTCGAGAAATACGGGATCAAGGAGTTCAACGAAGAGTGCCGCAAGTCGGTGTTCGAGTACTTGGAGGAGTGGGACCGCCTGACCGAGCGGATCGGCTTTTGGGTGGACTTGGAGCACGCCTACAGGACGCTCGACGAGGACTACATCGAGTCGGTGTGGTGGGCACTCAAGGAGATAAGCGACAAGGGGCTGCTGTATGAGGGGCACAAGGTGGTGCCCTACTGCTACCGCTGCGGGACGGCGCTCTCCTCGCACGAGGTGGCGCTTGGGTACAGGGATGTCGTGGATCCGTCGGTGTATGTGCGGCTGCCGGTGCACTTCCCGACGGCCGATACCCCGGACACGTTGGTGCGCCAGCCGGGAGGGCCTGTTCGAGTCCCTGCCCGCGTCCCCGACCCCGTGTCGCCGCTGCGCGAGGGGGACGCGCTGCTGATCTGGACGACGACGCCGTGGACGCTGCCGGGAAACGTGGCGGTGGCGGTCGGGCCGGAGATCGCGTACGCGAGAGTCCGCTACCGGGACGAGACGCTGATCATGGCCAGAGCGCTCGTCGAGAAGGTGCTTGGCAAGAAGCACGCCCCCACGAAAGGGGAGGACGTCCTCAAGCAACCGTGGGAGATCCCGGCACGATGGGAGATCGACGCCGAATTCAGTGGCGCTGAACTGGTCGGCGGGACTTATCGAGGACCGATCTTCGACATGAGCGACCGCGAGCCGGGAGGGATGCCGATCATCGCCGGCGATTTCGTAACAACCGAGGACGGCACGGGCCTCGTCCACATCGCACCCGCTTTTGGCGAGGACGACTTCAGAACCGCGGCGGCAACGGGACTGTTCGACCCGACCGACCCTCACACGCTTGATAACCCGGTGAGACCCGACGGCACATACGACGCGCGCGTACGCGGCCACGACGGACGCTCCTATGAGGGTCGCGTCGTCAAGGACCCCGAGCTGACCGAAGAGATGATCGCGGACCTCGACACGCGCGGCCTGCTGTTCAAGCGCGCCGACTACGAGCACTCCTACCCCCACTGCTGGCGCTGCGGAACACCGCTCATCTACTACGCCAAGCCCTCCTGGTACATAGCCACCTCAAGGGTGCGCGACCAGATGATGGCGGCAAATGAGACGGTGAACTGGTACCCGCCGCACATCAAGCACGGCCGCTTTGGGGACTGGCTCTCGAACAACGTCGACTGGGCGCTCTCACGCGAGCGCTACTGGGGTACGCCCTTGCCGGTGTGGCGCTGCGAGGGGGGTCACACGCACACGATCGGCTCGTTTGCGGAGCTGGAGGAACGCTCGGGCGCGACTCTTGACGACCACCATCGTCCGTATGTGGATGACGTGGCGCTTACTTGTCTGCACGTGAACGACCCAGTATCCATCCCATCGGCCGCAGGCGAGTCGAGCGACGAGCCCAGCCCGTCCGCGAACGCGGTGTGCGGCAAGCCTATGAAGCGAGTGCCTGAGGTGATCGACGTGTGGTTCGACTCGGGCGCGATGCCGTTCGCCCAGCACCATTCGCCTCACGAGAACGAACAGCTATTCCAAAAAAACTTTCCCGCCGACTTCATCTGCGAGGCGCTCGACCAGACCCGTGGCTGGTTCTACTCGCTGCTGGCGGTCTCGACCCTGCTGTTCGAGAAGGCGCCGTACGAGAACGTGGTGTGCCTGGGTCTGATCCTCGACGGGGACGGCCAGAAGATGAGCAAGTCCAAGGGCAACACGGTCGAGCCGTGGCAGGTGCTCGACCGCTACGGCGCGGACGCGTTCCGCTGGTACTTCTTCACCTCAAAGCAGCCATGGGACGGATACCGCTTCTCCGAGGAGGCGATCGGAGAGGGCGTACGGTTGTTCCTCAAGCAGCTGTGGAGCACCTACTTCTTTTACACGCTCTACGCGAACGCGAACGCGCAGAGATTGGACGTGTCGATCGGGGTGGGGGCTGGGCGGGCCGGCGCGACGGGACGCGGGCCTGGCTGGAGCGGCATCTCTCCCGAGTCCGTGACCGACCTGGATCGATGGGCTTTGTCACGAACAGCCGCTACCGCAGAGATTGTGGCCGAGCGCCTCGACGCCTACGACGCGACGACCGCGGGACGAGCGATCGCGGAGCTGGTTGACGACCTGTCGAACTGGTACGTGCGCCGCTCGCGCCGGCGTTTCTGGGACGGCGACGCCGCCGCATTCGTGACGCTGCGCGAGTGCCTGCTGTGCATCTCCAAGCTGCTCGCCCCGTTCTGCCCGTTCGTTGCCGATGAGCTCTACGACAACCTCGACGGGACGCTCTCGAGCGTGCACCTGTGCGACTTCCCCGTCGGCGATGCGCTGCCGGCACGCGACGTAGCGCTGGAGGAGGCGATGGCGATCGCGCGCGAGACCGTCAGGCTCGGCCTCGGCGCTCGGGCGCACGCGAAGATCAAGGTGCGCCAGCCCCTGGCGGAGGCAGTCGTGGTGGCGGACGGCCGCGAGCGCGTCGCGATCGAGCGACTCGTGGAGATCGTGCGCGAGGAGCTCAACGTGCGATGTGTGCGCTTCGTCGAGGCGGCTGAGGAGCTCGGTGAGTACGAGGTCAAGGCCAACTACCGCACGTTGGGCCCATTGTTCGGCAAAGACATGCCGCTCGCCGCCGACGCGATCGCGGCGCTCGACCCCGCCAGGGTGGCGGCCGCGGTGCGCGGCGGCAACAGCATCGGGATCGCCGTAGGCGACCGCGAGCACACGCTCACAGAGCAGGACGTGATCCTCACGATGAAGGCTCCAGAGGGCTACTCCGTCGAGCGCGAGGGCGCGCACGCGGTGGCGCTCGAGCTCACGATCGACGACGGCCTGCTGCGCGAGGGCCGCTCGCGCGAGATCGTGCACGCGGTGCAAAACGCGCGCAAGAGCGCGGGCCTGGACGTCGAGGACCGCATCGAGCTGGTCCTCGACGGAGATGCGGCGCTCGTGCAGGCCGCCCGCGAGCACAAGGCGTACGTGAGCGGCGAGACGCTCGCCGTGGACTTGTCGCTCGGCGACGGGAACACCGCCGCGATGGACTACCGCGAGCAGACCGACATCGAAGGCCTCAGCCTCGAGATCGCCCTACGCCGCGGTTAGAACCCCGTCCAGCTCAGCCTCGATCTTCTTCTTGGGATACGCCCCAACGACCGTCTTGACGGCCTGGCCACCCTTGAAGAGGATCATCGTCGGGATCGAGAGCACCTGGAAGCTGGCCGCGGTCTGCTGGTTCTCATCCACGTTGAGCTTCACGATCCTCAGGTCCTCGCGCTCGGAGGCGATCTCCTCGAGCACGGGGCCGACGACGCGGCACGGTCCGCACCAGGGAGCCCAGAAGTCGACGAGCACGGGCTTCTCCGACTCAACGACCTCGGCCTGGAAGTTGGCGTCGGTTACTTCGGTGAGGGTGCCTGCCATGGGAATCTCCTATCGAGTGTCTGCCGTCTCGCTGCCGGATGTCGCTCGGTCATCGTCGAGCGACCACCTCCACTATACAAAGTGAAGCGACATATTTCAGGGGGGCCGCGGACTGTACGGACGTGTCCAGTGGACTCGCACCGCAACGCCTGCCGATGCGTTCAGCGGACTCGCACCGCAACGCCTGCCGATGCGTTCAGTGGACGCTCACCGTGAACCCGTCCCAGTTCCCCACGATCGGCGAGTGCAGGCCGGTGAGCGCCGTGAACAGGTGCGGAGACACATACACCTCGACAAACGCCGCTCCGACGAGCACGGGCAGCGCGATCGCGACGGTCACGACGGTGGCGGCGAGCAGCTGATCCCACTCACCTCGTCTGCTCGCGATGATCCAGGCGGCAAGCGGCAGAAACAGAGCGATCAACTCAGGCAGCGCGTGTGGGAGCAGCCCCAACAGCAACAACGCCGGAGGGACATTTACGAAGTGGGCCACTCCGGCGAGCGTGTGGCCGAGCAGATACGCCTGGGCCGACAGCGAAAACGTGGTGGCGCACACAACGAACGCGATCGCGATGCGCCCGCCGTGTTCGTGCACCCAGCGCGAGACCCCGCTCTTGCTCTCGGCCTGCAGTGGGAGCGAGCTGCCGGCTATGAACCCCGCCACGCACGCCATCGCGTGCAGGGCGAGCACGAGCAGGTTGTGGGAGAGCACCGTGACGACGTCTCTCGGATCTCCGCTCGCAAATGGAGGACGCAGCTCGATCGGCTGCACATAGCCGGCGAACACGGTCGCGATGACCAGCACCGCCGCGAGCAGCCCGGCGGCGGCGAGTGCTGAGCCGGCGACCCATGAGCCGAGCACCGGCACCGGGCTCTCCCGCCAGGCGCGCAACGTGGTGCGGGTGCGGCGCATACCGTGGTAGAGCGCATATGAGGAAGCGTCCACGCCCTCTCTATCGACCGCTCGCCACGTCCACCTGAGCGGATGCTGGAGCCGGCGCCAGCGGCGGCTGCGGTCCAAAGCGAAGCCGCGGCACGAGCCACATCGCCTCGGCGGCGATCCGCCAGGACATCTTGCTCTGCCCGAGCTCGCGGTCTTTGAAAAGGATCGGCACCTCCACAACCTCAAAGCCGGCCCGCACCGCCCGGTAGGTGAGCTCGACTTGGAAGGCGTACCCGCGCGAGCGTACGCCGTCGAAGTGGATCGCTTCGAGCACCTCGCGCTTGAAGCACTTGAAGCCACCGGTGAGGTCGCGTACGCGCAGCCCGAGCACCCAGCGCGCATACGTGGAGCCGCCCTCGCTGACGAAGCGGCGCAACAGGCCCCAGTCGAGGACCCCTCCGCCAGGGACATAGCGCGAGCCGAGCGCGAGGTCGGCGCCGGAGCGCACCGCCGCCAGCAAGCGCGCGAGATCGGCGGGATCGTGGGAAAAGTCGGAGTCCATCTCCATCACATATGCGCCGCCGTGGTCGAGCGCATGGCGGAACCCGGCCAGGTAGGCGGGGCCGATCCCGTTCTTCTCGCTGCGATGCAACACTTCGACCTGCTCGCGCTCACCGGCGAGCCGGTCGGCTATGTCTCCGGTGCCGTCGGGCGAGCCGTCGTCGACGACCAGGATCTTGTAGGCCCCATCGCTGGCGGCGGCGAGCACATCGCCGGCGGCGGCTACTATCGCCTCGATGTTCTCAGCCTCGTTGTAGGTTGGGAGGATCAGCCAGGGGACTTCAAGCGCGTCAGGGAGCTCGGCGGGGACCATGGACGCGTACCCTAAAGATTGGCAGCGAGCGGCGCGCACCTGTGGCCGGTCTCCAAGTAAGCCATCGGTGGACATCCAGTCAGACAGGCTCACGCGCATCCCCATGCGCACACTCAAGCGCGCATCGGCGAGAGTTTCATACATGGCATGGCGAACGCGCTGCTCGGCGTTGCCTACGACAGCGACCCTCGCGGCGACAGCGACCCTCGCGACGACAGCCATCCTCGCGACCACAGCCATCCTCATCCCGGCGAGCGACGCGCGGGCCGACACTCCACAGCCCCTGAGCGCAAGTCCGTTGGACGGGTATGTGGCCGGGATCGCCCGCGCCTGGGAGCCGTACACGACCCCCGACGGCCGGATCGAGGACCCGCTGGACCCGGCCAATACAGGCGACAACTATGGCGTGATCCTGCTCGCGGACGTGATGTTGAAGGTGGCTCGCCGCACGGGCGACGATGCGCTCGAGGGAGCCGGGACGCGAATCGTCGCCTCGGCCTTGACGCTGCCGGTGCCCAACGATCCATTCAACCTGCTCGCGATCGCCGCGGCAATCCATGACGGTCAGGCCGGCGACTTTCCCGCCGCGGCGTGGGAACAAGTGGCGGGACCGCTCATGCAACGGGCCGGCCAGATCGGGCCCCCGACTGAAGCGACCTGCCTGACCGAGCCGGCCTGCTACGACAACTGGCGGCTGGTGTGGTCGGCCGGCGCATCGCTGCTGCTGTCCGAGAACGTCCCCGCTGTACCGGGCTCGCTGGCGAGCGGCGCCGTCCCCGCCATCGCCCAGATCCGGGCCGACCTGGCGATGGCCGTCAAGGACGCCGGTGCGCCCATGGCGATGACTCTCGCCGGCGAAGGCGTGCGCGAATCGCACCCCCTCCTGCGGGGGGCAGGCACGCACGGCGCGGATGGCCCCACCCTCGACGGACCCGCCGCGGGTGGGATCGCGCGCGAGCTATCCGATCCCGGCGCCGAGCCGCCCGCCTATGAGCTGTTCTCGACATTCATGCTCGAGTTGATCGACGAAGTCAACCCCCACGCGAACGGTCCGGCTGTGGCGCGGCTTCGCCGCCAGGCCGACCGCTATGCGCTCGACATGATGGCGCCGGACGGTCAGCTGTCGCTCTCGGGGCGCTCGCTCGACCAGTCGTGGGTGCAGGCGGCAGCCGCGGCACTCGGTGTTCGGCGAGCGGCGCTCGAGCCCGCCAACGCGCCGGTGTGGCGCGCGTATGCCGATCGCGCCGTCTCATACCTGCTGTCCGCATACCCGATCCGCGCGGACGGCCTGCTCCCGATCGTGCCCGGCCTGAGCCTTGAATGGAACCCGCTGATCATGGACGGGTATGCCGCGTTCAACCAATATGAGGGCCTCACGCTATGGCTGCTCTCAGACGCTCTGGCCCAGTGGCCGCGGACCGAAGTCTCGCGCGCGCCCGTACCGCCCGACAGCCGGGAGCTGCTGGCCGACGACCTCGGCTCCAGCGGCCTCGTGTGGGGGCGCAGCGCCCGCGTGTGGTGGGAGCTCAGCGGCCGCTCCACCGGCACGGACCCGCGCTCGGCACAGGGCCTCATCGCGGTCAAGCTGGCCAGCGCCGGTGCTTGGCGCGACCTGCTTGCGCTACGACCGCTCCATGGCACACCTTCGAGCGTGTGGACGCTCGGCATGACCCACGCCAGAACAGCGACCCCCACCTTTACGCGGGTGCGGGGAACGGGTGCTCGCGCGGAGCTGATCGGCAGCTACCTGAGCGCGCGCGGCCATGTGCTCGCCCGCGCTCGCTGGACCTTGAGCACGACCTCAACGGGGATCAGGGTGAGCATGAGCCTGCCGATGAAGGCCACCCTGCGCACAACCATATGGCTAGCGGGCTCCTCGCTACGCCTGTCGGCTCCGGGCGCGAGCGTCACCCGCGAACAGTGCATCGTGAGCGCCTCGGGACACGCCTGCCCGGTGACCGTCGCCTGGCACGGTCGCCGCGCCGCGACGCTCGAAGTCGGCGCGTAGCCTCAGACTCGCCACGCTCCACAGTGTCGCCCGCGACGCTCGAAGTCGGCGCGTAGCCTCAGACTCGCCAAGCTCCACAGTGTCGCCCGCGACGCTCGTAATCGGCGCGTAGCCTCAGACTCGCCGCGCTCGCCGCGCACCACAGTGTCGCCGCCACTACCCCGCCCGAACTCGTGGCGTAGCTCAGAAGATCTTCGGTATCGATTTCTGGATGTGCCGATGGAGCGCTTGGGCAAGCACCGCAAGCGCCGGGCGCGCCTTGCCGTAGGCGTCGATCAGGCCGGCGTCCCAGGTGACCTTGCGGGAGAGTTTGTACGGAGACCCCGGCGAGCGCCAGTGGTAGTAGTAGACCCGAGCGATGCGGGGGCTGAGCGCCGTGAGCGCAAATATGTTGCGCGCGACCTTCGCCGAGTACGCCGGGCCATGGTAGATGAGCTTACCTTTGAAGCGCCACCATACGACTCCGCCTACCTCGCTGAACCACACCTGGCCGCGAGTGGCGGCAAGGAAGCTTTCGATCAGAGCAGAACTGTTCACGCTGACGCTGTGATACGGGTTATAGGGCCAGATCTTCGGGTAGGGATGCGCCGTTTGCAGGAATGAGGCGATCCAGGCGACGGTGTTACCGTCAGAGTCGAGGATGTCCGGCGCGGTGACCTCACACCCGGGACAGTGGGCTGCCAACACGTTGTAGTACCGCGCCGCGAGCCGGGGGTTGTGCGCGGTCGGCTGGGTGATGTGCGTGGCCTCGTCCCACGGCGCGAACTCCGTCACCCATGGAAACAGCTTCCTGAAGCGCAGAAACGCATGCAGGAACTGTCCGGGGCTGGGCGCGCGGTCGTTGTTGTCGGCGTGCTGAAAGGTTATGAACGGGGTGATGTGGTAGGCGTGCTTGACCGCATTCAGCCACGCCGTAACGTTGGCGAGATCGCGACGGTTTAGCGCCACGTTCCAGGGAACCACCTCACGGGCGAGATGCACGCCGAGCTGCGCGACGCGCGGATCGGAGAACGTGTTCGGTTCGTAGTCGGAGAGTCCGAAGCGAAAGCTGGAAGCCTGGGCAGTGCCCGCTGAGGCGAGGCAGGCGACCGACAGGCAAGTCAGCAGCGCCGCGGTCCATCGATCGATGTGAGTCGACGTCCGCCGTCGAGCGTGTGGGTGCGTGCGTGTGAGCATCGTGAAGTCCCCCCATGGCCTTGCGCGAACCTCGCGCCGCACCGGGCTAAGCTTGCCTCACAGTACCGCCTACCCCCGTCGTACAGCCCCGATATCATGAGCGACCGATGAGCCGGCGGCGCGCCACTCTCGTGGCGGGACTGCTCGTCGGGGGGCTTCTGAGCACCGCGCCCGTAGTGCAGAGCGCAAGCGGCGCGCTGATGAGCCGCTCGCCGTTTGGGCTCTCGGTCGAGTACCCGTTGATGGAGAAGGCGCTCGGCAGCGGCCTGTGCCCGAGCCCCGCACTGGTGAGCACGCTTCGCTCGCTCGGCTCGCCGTCGCTTCGCATCGGGGGCGACTCGCAGGACTTGGCCGGCCCGAATGCCGCCTACCACTACCCGATCCCCCCCTCTTTCTGGACGACGCTCGGCTGCCTCGCGCGCGAGAGCGGTGTGTCTGTCACGGTCGGACTGAACTTCGCCGAAGGCCCACCCGCCGACGACCTCGCGACGATCGCATCCGCCGAGCAGGCGATCCCCTCCTCGCAGCTGAGCTTCTCGCTCGGCAATGAGCCCGACCTGTACGGATTCAGTCATATCCTTCCCAACGAACCCGGCTTCACGGTTCCGGCGTATCGACCGCCGCCCTGGAGCGCCGACGCATACGCGAGCGAATGGGCGAGCCGGCGCGCGGCACTCGGGCCGGTGCCGATCGAGGGCCCCGACCTGGCGGGGATCGGCTGGCGTGTACGCATGACGCGACTGCTCGAGGCGAACCCGCCCGTGGCGATGACCGTGCACGCCTACCCGACCGTCGCGTGCGGCTCGGCCGGCGCACCCACCACGGCCGCGCGACTGCTCTCAAAGCACGCGAGCGTGGGGCTCGTCGAAAAGTACGCGTGGCTGCTCGCCGCCGCGCGCGCGGCGCACCGCCCGGCAGTCATCTCGGAGAGCAACAGCGGCTCGTGCGGAGGCAGGCCGGGCGTCTCAGACACGCCGGTGGCGGGTGTGTGGGCAGCGCGCTATGTACTCGCGGCGCTGCTTGCGGGGTTCGCGCAGGTGCGCTTCCACACCGCCGGCACGAGCTATGACGCGCTCGCGTTTCAGCCCGACGGGAGCGTTCAGGTCCGCCCGCTCGGGCACGCGCTCCTGTTCCTTCACCGCTGGCTCCCGCTCGGCAGCAGCGTGTCCTCGCCTGCCCGCCTGCCTGCGCCCCGGGGGGTGTGCCCGTCGGGGTGCCCCCCATCATGGGGGGTCCCCGGACGGGGGGGCTCGCTCGACCCACAGATCCTCGCCGCGACCGTCACCCGAGGGACGCACACAAGCGTGATCGTGAGCTCGTTCTCGCCAAAGCCGACCCCCTTCTCGATTGCCGTGCCCGGCGCAGCCAAGCGCTTGCGCACGGACACCCTGACCATCACCAGCGCGATCGAAGCCGGGGCGTCTGTGACGGTACGCGCCCACAGCGCGCGGCTGATGCTCGCTCCGAACACGGTCGTCGCCGTCAAGCTCGGCTAGTGTCCCTAGTCGAGCATTCGACGGCGTTTCCCGTCGCACGCACGCGCCTGAGGCCCCCCGGTGTGCGGTCGACGATCTCCGGCGCCGCCGAGTGTGCGCCAGAGTCGGCGGAGTCGTAGTGGCCGACGAGCTTCCCAACTCTCAGATCGCCGACGCGCTGGAAGAACTCGGCGACCTGTACGAGCTCGACGGGGCGATCGTGCACCGCGTGCTCGCCTACCGCAGCGGCGCACGGGCCGTGCGCGAGGCACCGGTATCCGTCGCGGGACTTGCGCGCGAAGGGCGCGCCACCGAGCTTGCGGGCATCGGCGAGACGTTGCAGGAGAAGATCCTCGCGCTCTCGGAGACCGGCACGATCCCGGCAAGGGAGAAGCTGCGCGCGAAGGTGCCGCCCGGTTTGATCGCGATCACCAGACTGCCCGGCGTGGGACCCAAGCGCGTGCGCTTGCTGCACTCAGCGCTCGGCGTCGATTCGCTCGATGCCTTGCGCGAGGCGGCGCTGGCGGGAAAGCTCCGCACCGTTAAGGGCCTCAGCGCGAAGTTCGAGGCGAGCGTGCTCGACTCGCTCGAGCGCGGCGCTGCCGAGCGTTCGGCCCCGCGGCTGCTCCTTCCGAAGGCGCTCGAGCTGGGGCGGGCGCTCGCGGACGGGCTGACCGAGCGCGGGGGCGCCGGCACGGAAGTGCTGATCGCCGGCTCGGCCAGGCGGATGGCCGACAGCGTGAAGGACGTCGACCTGATCGCGGTCACGCGCAAACCGGTAGCGCTCGCCAAGAGCCTCGCCGCGCTCCCAGAGGTCGAGAGCGTGGCGTCGGCCGGCAAGGCTGGCGCAAGGGGTCGCAGTCACTCGGGGTTCAGCATCGATCTGCGCATCGCCAAGCCTGCGCAGCTCGGCAACCTGCTCCAGCACTTCACCGGCTCGGGCGCACACAATGCGGCGCTGCGGGAGGCGGCGGTGAGGCGCGGCTTGCACGTGTCCGAGTACGGCATCTACGACGACGCCACCGGAACCACCACGACATGCGCGAGCGAGCAAGAGGTGTATGGGCTGCTCGGCCTCGCCTACATCGAGCCCGAGCTGCGCGAGAACCGCGGAGAGTTGGCCGCCGCGGCGCTCGGCTCGGGTGGCTCCGACCCGCCCCGGCCCACCGACGCCGCTCACACCGGCCTTCCGGAGTTGATCTCGCTCTCCGACATCAAGGGCGACCTTCACTGTCACACGGTCGCCTCGGACGGGCGCAACACGATCGAGGAGATGGCGCTCGCGGCGCGCGAGCGCGGATATGAGTACGTGGCGATCACCGACCACTCCGCCTCGCACGGCTTTGGCAACGATGTCTCGCCCGAGCAGCTGCGCAGTCAGATCGAGCGGGTACGCGAGGTGGACGCGAGCATCCAGGGCATCCGGGTCTTGGCGGGCAGCGAGGTGAACATCATGCCGGACGGGTCGCTCGACTACGAGGACGATCTGCTGGCAGAGCTCGACTGGGTCATCGCGAGCGCGCACACGGCATTTGGGATGAGCGAGCAGGCGATGACCGAGCGCATGATCGCCGCGGTGGAGCACCCGCTCGTCGACGCGATCGGACATCCGACGGGGCGCTTGATCGAGCGGCGCGCCCCGTACGCGCTCGACGTTCAGGCGTTGATCGAGGCGGCAGTGCGAACCGGAACGATGCTCGAGATCAACGCCAACCCCGACCGGCGCGACCTCAATGACATTCACGCGCGCGCCGCCGCGCGCGCCGGGGCGAGCATTCTGATCGACTCCGACGCCCACTGGATCGAGCGCTTCGATGTGATGCGCTGGGGTGTGGCGACCGCGCGGCGCGCGTGGCTGAGCGCTGAGGATGTGGCGAACACGCGCTCGTGGGAGGAGTTCGCGAAGCTGCGCAAGAAGACCCGAAAGTAGTCGGCCGACGGAAGCGAGACCGAAGCTAGGCACGCAAGCGCGGAAGGAGCTCCTCGGCGACGATCCGGTCGACCTCCCCGCGACGGAAGGGCGCGAGCGCACCCAGGGCACGCTCGGCATAGTCGGGCAGGGGGTCGTCGAGCGCGGTGCGCAGCGCGGTCGCGAGGTCGTCGCTCACCAGCCGCCCATCGAGCTCGCGGGCGATCGGGAGCGCCGCATAGGGACCGGGAGAGGCGGTCGTGACGAGCATGCACCCATCGGCGAGCGCCTCGAGCTGAGCGATCCCATAGTCCTCGCGGCGGGCGGCGCACACGAACACGCGGACGCGGCGCAAAAGCGCGCGGTAGTCGTCGTAGGCGAGTAGCGGCAGCACCCGCACGCCCTCCGCCGGCAGCGCATACCCGAGCTTGCGCAGCGCCTCCTTCGAGGAACCCGCCACGACGAGCTCCTCGGAGGGCCTGCGCACTCGGCGCCACGTCTCGAGGATCCTGTCGAGTCCCTTCTTGGCGGGGTTGGCGGCGTAGGCGAAAGCGGCGACGTCGCGTCCTCCCGGCACACCCGATGGCTCGACCGGCACCGGCAACACGAGCGCATCGTGCGAGCCGGCATGCGGGGATGTCTCGCGCAGGGCGCCCTCGCTCCATGGAAGCAGCAACGCAGCCTCGCGTATGCGTCGTCGCTCGAGCGGGCGCTGCCACAAGCCGTGGCGGCCCGGACGGTTGCCGGCGGACGGGGCGTCGAAGCGGATCGCGCCAGGCCTCGGCCAGAGCAGGGCGGCGGTGGTGCTCGAATACACGACAGCGCGGGCAGGAGTGCGCGCGAGCCCCGCGGCAGCAGCGTGGCGCGCGGCGCGCGCCCAGCGCAGGTCGGTGAGCATCAGCGTGCGC
>JBARJU010000287.1:0-20583 GCA_049800435.1 Solirubrobacteraceae bacterium
CGCGCGAGGATGTTGACGCGACGCTTGAGGCCGCCGCCGAGGTGGCTCGCGAGGCGGGGGTCGCTGTGACCGTCTATCCACGCCAGGGCGACCCGGCCGATGCGATCCTCGACGTCGCCGAAGAGCGCGATGCCGATCTGATCGTGGTTGGCAACAAGGGGATGACGGGCGCCAAGCGGTTTCTGCTCGGGTCCGTGCCGAACAAGGTCTCCCACCATGCGCCTTGTTCGGCGTTGATCATTCGCACGACCTGAGGGCTCGGCGCTTCGAAAGCGACAAGGACCACGGCCGGCCGGGTCCATCCCGCCCGGTGCTGGTTTCACCACCCGGGGCGCTAGCCTTGCCCAATGGTGTCGCCGTGATCGACTTGCACAGCCACATCCTGCCGGGAATCGATGATGGCGCACCGAACATGGCGACGGCGGTGGCGATGGCACGGCAAGCGAGCGCAAGCGGCGCGCGGAAGATCGTGGCGACTCCCCACGTCGATCATAAATACGACACACGCGCCGCGACGATCAGGTCGGCCGTAGCGGCTCTCAACGAGCAGCTGGCACGCGAGGCGATACCCGTCGAGGTGCTCCCGGGCGCCGAGGTGGCCGCCCACCGACTGGCCGATCTTGGTCAGCACGAGCTTGGCGAGCTCGGTCTGGGCGGCGGTCCGTACCTGCTGATCGAGGCCCCGCTCAGCTCGGCAGCGGGCGACTTCGAGATCTTTTTGAACGATCGCCATGGGCTGGATCGGCGATATGTGCTTGCTCATCCTGAGCGCTCTCCCACGCTGCAGCGAGACCCCGAGCGTTTGAAGCGCCTCGTGCTCGACGGCACGGTCGTCTCGATCACCGCCGGCTCGCTGTCCGGACGCTTCGGCGGGACGGTGCGCCGCTTCGCAATCTCGCTGCTCGAACGCGGGATGGTGCACAACATCGCGTCTGACATGCACGACCTGAGCGGGCGTCCCCCCGGGATCTCAGAGCATCTTCGGTTTGTGGCCAAGAGCCTGCCCGAGAGTGTCGGGCTCGCGCGCTGGCTCACCTGCGAGGTGCCGGCTGCTGTCATCGCCGGTCGCCCGGTGAAGCTGCCGCCGGAGCTGACGCGTTCGCGCCGGCGCGCGTTCGGATTCGGCCGCGTTGCCAGGCGCTCGGGCAACCCCCATTGAATCGCCCCGACCGCGATGACGGCATGCACACATCGCCGCTGTCACTCCAATCGCGTCAGCGGCGCGCAAGCGCGTGCTCATAGCGCGCAAGCATGCGCTCGCTCCAAGCGGCGATGTCCATCTCGTCGACCACCCAGTCCCGAGCAGCCGTTCGCAGGCGTTCGCGGTCAGCCGTCGGCAGAGTCAGGGTCGCCGCGATCGCGTCTGCGAACGAGGATGGGTTGAGCGCTGCGATTCGGCAGCCCTTCACAGCCTCGGCGATCATCTCGTGTCCAGGTATCGGTGAAGCCACAACCGGCAGGCCGGACGCAAGCGCCTCGGCAACGGCGAATGGATGGCCCTCGCCGCGGCTTGGCGCCACAAACACGTCCGCGGCTGCATAGAACGCTCGGACATCGTCGTTCGGCTGCAGCGTACGGACGTGTTCGGGGATCCGCAGCGAGTCGGCGAGGGCGCGCGCCGGTTCGTGGTCGGCGACCGTGATAGCCATCAGGTTCCCCATGTTTGCGCGTGGGAGGAGTGAGGCGATCGCCCCTAGGAAGACGTCTCCGCCCTTGCGATGCCAGTCCCAGCCGAAGTGCAGGACGACCTGTGCGTCCGCGGGTAGTGCCAGCGTTTCGCGAGCCCTGCGTCTGTGCTCGGGTGTCACGAGCGGGAATCGCTGGAGATCGATGGCATTCGGCACCAATACCAGGCGATCGCGTGGCGCCAGGCGCCTACACGCCTGGTTGAGTATGTTTGGCGCCACGCACAGGATCTCCTCGACGCCCTTGCTGAGCGGTCCGAACTTCACCGCATTGCGCAACTGCTGCCAGGCGCCTGGGCGCAAAGCGCTGTGTAGGTGCCAATAACTGATCACTTGGTTGTGACGCCGCGCTGCCCTGGCTGCCGGAAGGTCGAACGCTGTGAAGTGGGTATGCAGGATCGTAAGCTCGTCCGCGGCTGTGATCTCCTCGAGCATCTGGCTGAGCATCCTGCGGCCGGTGGGCGCGAGCCGGCAGTCAAATCCCTCTTCCCGCAGCTCGCTCAGCCAGACCCGGTCGCGCGCGACTTCGGAGAAGACCGCCTCGACGCTCCACCCGCGCCGTCGGCCCCCCTCCAGGACCGCTCGCACCATTGGTATGAAGGAGCCTGGATAGGTCCCTCCGTAGTCGGCTAGATGGATCAGTCGCATTGGACGCTGCGTGGACGCGCCTTCGCGCTCGCTCAGGCTGACACTGTACCCGGCGGCCGGTGGCCGGCGTCTTCGCATTCAGGGGCTTGGAGCCCGCTCGGGATCAGTGCCGGACAGAATGCTTCCGTGTCGCTGCATGCCTCGCCCTGTGATGGCGGTGGCGATGATGGCGAACAGAGCTCCGCTTGCTCGATGCGCTCGCCAGTCTGCTCGAGTGATGATGGTGGCGCCTGGTTTTGGTTGTTCCACTCGACACGGCGGTGCTCCTCGAGCTCGTTCCACTCGACTCAGTCGTGGGGCTCGAAGTCGTTCCACTCGATATCGCAGTGGTGGTCGTTTCGCCGGCGGAGGCGGAGGAAGTAACGGTACTGGCGCCGCTTGCGTTTGTGTAGGCGACAGCGCTGGTGCTGGTGGTGGTAAAGGGTTGGGCGGGGGTGGTGGTGTTGGTGAGGAGGTTGGCGCAGGGGCTTGTGGAGTTGATGCGGTAGTCGCCGGTTGTGGGGTTGGCATATTGGGGGTTGGCGGCGGTGGTGTTGTTGTCGGTGGCCGTGAAGCCGATTTCGGCTGTTTGGATGGTGGCTGTGACGCCGCCCCAGACGCAGTTGTTGTGGACGGTGTTGTCTTGCCCCACGGGGTTGGCGGCGGGATACCAGCTTTCGATGTCTGCGCGTATTGTCGCGTTGGTGATGAGGTTGTTGGCGACGGTGTTGTTGCTGGAGGCGGTACCGAAGTCTCCGGAGAAGATGATGTCCTCGCCGTTTGAGTCGATGATGTTGTGTTCGACGGTGGTTTGTTGGGCGTCAGGGTAGAGCTGGATGCCGCGGTCGGCGTTGTTGTAGATCACGTTTTCGAGGATCTGCGCGCCGGTGGAGGACTCGACGTAGATGCCGTGATCGTGGTTGGCGGCGGGCAGGGTTCCGCAGTCGTGGATGCGGTTGCGTTGGATAAGGGTATTGGTGGCGCGCCCGTAAGTTGTGTCTGAGCCGAGGTCGAAGCAGATCGCTGTGTGTTCGTCGGTGACGTCGTTGGCGGTGAAGGTCGTGTGCGCGGCGTTGACGTCTGGGCTTGGCAGGTTGTTCGCGTTGCGTCCGTTGAGGTTCATGGCGGAGACGGTCACGTAGTCGGCGCCTTGGTGGACCCATAGGCGTCCGGTGAGCGTGGCGCGTTCGCCGGGGTAGCTTGTGATCGTGATCGGCGCGCCTGGGCTGCCGGCGTGGGTGATGGTCACGTTCTGGGTGTAGGCGCCGCTGCGTACGCATCCGATCTGTCCGGCGGTGAGCGTGTCGGCGAGATGCTGGACGCTTGCGAACGGTTGGGTCACGGTGCCCGTCGCGCTGTCTGAGCCGGTCGGAGCGGCGTACAGGTCACACGTCGTGGTTGCGTGTGCCTGGTCCGTGAGGCAGACGGCGAGCGTGACCAGCAAAGCGGCGGTGAGCGCCAGCGGGATGCCAGCGCGACTGGTAATGCTGGTGGACGGGCAGGCGGTGACTGCCATGCAATCTCCTTCGATAGCCCGACCAACCGCCCGCAAGCGGTCTCGTGGCTTTGCGTCCCCATCTCACGATGGGTTTGCCTTTATCGAGAGCCGGCTGTGTGCCCGGCCCGAAAGACCCCCATGGCCCTCCACGCTCATATCGGCCAGACCCACCAACCATCCCGACAGCCCCAAACCACAATCAAACATCCGTCCAAAACACCCATAGAAGACTGAGCGGACCGGGTTTGACGGAGGCTGTGATTAGTAGGTTCTTTCTCTGCCACGGCGCCGGGTACTCGGTCGCGGAGTTGTGGCGAGCCGGCTAGCGAGTCGCGACCCGACGCCACGCAGTCCGCAGGTCCGTCAACGACAGCTCGCCGGTGAGCAGCAGAACCGAGAGGAAGGCCAGCGGACCCACGATCGCTCCGAACGCCCACTGCCAGAGGCTGAGCGTCGCACTCGTGCCGGCCAACGCCAGCACGCCGCACATCGCGGCCGTCGCCGACAGCGCGCGTGCCAGCACCGGGATCAGCGGCCGCAGATCGACCTTCAATCTCCTACGACAGATCCACAGATGCGCCGGAACATAGATGGCGTAGCCGATGTCGCTGCCGATCGCCCCGCCGAGTATCCCAATGCGCGGGATCAGGATCACGTCCACCAGCAGATTGGCGCCGATCGCCGCCACGGCGATCGGGATCCGGAGCGGCGCCTCACCCAGGTAATTCACGCCGAGGGAGACAAGCGGCGCGATCCCGCTCAGGAAAATGTAAGGCGCGAGGGCCTGCAGAACCTCCGACGATTCGCCGTAGCTGCTGCCCAATCCGAGATGCAACAGCGGCGAGGCCCACAGGAGGACTGGAGCCATCATCGAGGCTTGGACCAGCAGGAGCCACCTCAGAGCATGCATGAAGGCGTTCGCGTCCGGTGGCGTATTACGTCTGCGTGCAAGGCGAGGCGCCACCGCGCTCCCGCCGGCGACGCCGCCGTAGTGCAGGAAGGTGGCCAGCCTCAGCGGGGCCTGGAAGAGTCCGGCCGCGGTGGCTCCGAGGTACGCGCCGATAAGCAGCACGTCCAGCTGCTCGAACAGCGTAAACACGGAGTCCACGATGACCAGCGCTCTGGCATAGCCGGCGATTTGACGCGTAAAGCCGTGTCCTCTGAGTAGGTTTGACGGCAGTGCGTGGCGTCCGACGAGCCGCGCCGCGAGCGCGACGCCGACGACAGCCCCGAACAGATAGCCCGCCGCGCGCCCGAATGCGGCTCCAGTGGCTCCCGCGCCCAGCAGGACGAGCGCGATGCTCACAGCAAATTCGACGGCGCTCTCGGAGATCATCATGCGCAGCTGTGAGGCCATTCGCCCGAGAGCGATGAATGTCCCGGCGTAAAGCATGAAAAGTGTTTGACCGAAGACGGCGATGGCGATGCCGCGTATCGGCCAAGCGAGCCCTTCGATGCCATAGGCGTCGGCGATCGGGCCTGCCAGGCCGAACAGCGCACCGCACACGATCAGGGCAACGACGAGCTTGAGTCGCAGGGCGTCGGCGAGCAGAGCGCCGACTGCCGAGCGGTCATCGACGCGTTCGGCCAAGAAGCGCGCGACCGAAGAGCTGACCCCGGCGTCGGCCGGCAAGACCAGCACGGCGCCAAGCCCCACGGCGATGGCGAGGACTCCATATCCGTCCGGGCCCAGACGGCGGGCCAGGAAGATCGTGAGGATCGCCGTGAATCCGGCGCTCACGAGTTGTGAGGTCAACGCGAGCCCTGCGTTGCGCACCAAGCCCTTCCCGTGCCGCTCGCCGGGATACCGTCGCTCGCTCTGCGGAAGACCGTGGCGATCTTCGTCGGGCACATCCGTCTGCGTGGTGATGCGGTCAGGAGGGCGGGCCAGACCGGTTACGATACCTGCGACCGATGACGGGGGACCGGATCACCCGGAGCCGACATGAGCCGACGCGATCATCGGCGACTCGTGGATGCGCGAGCGCTCCGCATGCGCCGCGTCAAAGGCGAGGACTTCACTGAGAAGCGCGCCAGGTTGTCCTTGAAGTAGACGCCCACCCGCGGCCACTCCAACGGGCTCTCAGGGCCAGGACGGGCTGGTAGCGCGGCCGCCGAGTTGTAGCCCGCCGCCTGCGCGGCTCGCACCACACGGCTGTCGACATCGCCATAGGGATATGCCAGCGCCGGGCAGGAGCGCCCCAGACGCAACTCGCACGAGGACTTCGACTCGCTCAGCTCGCGGGCCAGAGCGTCATCGTCGAGCTCGGTCAGCTTAGGATGCGAGCAGGTGTGCGAGCCTACCTCCCACCTATGACTCGTGAGAGTCTCAAGCTCCTCCCAGGCGAGCGGGAGCAACTCGCTCTCGTGCTCGCCCCCCAGCCAGCGGTCGATCCCGGGCCACGACATGGGCTGATCGCTGCCGATGAAGTCGGTCGGCACGAAGATCGTGGCCGGCCATCCCAGGCATTGCAGGATCGGCAGGCCCAGTCGCAGCACCGACTGGTATCCGTCATCGAAGGTGACGGCCACGGTGCGCTCCGGCGGGCTGCCAACGGCCTCGGAGAAGGTCACTCCCTTGTAGCCGCGGCGCGCCAGCCAGCGCAACTGGCACGCAAATCGCTGAGGAGTGGTCGACATGTGGGCAGGGAAACGCTCGCTCAGCGCGTGGTAGCAGAGCACGAGCGTGTCATCGCTCATCCGCAGAGCTTTCGCGTCCATGGAAGACGGTGGGCGAACACGCTGTTGCGCGGCACGAGCAAGCGATATACGCACTTGCGCACAAATGCCAGCCGCCGCAGTCGTGCCGACGTCGCGTACGCGATGAAGCGCTCTCGCACCCGCCCATACTCAGGGTGCGGGGCGAACATGTCCATCGCCTCGAGCTGACTGATGTGCAGCGCGTGGTAGAAGGAGCTCGCCGGATTCCCGATCGGGTGAGGGAACAGGTCGTACAGTGACCAGCGGCCCGTGTCCCAGCGGTGGAGGTTGAGCGCCACGGTCTCGGCTCCGGTGACGAATCGGCTTTGAGCCTCACTGTCATCCAAGGCGATCGCGACATCTCGCAGTCCCCACAGCGCGAAGATTGCTCCGTTGAGGACATAGGAGGCAGGCTGAGTTGGATACTCCTCGGGGAACTCCCGACCGCCAAGCATAGCCTGCACGCCTCCATCCGCGCTTGCGACGGCGAATGGCCTCAGTGCCAGGAGAGCCGCGTCGGCGAAGCGCTGCTCGCCGGTGTGGGCGTGTAGACGCACGAGCAGGCTGGCTCCCTGTCCTTGCGCCATCGCCGACAGCCATGGCGCCGGCAGCGGCAGCGAGTGAGGATAGGGGAAGTGGTGTGTCCAACCGCCTTCTCTCGACCCGTCACGCTCCTGGATCGCCAGCAGATGGTTGCCGCACTCAAGCGCTCCCGCGAGCCAGCGGTCGCCCTCGCCGGCCAGATAGCGCTCATGGCATCCGAGCGCCCATTGGATCATGTCGACGTGAAGCTGGTCGGCGAGCGGAGCGAGGATTGCAGGCGGCCAACTTGACTCGGCTGCCTTCACCCGCATGTCGATCGGGTATCCCCTGACGCCGTCGGGGTCGATCCCTGGGCCGAGTGGCAGCGTGAAGCTTTTCGCGCTGGATAGAAAGCCGGGGGAGTCTCGCCCAGTAACTGTGTTCGCCGCCTCCACGACCCATAGATTTATCAGCATGACTCGCACCCTGCCGGCCCGCCGTCTGCGGGTGATGACGCTGATCGACTACGCCGACGTTGTCGGCGGTGCCGAGCTCCTCGCCGTGCAGGTTGCCGCAGGACTGGATTCGGCGCGTTTTGAATCTCATCTATGCGCGAGCCGTTCTCCGCGCGAGGGGATCGACCCGGCGGTAGACGACGCGATTGCGCTGCTACGCCGGGCGAACGTGAGCTATCACACCCTCGGCCGCCATCGCAAGGCCGACGTTTGGCGCTGGGGGCAATTCGTGAGCCTGCTGCGCCGCGAGCGCATCGACGTGCTGCACGCTCACAAGTTTGGCTCCAACGCTTGGGGGGTGCTCACCGGCCGTCTCGCGAGAGTGCCGGTGATCATCGCCCACGAGCACACCCGCAACGACCCCTACGGCTCCAACCGACTACGTACGCTTATCGACCGGAAGTTGATCGCCCGCTACAGCGATGCGTTCGTGGCCGTTTCGCGCGCCGACCAACGCTACATGGTCGAGGTGGAGGGGATTCCGTCCGAGTCAACTGTGTTCGTGCCCAACGGGGCTCCCGACAGCCGACCGACCCCTGGTGTCGATGCCTGGTCGCTATTGGGGGTGGCGCCTGACACGCCGACGGTCGGCAGCGCCGGCTTCATGCACCGGCGCAAGCGCTTCGATCTGCTGGTGCGTGCGGCGGCCATCCTGCGCACGGAGTTTCCCGGGCTGTGCGTGTTCATCGCCGGTGACGGCGACGAGCGGCCCGAGATCGAACGGCTGGTCATACAGCTGGACTTGGGCGAGACGGTCGTGTTGCTTGGCAGGCGCACCGACGTGATCGACCTGCTGCCCGGCTTCGACGTGGCTGTGTGCTGTTCCGATCACGAGGGCAGCCCGATCTCGGTGATGGAGTACATGGATGCGGCCAGGCCGATCGTCGCCACCAGAGTTGGAGGCAACCCCGACCTGATCGAAGACTGCGAGGATGGGCTGCTCGTGGAGCCGGGAGACCATCTGGCACTGGCACTGGCGATTGGGCGACTGCTGCACGATCGCGAGCTGGGAAAACGGCTCGGGGCGGCGGCGCGTGAGCGGCGCCGGCGAGAGTTCACAATCGAGACGATGTGCCGGCGCCTGGAAGCGCTTTACGTCGAACGTCTTGCGATGGCGAGCATCGCTGGGCCGAGCGCGAGCAGGAGCCACATGAGCTTCGAGTAGTTCTCAGATATGAAGAACGAGGCCGCCAAAAAGCCTGCGGTCCCGACGAACAGGCCACGGGCGAGCAGCTCGAGCTCGAGCTGCCCCGTCCTTGCCGCGACGCGAGCTGCCAGCAGTGTGCAGCCGGCGCCGGAGAGGACGATAAGCAGAAACAGGATGCCGCCGGGTATCCCAAGCTCCGCAAATGCCTGAAGATAGGTGTTGTGAGCGATCTTTGGTGTGTTGATGATGAAGTCGGCCCGGTGTATCAGCCCGGGCTGCAACAGGTAGTGAATCGACGCGTCTTGGAAATTGCCCACGCCGACGCCATTGAGCGGATGAGCGCCCACCATCCGCAGGCCCACCGTCCATAGATCGGTGCGACCGGTCCCCGTCCCGACTTCGGTGACACGTTCGCGCGCCGGCAGGGGGGCCAGGGCCGCGAAGTAGAAGATGGCGCTCGCACACACCGCGACGGCCCCCGCAAGTATCTGGGCGCGCCAGCGCCCGGCGACCACGACCGCAACGACCGCGGCCACGCCGAGAGCCACCAGCCCACCGCGGGAAAGCGACAGCACGATCCCGCCAAGGCAGAGGACCGCGGTGCACGCGCAGGCCCCTCGCAGCAGTGCAGGCCGAGCCCGGTCGAACAAGATCGCAGAGGCTAGAAACAGGCCCACGACGAGCGCTGCGGCCAGTTCGTTGGCGTCGCCGATCGTTCCGGTTGCGCGGGCCGGTTCGAAGGCGCCAGGGTTGGGCGGCGGGCTGAGGACCCCCGCGGCGGCGGCCAACGTGGCACCGCCGATCAACACCATGACCACGGCGAAGGCGTGCTTGCGCTCGCGTATTGCGGTGTAGGCGATCGGAAACAACAGCAGGTTCGGCAGGTAGCGCAACAGAGCGGTCGTAGCGTCACCGCGCCCCTCCGACCAGAAGAGGCTGAGCGTTGCCCAAGCGGTGAACGCAACCAACGCCGCGGTCAGCCAGGGTCGGTCACGCGCGAGGCTCGGGGTGTCGCGACGGCTCGTGATCGTTGCGAGCCAGGAGATCGCAAGCAGCAGCCCGGCGATCTTGGTGAGGCTGAGAGCCCCGAATGTCGGCAGTATGTCCACGAAACTCAGGAACGCAAGGACGCACAAGCCGACCGTCACGTTGCTGAGTACCAGCACCGCGAACGCAAGGCCGAAGGCCACGCCGACGCCGACCTTTGGATTGACCCCCGAGAGCACTCCGGTGCTGGCCGCGGCCGTCAGGGCCGCAAGCAACGCCAACGGCGGGAAGACCAGGCTTGCGCGGGCGCTCATACCGCGCTCCATCATCTTCAGACCCTCAGTGAGCTGCCCTCGGTCGCTCTAGATCGCGAACTGGCGCGGTGGTCGAACTGGCGCGGTAGTAGTAGTCGCCGCCGCGGGTCGACCGCTCAACGTCGATGAGCACTATGCCAAGCGGCCTCACGCCGTTCTGCAAGAGCAACTCGCCGAGCTCGGTCAGCGTATTCATGCGGCTCGTCCCCAAGCGTGCCACGATCAGCACCTCGTCGACCGCCTGGGCGAGCGGCAGAGCGTCGACGATCTGGCTCAGGGGCGGTGAGTCGATCACCACATAGTCGGCGAGAGCCTGTGCCGCGCGCAGCATCTCCTGTGCGATGGGAAGCGCCAGTCGGTCAGCGGCCGCGGGCTCGGGGCGCTCGACGAGCAGCATCTTCAGGTTCTCGGGATAGCCGGGAGCGCTTACCAGCGCGTCCCGGATCGGGATCTGGCCTGAGAGCACGCTGAGCAGGCCGAACGGCAGGGGTGCCTCCAATGCCCTCGCAAGGCTGGGCCGGCGCAGATCCGCCTCGATGAGTATCACCTGCCGGCCCGTCTGGGCCAGCGAGTAGGCGAGATTCAGCGCAGTGCTGCTCTTGCCCTCCGACGGCGAGCTGCCTGTGACGAGGACCGATTGGCCAACCTCGTTGACATGCTCGGCGCCGAACACCGTGGCACGCAGTGTCCTGTAGGCCTCGGCGGTCGCCGAGCCGATCCTGTTGGGGAGCAGCGGTCCCGCGCCCCGAGAGGTCGGCTCACGCGGTACACGGCTGAGTATCGGTAGCCGGAAGATCTCCCGAAGCTGCTCTTCGCGTTTCAGCCTCGGGTCAACGTTCTGCAGGACGAACGCCGCGGCTAGGCCGAGAATCAACCCGGCAAACAGTCCAGCCGCGAGTGAGAGGCCCTTCCTCGGAGAGGACTGGGCTGTGGGCCGGTCTGCTAGCGCCGCGATGCTCAGGGTGGGATCGGGCTGGGCTCGCAGCTCTTCTAGGCCGGCGAGACGCGCGGCGACCGAATTGTTGCCGCTCGCGTTGAGCTGTTCCTTCGGCTGGTGTTCCACCTCGGCCTTCAGGAGGGTGATCGACCGGTCCTCGATCGCGTGTACCCGCTGGGTACGGAGCGACACCGTCTGTTCGGCGAAGGCGTTGGCGGTCGCTTGAGCGCGGCGCGGCGTCGACGCGCTCACGATGATGCTCACGATGCTCGTGTTGGCGAGCGGCACAGCGCTCACCTTGGCGAGCAGCGCGCGCGGGGTTTCATGTAGCCCGAGAGTGGAGATGGCTTTACCTGCGACTTCGACCGTTGTCACGAGACTGGCAGCCGTCGAGACGTCTCGACCCGGGTCATTGGAGGTCGAGATGAGCCCGAGGCCGATGGTGGTGGGATCGGATGGGTCAATCGGTGTGACGAGCAACTGACTCGTCGCCTGGTAGACCTTGGGCGCCAAGGCGACGTAAACCCCGGCTCCGAGAAGCGCGACGATTACACACGCCAACACGACCCGCCACCGTTCGCGGATCGTTCGTGCGTAACGCTGAAGCCCTTCCTCGCCCAGCCGCGGACCCAGCCAGGGGGCCGCCTCGTGGTTGCTCGCTACCATAGGCATCTACTATGCCAGTTAGGGGGGCGGCAAGCGACGTAAAGGCCGCCGGACAGGTGCTCGTCAGCGTGCTCGTGCCCGTGCTCGACGAGGCGTCGAATATCCGCGATGCGATTGCCGCCATGTTGGCCCAGCGTGTTGAGGGACCGATCGAGCTGCTGCTCGCTGACGGCGGCTCGAATGACGGCACACGCGAGCTGCTTGATGAACTGGCGGCCGGGGATCCCCGCGTCAGGGTTCTGGAGAATCCGAGGGGATGGACGCCGAGTGGCCTGAACATCTGCCTGCGTCACGCACGCGGAGAGTACGTAGCCCGCATGGACGCTCACACCTTCTATCCAAACAACTACCTGCAATCGGGGATCGACCGGTTGCGCGCTGGGGGGACAGACTGGGTGAGTGGGCCCCAGGTGATCGGGGGGCATGGCCGCGTCCAGCGCGCGTTCGCGCTGGCGCTCGAGAGCCGCCTGGGGCGAGGAGGCTCACGCAGATGGGCGGCGGGCCGGAATGATGGCGAGGCGGCACCCGAGTGGGAACTCGACAGCGGTGTGTTCACCGGCGTGTGGCGACGCGCGAAGGTTCTCCAGGTGGGTGGATGGGATGAGCGCTGGTGGCGCAACCAGGACTCGGAGATGGCGGCACGCTTTCTTGAGCAGGGCTCTCGCCTGGTTTGCCTCGGCGAGATGGCCGCTCGCTATCTTCCACGCGATTCGCTGCGTGGTCTCGCCCATCAGTACCACGGTTACGGCTTCTACCGCCTCGCCACCGCTCGACGCCATCCCGACACCCTGCGGCGCTCGGCGCTGCTGATGCCGCTGCTAGTGTGCTGCTGGATCGCCGCGCTCCTCGCTCCGCGACCGCTCCGGAGCCTCGCGCGCACAGCTGTCGCGGTGTACCTCGCGACGATCGCCTCGACCGGCATCGCGGCCGCCCGCAGGAGCCCGCCGACCGTTGCGGCGACCGTGCCCCTTGTGTTGGCCACGATGCACATCAGCGCGGGAGTTGGCTTCCTGCGTGGCATGCGCCGCTTCGGCGTGCCGTGGGTGGCGCTGGCGCGAGTCATCGGCATCCCAGGTCTGGACCGGCTCGTTCCCCCAACGGTGCAGGAACCCGTATACGCGCCGTCGCTGGATGTGAGCTGACACGTGCGTCTGTGTGTCTATACGGACTACGCCTACTCGCGGGTAGACGGCGTGGTCTACGGGCAGCGAGCGTTCGTGACGTTCATGTGCGAGGTTGGCGCTCACTTCGACGAGCTTGTCGTGCTCGGCCGGCTGGACCCGACCGGGGAACGCTCGCACTATGCCCTGCCTGCCGGCGTGCACTTCGTGGGGCTCCCGTTCTATGAGAGCCTGACCCAGCCTGGCCGCGTGCTCATAGCGCTGGTCCGCTCGCTGCGCCAGGTCTGGCGCGAGCTGGGACAGGTCGATGTCGTTTGGCTGTTGGGGCCGTATCTGCACTCGTTCGTCTATGCGCTGCTCGCCGTGCTGCGTCGTCGCCGGATCGTCCTGGGTGTGCGCCAGGAGCTGGTGCAGTACACCCGTACGCGACACCCTGGGCGCCTGTCGTTGCTGGTGGCCGCCCATGTCGAGGAGGCCGCGTGGCGCGCTCTTGCCCGGTTTGCACCTACGGTCGTGGTAGGCCCGAGCCTTGCCGGCTCCTACCGGCGCGCACGATCGCTACTGCCGGTCTCCGTGTCACTTGTGCGCGAGCGGGACATCGTGGAGCCAGCCGACGTACGCGACCGCTCCTATGACGGTGAGTTGTGCCTGCTCGCGGTTGGGCGGCTTGACACCGAGAAGAACCCGCTGCTGCTTGCGGACGTGCTCGCCGAGTTGCGCCGGCGGGCGCCGCGCTGGTGGCTGATCGTCTGCGGTGAGGGCCCACTTGAGAACGCGCTCGGGGAGCGATTGTGCGAGCTCGGCGTAGCCGAGCACACAGAGCTTCGCGGCTACACCCCATTTGAGGAGCTGCGCGAGACGTACCGTCGCGCGCACGTCTTCCTGCACGTGTCCTGGACGGAGGGCGTTCCTCAGGTTCTGTTCGAGTCCTGGGCGGCGGCACTGCCGGTTGTGGCAACCTCAGTGGGCGGCGTGTCGCAGGCCGCGGACCAGGCGGCGTTGCTGATTGGGCCGGGCGATGCCACTGCAGCTGCCGACGCCCTCTGCAGGATCGCGCACGAGGAGGATCTGCGTGCGTCGTTGATCGCTGCCGGTAGCACCCGGGTGCACGAGCGCACGCTCGAGCACGAAGCTGCCCGCGTCGCAGACTTCATTCGCGCCGAGTAACAGGGAGGAAGCTCTGTGCGGTCGTCAGCGCACCGTGAGCTTGCCTGAAGGGTTCCCTTCAAGGCGTGTAGAGATGCGTCCGGCACGATCCACGGCACGCACGAGCAGCAGGTAGCGCCCGCGTGGTAGGTGAGCCCCCAACGGCAGTGTCCACCGTACAGTCCCACTTGCCGTGCGTACATGTGCCACAAGCCATGACGGGCGAGTGCAGCTCTGCGCGACATGGACGAGTCGCCGGCGCTTCGTCGACCACCACACACAGCCCTTCCCCCTGATGCCCTGCGGGCTGATCGCCAGTCGCAAGCTGCTGATCCCGACCGGATCACGCACGGTTCCGCTGAGCGAGTTCGGTCTTGACTTGAGGCGGTCGAGGCCTATGCGTGGCGGAACTGCGGTGAGCGATTCGATGGGGTTCGGTATGCCTGTCATCGAGCCGGACCCTCCCTGACTCGAGCCAGACGACGCGCCGCTCGCGCCGCCAGAGCCGCTTGGATTGCTTCCGGGTTGCGCGATGTGTAGGGTGATGGTCGTAGGTGCGGATGGCACTCCGTGGGAGTCGGTCGCCGTGAGGCTGATCGAGTACGTCGCGTTGGGATCGCCAGCGCCGTCAGGGGTGAATGTGGCGGTGGAGCCGTTGGGGACGTTGACCGTGCTTTCCGTGCCGTTTGCGTGACGCGCGATGGTCCATGCCAGGCGTTCACCGGGCTCGGCGCCGTCCTCGGGGTCGGTGGCCGAGCCGTGCACGATGATCTGCTGCCCGGAGACGAACATCGAGCCGTCGGCTGGGGCGTCGATCGAGGCGACCGGCGGCTGGTCCGACTTCGTGTAGGTCGCTGTCAGCGTTTGCGGATCGTTGCCGACTGCGTTCGGATAGGGCTGGACCTGATGGGTCGCTGGGCCACCGTCCGACCAGGAGCTGAACGTGTAGGTGTAGCCGCTGTCGATGAACGTCTGCGGCGCGGTGAGGTTCGCGACCATATTCTTGACGACCGTCAGCTGGACCGGCGTGGGGGTGGGCTGGTCGACGCCGAATGTGAGCGGGACGGCGAGCGGATTTGCCGCCTGGTCCTGGGCCGTCAGGTTCAGATGGCCGGTCTGCGCGTCGAGCTCCTTGGTGATCGTCGTGCGGCACGGTCCGGTGTTGACGACGAAGTGCACGAGGTAGTAGACGTTCGGGCCGGGCGACGGCGCGGTCTGGAAGTTGGCGTCGCCGGTGATGTCGGTCTCGATCGGCGGTAGCGAGCCGACGAGCGTGCCGCCGTCGTGCTGGGCGACCTGCCACTGCATGAACGCCCCGCCGGTCGTCGTCCCGCCGCTGAGTATCGCGTTCGTCCCGGCGAGGTACTGCTCGCCTTCGCTCGGGGCGCTGACGCTGACGCCGGGCTGGCCGGACTGGCCCTGGTGGATGTGGACCGCGAGGAAGTCGCTCGCGCTGTTGCCGTGGCTGTCGGTGACGGTAAGGCGGGCCTCGTAGTCGCCGTCTGCGGCGTAGGTGTGCACGGGATCCGGTTGGTTCGAGCTGCTGCCGTCGCCGAAGTCCCAATTGAAGCCGAGATGGGTGTCGCCGTCCGGATCGTAGGAGTCGTCGCCGCTGAAGCTGACCTGACGCGAGCTGGTGCTCGAGTCCACGCAGCTGCTGTCGGCCGTTGGCACCGCCACCGGCGACTTGTCGGTGGGCGCGAAGCGGATCTTCCGCACGGTCCCGAGGCCGTTTGCGGTCTCGCTGTTGACCGAGAGCGTGACGTAGACGAGATTCCCGTCGGGCGCCTGGGTAGCGTCGACCAGCTCGCCGAGGTGTTGGGCGAACAGCGGCATGCCCGTGCCGCTGGAGACGCCGAGCGTCGGCGGGTTGGCCATGTCGATCGTGCTGAGCCAGCCATGGACGTAGTCGGCGATGAACAGCTTGCCGGCGTCGGCGGCCGGGTAGGTGGCGCCGTCGTAGACTGTCGCGGCGGCGACCGCGGCCCCGAGCTGGTTCTGGTTGCAGAGCGTCGGGGGGTTGGGGTAGAGGCACTCGTCGCCGTAGTGGGTGTAGACGAACAGCGGGTGGTTGTAGGCGCTGCCAAGCGTGGCGCACTGTGAGCTGCTCGCGAAGTCGGGGTTTTCAGCGTTCCCCTCGTAGCAAGGCCAGCCGGCGTTGAAGCCGCGGCTGTCGAGAAGGTCGAGCTTCTCCCAGTGGCCCTCGCCGACGTCGCCGACGACTGGGACCGAGCTGCCATTCAGCTGACGCAGGGCGAAGCGGAACGGGTTGCGGAAGCCCATGCCCCAGACCTTGGTGCAGTTGTCGTTCAGGTTCGTGTCCGACGGACAGAACGGCGAGTTGCCGAAGCCCGTGCCGTCGCTGTGGACGTGGAGGATCTTGCCGGCGAGGCTTTCCGGGTCCTGGGCGCGGAGGTGTAGCGTGCTCGGCGTCGGGCTCTCGTCGCCGTAGTCGTTGGCCCCGTCACCCGAGCCGACCCACAGCGACCCGTCGTTAGGGTCGACCAACACCGTCCCGATCGAATGGGTGAAGCCGTCGGCTGGGATGCAGTCGATGTTCTCGCTCGCGCACGCCGACCCGTAGGTCGTCCCGGGGCTGTTTACCGAGCCGAGGATCGTAATCTCGGTCGGATCGACCCCGTTCGTGCCCCCAACGACCATGTTGTCGGCGTGGACGGTGATGGAGGTCAGGGTCGCCGTGGCGACGGTCGTGGTCGTGGCCGACGGGGGGCCGTGGTCGTAGAGCAGGTAGAGCCTGATGTCGCCGCCGACCGGCGGGGCTGTCGCGATACCGATCAGGCCGCGGTCGCCCGAGTGGACGACGTGATCGTGGATGTCGATGATCGGGCTCGGCAGGAGCGTGCCGTCGGGTTGGACGACGCGGACGTAGCCTTCCTTCTCGGTGATGAACATCCGCCCGTCGGGCGCCCAGGCGACGTTGGTCGGCAGGTCGAGGCCGCTCGCGAGCGGGACCGACTCGAAGCTCGGGTCGGTGAAGGTCGCCGCGCCGCCCGCGGCCGCCGATCCAAACGCGAGCGAGCAGAGTGCTACGGCGAAGCTAATGACGAGCCTACAGAGCAACTGGGGACTCCGCTATCCGCGCGTGTGGGTCGAGCGCCGAATCAGCAATGCGGTGCCTACGAGAGACAGCACGCCTGCGACGATCAACAGCGCGTCGGGCCCGCTCAAGGACACGTCCCGGGCTGCTTCGGCGGGGCCCGCCAGCAGCGCACTCGAAGCTTGTGGTCATGAGAGCCAGCGTCCATGCGATGACCATTTACTCACGATAGCGCCATCAGGCGAGCGGCCAAGGTACGACTGCAATATCTTGATCGCTACGAGTGATCAGGGTATATTACGCCGCTTGATTTCACATAAGCGGCTGCTCTACCAGCCGCCGGTGAAGCGGCGGATTGATGATGCTGTACCCGGTCCCCTCGCCGTGCTTGATCATCGATCGGCCGATACACGTTCGGTGTAGGCAACGTACACGGTTGTTGTGTACATATCGAAGCGGGCACCGTCGAAGTCACGGAGGGGTAGACCATCCGCTCCGTATGTTGGCCGGGCAAGCGGCGGCCTACTGCGTGCCCCCGGTGGTGGGCGTAGCGCAGCACTGCGATCAGTGCAGGGATGTCCGATGTGCCGTGTGTGGACGTCTCGCGTCAGCCGCACGCTCAGTCATCCGCCCCAGGGCTGAACAGCTCTTCCAGAAAGAACCGCGTCTTCGGCAGGGGCTCCCGTGACGGGTACATACGCTCGAGCAGCTCCAGCGCCTCCCGCGCGCTGTTCAGCCCGCACTCGCGAATTAGGATTTCGATGTCCTCGTCGTCCTCGCCAAAGCGCATCGCCATCAGCTTCATCGCGAGCATGTATCGGGGCGAGGCCGTCGTGATCTCTATTCCGTGTATGTTCGGAACGGGGCGTGGGTCCTCATCCTCGCCTGGCATGAAGCCCTTCGCCGCGTCGTTGAGCCAATCCTCGGGCAGCCCAAGCTCCTGGCCGACCTTCACGGCAGCCTCGTAGATCAACGTCTTTGGCTCAAATACGGCGTCGATGTCTCGAGTGACCCGCCTGGTCGAGTAAGCAAGCGCCATCGCCGCTCCTCCGACGATGAAGATCTGTCCGCGCACGCCCTCCTCGCTCAACGAGTCTCCGAGCGCCTGTAGCGCCCTGACTATCTCAGTCCGTGTGAAGCCTTTCGTCGGCGTCTCAGACACGGTCGAAGACCTCGCGCGCGATGAACACGCCGTGGCGCGCGAACACGGCGGGCGTGTGGGCGAGCGTATAGGCCTCGAATGCGGGCCTGCTCGTCGCAAACCACCACGGCTCGACGAAGCGGTCGGGCTCGTCGACCCACTCAGGCGCGACGATTGTGCCCTCACGCGCGAAGAACTCAGCTGTACCGGCGAGCGCCGCGTCGAAGCGAGCATCGCCTGTCGAAGGTGGCTCCGCGCTTAGCAGCGCGATCTTGCCGGGGCGCGGGGATCCTCTGAAGTCATCCGCGAAACCAAACAGCAGACGCAGCGCATCGCGCTCTCGGTTCCGCATGAGATCCTCGGCGATCGTCGGTGCGAGTTGCTCGAGCGACGCGGCGCCACGTCGTACCCGCGGGCGCGCTTGCATCTCCAGATCGTGCTCGCACGCGCCGAGCAGTCGCTCGAGTGTCGCGACCGTAGGAGTCCTGGCTCCGGACTCGTATGCCGCCACCGCCGGCTGAGCCGTGCCGGCGCTACGCGCCATCTGGAGTTGCGTTATTCCGGAGCTCCGGCGAGCCTCCTTAATCAGCTTCACAATCTCCACAGGGCTCAATTATACACATTTCGATATATTCTCTTTCAGAGCCTTTTCTACTGTTACAGCAGAAAAGGGTGTCGTTATCTCACACCGCCCCCGGCCCACCCGGCGCCGTTGCCGCCGCCGCGTCGAGCAGGCCGGCGCCGTAGAGCCCCTGGTCCTGCGGGCCGCCGAGCTTGCGCGCGGTGCGCTTCAACCGCGCGGTGATCTGCGCCGGCGTTGGTTTGCTTCCAAGGATATGGGCGGCGACGATCAGCGCGGCCACGGCGCTCACGTGGGGGGTGGCCATCGAGGTGCCTTCATATCCCTGCGGAAAGCCGAACACGCGCGGCGATGGGCCGGTCAGCGTCATCTGGAAGATGTCGCGCCCGGTGGGGAGTTCGGGGTTGCAGTTCGGGTCTCCGGGCAGGCTCGCGTCCGGGCCGCCTCCCGGCGCGACCAGCGCCACGCCCGGACCGTCGTTGGAGTAGCTGGCGAGACATCCGTGCTCGGTCGTCGCGCCCACCGCGATCACGTGTCTGGCGCGCGCGGGATACGGAATCGTGCTGCTCCCCTCGTTGCCGGCCGCCGCCACCACGAGCACGCCCTTGCGGTTGGCGTAGCGCAGGGCTTCGATCAGCTCGGGGATGTCGGCGGCGCTCACGTCGCTTGAGAACTCGAGGCTCAGGTTGACGATGCGCGCGCCATGCTTCACCGCGAATCGCACCCCTTCGGCGATGACCGACGCGTCGCCTTCGCCGGCGCTGTCGAGCACCCTCACCGGCATGATCCTCGCCGCGTAGGCGAGACCCGTGAGGCCGTACCGGTTGTTCGTGGACTCGGCGATAGTCCCGGCGACGAACGTCCCGTGACCGTTGTGGTCGTTGGCATAGTGGGTCCTCGCGATGAAGTCATAGCCCTGCACGAACGAGAACTTGCTGAAGTCCGGGGAGCGCCTGTATTTGCCGCGGTTGGCGTAGGCCACTCCCGTGTCGAGCACCGCCACGATCACCTTCGAGCCCCCCGGCGCCCCATCGGCCTGCACGTTTGCCCAGGCCTGCGGAGCGTCGATCCCGTAGGTGCCGCTGAAGTTCCACTGCAACTGCTGCCAGTCGCCCGGTGTATCGGTCGTGCCGGGATCGTTGGGGATCGACACCGCCGTCGCATGCGCGACGTAGTCGGGCACCGCCCATCGCACGCCGGGCTCGCGGCGCAGGCGCGCGACCGTCGCGGCGATGCTCGCGCCGGGCGGCACGCTGACGCGCTCAGTGGACCCGGTGTATCCCACCACGACCTCACCGGGCGCATATGAGGCCGCGGCGCTCGAGGCAAGCAGCAGGCATGCGATCAGCGGCAGTGCCCATGCGGCAAGCGCCTTCGGCGAGCGGCCTGAGAGATTTGGATATAGGGGTCGATCGACGCGCGGCAAGGAGGCTCCTCGGTAATCATGATGTGTTGAGGACCGATTAGGTTGCGCTCCACTCAAACCCGCGCCGTCGAGGAGCCGGTGGGCGACCCTCCAGCCAACACCACCCGAGCGATGAGCGACCACTTCTTCCCACGCGACGACCACTTCTTCCCGCGCGACGACCACTTCTTCCCGCGCGACGAATACTTCATGCGATTGGCTCTGCGCGAGGCCGAGCGTGCCATGGAGCACGAGGACGTGCCGATCGGGGCGGTCATAGCTCATGGCGGCGAGTTGATCGCGGCTGCTCACAACGAGCGCGAGATGCGCCAGGACCCGACCGCCCACGCGGAGATCGTCGCCCTGCGCGAGGCCGCGCGCGTGCTCGGAAGCTGGAGGGTGCTCGACGCGGTCCTCTACGTCACGCTCGAGCCCTGCGCCATGTGCGCCGGGGCGATCGTGCTCGCGCGCGTCCCGCGGGTGGTGTTCGGGGCGAGCGATCCCAAGGCGGGGGCGTGCGGGAGCGTGCTCGAC
>JBARJU010000288.1:0-2023 GCA_049800435.1 Solirubrobacteraceae bacterium
GGCGGGCCCAAGTACTTCAAGCCGGAGCGCTCCTCCGGCCGCGCGCTCGTGCTGATCGCGGGGGGCACGATCGTCGGCGTGCTCCTGCTCCTGCTCGCCGTGTCGGCGCTAAAAGGAGGAGGCGGCGGCGGGGCCGCCACAGCGACCCAGAGCTCTTCCCCTGCCGCGGAAACGCAGCCGGCGAGCACTCACACGAGGAGCACGACCGCGCACGCGACGGCTTCCAACCCGGCTGAAACGGCTGTGGCGGTTCTCAACGGGACTGGGACCGCCGGTCTCGCACACCACCTCGCGGCCGACCTTCAGCAGGGCGGATACGCGCGCGCGGCAGCGCTGGCGGGCGTGCCGCCGGGGACTCATGCGAGCACGGTGGTGCAGTACACGCACGGTCACCGCGCCGACGCGCAGGCTGTCGCGAAGGCGCTCAACGTGACGCAGGTGGAGCCGGTCGAAACGACAATTGTGCCGCTTGCGGGCTCGGCGACGGTGGTGGTGCTCGCCGGCGCCGACCAGGCGAGCCAGCTCGGCGGGGGTGGCGCCCAGAGCAACGGCGAACCGGGCGCCGGCACAGGCGGCGAAGGCACCGCGCCCGCCGGCCAGTGAGTGCAACGAGGGTGGGCGAAGAACGCGGCGTGGCCGGCTTCCTCGACGTTCCGGCGCGCTCGAGCAAGCCGCGCGAGAAGGGCATCACGCATGTGATCGATCGCGGGTTGTCGGTGGCCGAAGTGGACGGCATGATGGAGACCGCGGGCGACAGCGTGGACATCGTCAAGCTCGGGTGGGGCACGGCGCTCGTGACCGCCAACTTGGAGCCGAAGCTCGAGCGTTATGCGGCGCATGGCATTCCGGTCGTGCTCGGTGGGACGCTCACGGAGATCGCGATCAAGCAGGGGCGCATGGAGGGCCTGATCGCGTGGTTGCGCGAGCTGGGCTTGCGTCACGTGGAGATATCGGATGGAACGATTGCACTCGAGCCCGAGGTCAAGGCCCACCTGATTCGTGAGCTTGCGCGCGACTTCACGGTGCTCTCGGAGGTGGGGAGCAAGGACGCGGAGGTCATCATGGCCCCGTACGTGTGGGTGGAGCAGATCGAACGCGACCTGGAAGCGGGCGCGTGGAAGGTGATCGCCGAGGCACGCGAGTCGGGTACGGCCGGCATATACAGAGCCGACGGTGAGGTGAGGACCGGCCTGATCGACGAGATCGTGCACGCGATCGACGCCGAGCGCATGATCTTCGAGGCCCCACGCAGAGAGCAGCAGGTGTGGCTGCTTCACCACCTTGGGAGCGAGTGCAACCTCGGCAATATCGCGGCCGAGGACGTGCTCTCGCTCGAGACGCTGCGCCTCGGACTGCGTTCGGACACGGTCGAGCGCTTCGCCCGGGACGGCGAGGGTTGAGGACCGAGCCATTCGCGCGTGCGGTGTTCGCGGCGCTGGTGGTTGGGTGCTTCGCCGCGCTGATAGTGACCCAGCATCTCAAGCACACGCCAACCACAATCCAAGAACCCAGGCTTACGCCCAGCTTCACGCCCTCCTCCACGGGTCCCCACAGCTTGGAGGCGATCTCGTTCAAGCTCGCCACGGCCGACGAGGTGACGGTCACGATCGAGACCCCCTCGGGGGCGACGGTGGCCACGCTCGTGCGCGACAGGTCGGTGAAGCGCTACAAAAAGCTGTCGCTGCGTTGGAACGGTCGCGAAGGACCGCCCCACGGCTACAGCATGCTCACGAGTCCCCACGGCTATCGAAGCGTGCTGCCGGCCAATCGCGGCCGCATGGCCCCGCCCGGCGAATACGCGGTGTGGGTGACCCTGCGCCAACAGAATCGCTCGGTGCCGTTGCCACGCGACTTCAAGCTGGTGGGGCCGTGAATCGCCGAGGCGGTCGACGTCTGCCTGACGCCCCCCCCACGCGCGCGTGGGGGGGGCCACCACGGCAACAACCGCGCCCGGCGGGGTGGCGGCAAGGGTGACCGCCAGCACCCTGCCAAGTCCCGCTGTGCTCGCCGCGGCGACGGTGGG
>JBARJU010000289.1:0-2937 GCA_049800435.1 Solirubrobacteraceae bacterium
ACGCCCAGAACCCACCCGTGACGCCCCGAGAACACCGCACGCCCCACCCCCTCACCCGCAAACACGCGAGCAACCCCAACACGCCCACTTGACAAACCAACCCCCATATGAGGACGCACCGACCGAAGTGTGCTCCGCACACGAGGGAGGGAGGACGCCGAGATGCGCAGGTCATGGCGTCACACATCGAGGTTGACGACGGCTCTTGCGTTATCTTCGATGAAGGCGCGGCGGGGCTCGACCTGGTCGCCCATCAGCATCGAGAAGGTGCGGTCGGCGGCGGCGGCGTCCTCGAGCGTGACCTGCGCGAGCGTACGGCTCGCGGGATCCATCGTCGTTTCCGCCAACTGCTCGGCGTTCATCTCGCCGAGGCCCTTGAAGCGCTGTAGCTTGACGCCCTTCTGCGCGACGCTCATCACCGCGGAGCGCAACGCCTCGAAGGATGGCGCGCTCTCGCGCGCGTCGCCGAGGCGCACCTCAAACGCTGGAGTGCCGGCAAGCTCGATCAGCTGTCGGTGCACCGACGCGAGCTGACGGTACTCCTGGGAGTCGAACAGGCTGCGCTTTATGCGGTGGGTGCGTGCGAAGCCTGTGCGTGTCTCGATCGCCTTCACGCGCAACTCGAGCGGATCCTCCTCGACGAGCTCCGTGGCGTGTGTCTCGCCCTCCAAGCCCTCGCGTGAGAGCAATTCGATCGCATCCACAGCGCTTGTCACCTGATCGCCGAGCAGCGAGGACTCCTCCAGAAACTGGACCATCTCGTGGCCGTGGACGGCGCGCAGCGAGGAGGACCATCCCTCGTACTGCTTGAGCAGTCTGATGAAGCGCTGCCAGCGCGTGTCGGTGAGCTTGAACTGCGTGCCGTGACGGTCGAAGACGGCGAGCTTCTCCCACTTGTCGGCGAGCAGCGTGTCCTCGAGCTCGTGCTCCTTCTCGATGTAGCGCTCGCGGCTGCCCTGCTTGATCTTGTAGAGCGGGGGCTTTGCGATGTAGACGTAGCCGGCTTCGATCAGATCCTGCATCTCGCGGAACAGGAGGGTCAGCACCAGCGTCCTGATGTGGGCCCCGTCGACGTCGGCGTCGGTCATCAAGATCACCTTGTGATAGCGCGCGTTCTCGATGTTGAACTCGTCGCGCACGCCCGTCCCGATCGCGGTGATCAGCGCCTGGACCTCGGTGTTCTGAAGCACCTTGTCGATGCGGCTCTTCTCGACGTTGAGAATCTTGCCGCGCAGCGGTAGCACCGCCTGCGTGTTGCGGTCGCGGCCCTGCTTGGCGGAGCCGCCGGCGGAGTCGCCCTCGACCACGAACAGCTCTGCCAGGCTCGGATCTTTGACCGAGCAGTCGGCGAGCTTGCCGGGAAGCGTCGAGTTCTCGAGCGCCGACTTGCGGCGGGTCAGATCGCGGGCCTTTCGCGCGGCATCGCGGGCGCGTTGAGCCTGTACGGCCTTCATGATGACCGCGCGGGCCTCGCTTGGGTTCTCCTCCAAGAACTCGGATAGCCCAGCATTGACCATCGACTCCACGAAGCCGGCCATCCCGGGATTGCCGAGCTTGGTCTTGGTCTGACCCTCGAACTGAGGGTCGCGCAGCTTGACCGAGATCACGGCTGTCAAGCCCTCGCGCGCGTCCTCGCCGGAGAGGTTGTCCTCCTTCTCCTTGAGCAAGCCGTGGTCGCGAGCGTACTTGTTCAAGGTGCGGGTGAGCGCCGAACGGAAGCCCGACATGTGCGAGCCTCCCTCGCGCGTGTTGATGTTGTTGGCAAACGAGTGGATCGACTCCTGGTAGGAGGAGTTCCACTGCATCGCGACCTCGACCGCGCCCTCCTCGCTCTCGCCGCTCTCGCCGGAGAAGAACACGACCTTGCGGTGGACCGTGTCCTTGTTCTCGTTGAGGTAGGCGACGAAGTCCTCGATCCCGCCCTCGTACTGGAACTCGGCCGAGTGCCCCTCGCCCCGCTCGTCGACGATCGAGATCTTCAAACCGCGTGTGAGGAAGGCGGTCTCGCGCAGGCGCTCCTCGAGCGTATGGAAGTCGAAGTCGAGCGCCTCGAAGATGTCGGCGTCGGGGAGGAACGTGACGGTGGTTCCAGTGGGCGCGCCGGCGGCGAGCTTCTCGCCACGCTGAAGCTCCTGCTGGGGGGCGCCGCGCGAATACTCCTGGGAGAAGACATGGCCGTCACGGCTGATCTCAACCAGCAAGCGCTCGGACAGCGCATTGACAACCGACACGCCGACGCCGTGCAGACCGCCTGAGACCTTGTAGCCACCGCCGTCGCCGAACTTGCCTCCGGAGTGAAGAACCGTGAGCACGACCTCGACCGCCGGGCGACCCTCCTTCTCGTGCATCGCCACAGGAATGCCACGCCCGTTGTCCACGACTGTGATCGAGTTATCGGGGTGGATCGCGACCGAGACCTCGGTGCAGAAGCCGGCCAAGGCCTCGTCCACCGAGTTGTCCACAACCTCATACACAAGATGGTGCAGGCCCATGATGCCGGTCGAGCCGATGTACATGCCGGGACGCTTGCGGACGGCCTCCAAGCCCTCGAGGACCGTGATGTCCTGCGCGTCGTAGCTGGCGTCGCCCCCCATCGTCGGGTCGCTGGCGCCGCCCTTGGTGGCAGGCTTGATCTGCGAGCTTGAGGTGTCGGTCGCCAAATGGTCCTCCGATGACGCAAGAACGCCCCGGAATCCGGGCCTATCGGGCCTCGATCCGGGGCGGGGAATTTGTTTGCATAACGATAGCACAGACACCCCCCCGAACGGGCTCCATATGACGTGGAAACGCCTGCAAATAAGCCAAAAGCGGTACGCGTTCAGTTGTAGGTCGTCATAACAAGGATCGTTTGCTGGTGTGGCGAATCTTGGGGTTATGGACCGCGCCGAGGCGGAGGCGATTTTCGACGCGGGGCGGGAGCGGTGTGTTGAGGTGATC
>JBARJU010000290.1:0-2292 GCA_049800435.1 Solirubrobacteraceae bacterium
GCGCACGCCGGCGTGCGCCGCTCGACCGTCTACCGCCACTTTCCCGACGAGGCGGCGTTGTTCGACGCGTGCACGGCCCACTGGTCGGCTGCGAACCCGCCCCCCGACATCGACGCCTGGTCGAGGATCGACGACCCAGACGTTCGCCTGGGCGTGGCCCTGGATGAGCTGTACGGCTTCTACCGGCAAACCGAGCACATGCTCGAGAACCTGTTTCGGGACGAGATGACCGTGGCGCTCGTCCAGGAGCGATTTACTGCCTTCCGCGGCTACCTTGGCGCGGCCCGCGACGCGCTCATGGCGGGACGAGGGCTCCGAGGCGCGGCCCGCCGACGCGCGCAAGCCGCCCTTGGCCATGCGATCGCGTTCTCGACGTGGAAGTCACTGGTCCGAGAGCAGGGGCTCGACGACGCCGAGGCCGCCATGCTCGCCGGCGCGCTGGTGGCGGGTGCGGGCCGAGGTCCCGGATGAGTTCGGATTCATTGCACTCGAGGCGGGCAGGCCCAGTGCCCGACCGGTTCGCGATCTGGCCCGTAGACGACGGTCGGTATGGGCTCGACGCGACATTCCCTGGGCCTGCTAGCGTTGACGGATCAGGTTGGACGGACTGTCCAACATCGCAGTGTCGGCGCTCGTAGCCTTGCCTCACAGCATCTCCGCGTTCGCAGCACACATCGACGCCGGAGGAAACAATGGCTACAGGAACTGTCAAGTGGTTCAGCGACGACAAGGGATTCGGGTTCATAACGCCCGATGGTGACTCGAAGGATCTCTTCGTCCATCACAGCGCGATCATCGGTGAGGGGTATCGCTCGCTCGCGGAAGGTGCGAGGGTGACATACGACTCAGAAGCGAGCGATAAGGGACCGAAGGCGGCGAACGTCCAAGTTGTCTAGGACGTTTCGCCCGCTCGAGCAGACGCCTCCCGTAAAGGACCCAGACATGTCTGGCAAACCCGCTAGCGGCGACGCCACGGTCCTCGAGCACGAGACCGTGGATCGCCTCGCCAACGTCGTCGTGACGGCTGTCCCCGCAGCTCTGCTGGGGCTCGCGATCTGGCTCGCGTGGGGAGGGACGCTCCACTGGCAGGACCTCGTGGTTCTGGCCGTGAGCTACCTCATCACCGGTATCGGAATAACCGTGGGCTACCACCGCCTGTTCACGCACCGTAGCTTCAAGACGAGTCGGCCAGTGCGCGCGTTGTTCGCCGCGTTCGGGTCCGCCGCGGTCGAGGGGCCGGTGATCGAGTGGGTCTCCACGCACCGCAAGCACCACCGTTTCAGCGACCTTCCCGGCGACCCCCACAGCCCTCACGCGGACCACGGCGTGGGTTGGCGAGGGGCATTGCGCGGCCTGCTGCACGCGCACATCGGTTGGATGTTCCGCGGCGTCGATCGGGCCAGCGAGGAGCGTTATGCCAAGGACCTGCTCGCCGATCCGCTGATCCGCGCGATCGATCGCACGTTCCCGCTGTGGGTGCTGCTCGGGCTCGCATTCCCATTCGGACTCGGCGTCGCGATCACCGGCTCGATCGTCGGCGGCCTGACAGGCATGCTGTGGGGCGGTGCCGTGCGGATCCTCTTCTTGCACCACGCGACGTTCTCGATCAACTCCCTGTGTCACTTCTTTGGCCGACGGCGCTTCTCGACCGGAGACGAGTCGCGCAACCTCGCATGGCTCGCGCTGCCGACGTTCGGCGAGGCGTGGCACAACAACCACCATGCCTTCCCCACCTCGGCGCACCACGGCCTCACCCGCTGGCAGCTGGACCCCGGAGGGTGGCTGATCGACGGTCTCGAGCGGATCGGGCTCGCGTGGGACGTGGTGCGCATCGCCCCGAGCAAGCAGCAAGCCAAGCTCACAGTCCAGCCGCGAGGACGATCCGATGTCACCCAGACCAGAGATCGGTGACACACTGACCGCGACTACCGGCGAGGGAGTCCGGACGCACGGCGAGCAGCCTGCTACCGAAACGGCGTCCGCCCAACCGTCGACGCTGACCTGACACAGCAGCGAACTTGGCGACTGAGTCGAGCAGGGATGTGGCAAACACCGGCGAACGATTCGAGATGCCCGACGGCGGAACGCTGGCGTGGACTTCCGCTTGGCCCTGGAAAGCAGTCAGCCAGACGCGTGCTAGATAAGCGCGCCGAGGTGTCGGCCTAGTAGTACTTTGTTAGAGTTGTCCATCTGTATCACTCGTCTCGTGGTGGATGGCGTAATGGGAGGTTGGCGAGGTTTATTGGTTGCTGGCAGGTGTGGCAGTGTCCGGCCCAGCAGTCGAAGATGGGT
>JBARJU010000291.1:0-1584 GCA_049800435.1 Solirubrobacteraceae bacterium
CCGTGCGCGGGGGGCTCGCGGCGCTCGGACACCGCGCGCGGCCAGGCTCCACGCTTGCCCGCGGATTGGAGGCCGTCGCGACCGACGACCCTGCCAGGCGCCTACTTGCGATGAGCCGCATCCTGCAACCGGCCGACCGCACCGCGCTGCTGTCGGCGGACTTCCGCGCAGAGTCGATCGAGGACGAGCTCGCTCGCGCGATCGGAGCGCAGCTCCCCGCCGCGGGACAGAGCCCGCTTGGCGAGACGCTTGCGCTGGATACGCGCATGGCGCTCGTAGACAACATGCTGCTCTACTTCGACAAGATGTCGATGGCGTCGTCGCTTGAGGTGCGTGTGCCTTTCCTCGACACGGAGTTGGTGGACTTTTGCGCGCACCTGCCCGACCATCGCAAGGTGTGGCTCGGCCGGCGCAAGGAGTTGCTCAAGCGCGCGAGCCACGGGCTTGTTGACGAGCAGATCATCCGCAAGCGAAAGCGCGGCTTCTTCCACTCCGCGCTGGGGGCTTGGCTGCGCGTGCACAGCGACACGCTTCTCAGCGACACGTTGCTCGACCCGCGTGCACTTGCACGCGGCCAATACGATGCGCCCGCCGTGCATGGCCTGCTGGCTGGCGCCGGCGCGGACGGCAAGAAGAGCGACCAGCGCCTGTTCTGCTTGATGCTGCTCGAGCGCTGGCAGCAGCTGTTTGTGGACGGCGATGCGATCCCGGCCGAGCGCGCGCCGGCGTCGCTGGCTGCCTGAGCAGCGCGCCACGGCATGCCGTGGCGCCGCTATGCCACATCGTTGCATGCCATGCCGCTGCATACCACGACGTGGTATGCAGCGGAAAAGCAACACCAACGACCTCACCGCGCTCGCCTCTCTCTACGTGTTGGCGGCGGCGGGTTGAGCTCGTCTGCCTCACCGTCTAAGCTCCCAGAGACAGATCAGAGAAACCATGGCCGAGACATCCCGACACACATTCACGATCGCAAAGCAGCCGTTCGAGTTGAACCGAGATCGCATCGAACGGGCCGTGCGACATGTGCTCCCCGAGCCGGTGGCAAGCCACTACGTCGTCATTGGTAACCGTCGCTACCCCCCGAAGCAGGCGATCGGTCTCGTGACCGGCCTCGACAGGGCTGACTTCACCTCCCACCAGGCGAGGCGAATCCTGATGGGGCTCGGCTTTGCGGTCGGTCGTCGGCGCATCCCGACACGGCGCGAGGATGGCCCGGCGAGTATGCCGGGAGTCTCGGCGCACACGACGGCGCGCACATCTCACAGTGGCGCCCACTCCGGAGGCGACGAAGGCGAGCTCGCGGAGACTTTGAGATCGTTTCGAGGCGAATGGGTGGCCACGAAGGATGGCGAGCTGCTCGTGGCCGCGCCGACCCCGAAGGAGCTGGTCGGCTGGCTCTCGCGCTACGGACGGCGCGCCGACAGCATGTTCCGAGTTCCGGAGGATGAGCTGGCGCTAGCGGGACTTTCCGGATCGGCGGGGTGATAGGGACTTTATCCCCAGTGCTGGCGGGGAATTTTCGCCGATGCGGCCGTATGACCTAACTCCGCGAGGGCAGCGTCAACCGAAGATGGATGCTCG
>JBARJU010000292.1:0-7808 GCA_049800435.1 Solirubrobacteraceae bacterium
CGAGCATCCATCTTCGGTTGACGCTGCCCTCGCGGAGTTAGGTCATACGGCCGCATCGGCGAAAATTCCCCGCCAGCACTGGGGATAAAGTCCCTATCACCCCGCCGATCCGGAAAGTCCCGCTAGCAAGCGGGCGTGGCGCCCGCCCTCCACCCGCTCACGCCCGTCCGAGTGCCTGCGCCTGCTTGAGCCCGCGGCGCGCCATGAAGCCGTTGGCAAGCAGCAGCCCGCCGATGATCCCATCCTCGACATCGGACCACATGAGACGACCTTACTTCAAGAGACCGGGCAGGCACAGCGACAGCCGATTCGCGTGGATCGAGAGATCGGTCGGTCCGGCGCACACATAACACTGCTCGAATGACACGGAAGGGCACGAGCATGGGCTGCTCGTCCAGGGCAGCCGGCGAGAGGGCCCGGTGACCACCGCGCTCTCCACATTGCTCGCGTTGACCCTGTGCGTTTCCGCGGGGTCGAAGGCTTGGCGGATAAACCGGGCCGCCGTGGCGCTCGCCACATACGGCATCTCACGTGCTCGCCTCCAGATCTCGATCGCCTGGGCGCTGATCGCCATCGAGCTCGGCCTGAGCGCGGCATTGATTGCGGAAGCCCCGGGCGCGGCCGAGGCTACGGGCGTGCTGTTCCTGGCATTCGCCGTGCTCACCTCCGCGGCGCTCCTGGCCGGTCGCCGAGGTCGGCCGTGTGCGTGCTTCGGGAGCGCGTCGCGGCTGAGCTGGGCCTCGCCTGTGCGCGCACTGCTATTGGCCGCCGTCGCGGCCCTGGTGGCCTCCGGCCGGCTACCGGAGGCGCCCTCGGGTTATGACCGATGGCTGACCGTCGGCCTGGCGATGAGCATCGCGGCAGTTCTCGCGCTCGCGCTGGCGGTGCTCGCGCTGGCGCGCGAGGTCGGCGTTCTGCGCCTACAGGCCGGCAGCCACGGCGCCCTGGAGCTCGAGAACGAGGGACCGAGCATGGGCGCCCATCAGACATGGGCGACGGACATCCCCGCAAGTCCGCGTGCGCTGATGAAGCTCGCGGTATTCACCTCCGACGGCTGTCCGCTCTGCCGTCGTGTGGCACCCGCGATCTCGCATGTGGGTGCGGATCCACTGGTGGCGGTGGGGATCTTCCACGAGCTGGCCGACGCGCCGATCTGGACTCAGGCGGCCGTGCCAGGTAGTCCCTACGCGGTGGCCCTGGATCTGGACGGCGTCGCTTTGGCCAAGGGAACGTTTAACAGCCTCGCCCAACTCGAGAGCATCGTCGCGACCGCTCGAGCCCGCACAAGGACGGTCCCGGTTGCCGCCTGATCTCCCGGAGGAGCACTTCGCCGATGCCGTCTTGCGGCATAGCAACCGACGCGGCTTCCTGGAGTGGGCGGGCGCCGCACTGATCGGTCTTGCGGGAGCGCGGACCGTCGCGCAACTGGTGCTACCCGACGACGCTGACGCGTATACGAACTTTTGCGGTCACACATTCACGACCGGCAACTGTCCCCACCCGACCGGCCTGCCGAGGGTGGACCGCAACGACTACCCGCTGCGCGCAAGCGACGGCCATCCGGTCGACGATCTCGGTCGCCCGATCGACGCGCATGGCAATCCCCTCGACGCACACGGCCACCGCCTGCTCGAACCCGGCGGAGAGCCCGTGGCGCCGGCGCCACGGTCGAAGATCTGCCCGGCGGCGGGCGTTGAGCACGGCCTGAAGCTAGAGAACGACGGCTCCTGGTATCGCTGCTGCGGAGGACGCGTGCGCCGCCTGCGGGACTGCTGCGGCTACACGAGCGTGCGCATCAACGGCGACGCCGCCCTCACCGGCTACTGCTACGCCGGGCGCAAGGTGTTCTGCGTGCAGTACTACGAAACGATGGTCCCGTGCTGAGCGGATTGGCGGTCTCGGCCATGCTCACCGCCATCGTGGCCGGCATCGCGGGAGCGTGGTCGCCGTGTGGCTTTTCGATGCTCGACACGATCGGAAGCGCACTCGGCAATCCTCGTCGCTCTGCCACATACGTAGCCTGCACCACGTTCACCTTGGGGGCTGTGGTGGGCGGTGCTCTGACATTCGGCGCGCTGGCGTCGGTGGGACACATCATCGGCCGCGACTCGAGCGCCATGCGTGAGGCGTTCGGTGTAGGCATCGCGCTGGCAGCCGCAATCGCCGACTGGCGGGGCGTGAAGATCGCGCCGCAGATACGCCGCCAGGTCCCCGAGCGCTGGCGTTGGAGCATGCCCTTGCCGCTCGCGTGTGGCCTATACGGGATCCTCTTGGGGCTCGGGTTCACGACGTTCGTGCTCGCCTTCGCTGTGTGGGCACTTGCGGGCATCAGCTTCGCAACCGGCTCCCCGACTGTGGGGCTGCTCATAGGGTGCGCGTTTGGGGTGGGGCGAGCCCTCCCGATCGTGTGGATGGCACCCGGATTGCACAACACGAACGGACTGCGACCCCTCGAGAAGATGGCCGCTGAGCCGCGGCTGTGGCTCGGGCTGCGCAGGCTGGACGCGCTCGGATTGTGCCTGTGCGCGCTGTTTCTCAGCGGTACGGTCGCGACAGCCGCCGGCTTGCCCATGTCCACCGACCCCTCGGCCGCCGCGGGCGAGCTCGTATGGCAGCGGGTGAGCGGCCCTGGGATGGTGCGCCTTCGGTCCGGGCACACGAGCATCCTGCCCGGCAGCCATCCAGCCCTCGGCCAGTCCTCGATCGCCTGGCAGGCAGCCGGCGTGCTCACGATCGCCGACCGGTCCTCGATGGCGGTGAAGGCAACCTTTCCGGTCTCACATCTGAGCGCATTGGCGGTTTCAGATCGGTGGGTGGTCTATCGCGCAGCGGGAGCCGGGGGCGTCGAGAGTCTTGTTGCCATGTCGCTGCTGACCCCGACCGAGCCACCGCGATTCATCGCCTCCGGACAGACCGGCGTGATTGGCCGACCAACGCTCGAAGGCTCAACCGCGGTCTTCACCTTGGACACGGCTCACAGCGCCGTGATCCTGGCCATCGATCTCGCTACAGGCTCGCGCCGCGTGCTTCGCTCCATACGCTCGGGCGCGACGCTCGCGAACCCGTCGCTGCTGGGCGGACGGTTGCTGTACGAGCGCATCGACCGCTGCTCCCAGCAGCTTCGCATCGGCCCGACCGCGACGCATAAGCATGACCGCGTCCTGATGCGGCTTTCATCGACTGTGCTACGCGATCCCGGATATCAGCGGGGCTACGAACACCACTACAACAGCGCAAGCCTCTGCCAAAACCGTGCCGTCTGGCAGGGTGGCAAGGCACGTCTGGGCGCGACAGCCCTCACCCCCTCGACCGTATACGTCACCGAGATACCGATAAACCCCGCCAGAGCACGCATCGTCACCCTCTCGCGCTGAGCGGGACGATCGAGCGCACAATCGGACGTTCGTCCAGGCCGTGTGTCGTCACTTGTCTGAGTGATGACGACGGCTTCTATGATGGCCATATGACGCGCCTGCTCGGAGCGGGACGCGCCACCTTCCAGGCGTTTGAGATCCCCAACTACCGCCGCTACTTCGCCGGCCAGGCGATCTCGTTGAGCGGTACTTGGATGCAGATGGCGGCGCAGGCGTGGCTCGTGCTCACGCTCACCGGATCGGCCACCACGCTCGGGCTGATCGTGGCGCTCCAAACGCTACCCATCCTGCTGCTTGGGCCCTACGGGGGCGTGATCGCCGACCGCGTGGACAAGCGCCGCGCGATGATCTTCCTGCAGGCGACGATGGGCTTGCAGGCGCTTGCGCTGGGAATCCTGACCGTCACCGGAGAGGTGCGGGTATGGCAGATCGGTGCGCTCGCGGCGCTACTGGGCCTGAACAGCGCCTTCGAGAACCCCGCCCGTCAGTCCTTCATGCTGGAGATGGTCGGGCCCGAGCATCTGCGCAACGCGGTCAGCCTGAACTCGGTGCTCGTCAACGTCGCACGCACGATCGGCCCCGCTATCGCCGGACTTCTGATCGCGACCGTGGGCGAGGGCGTGTGCTTCCTGATCAACGCCGCCAGCTTCCTCGCCGTGATCGCCTCGCTGCTGAGACTCGACCTCGCCGCGCTGAGACCGAGCCCTCCCACCGAGCGCGGACCGGGACAGCTGCGCGAGGGCTTGCGGTACGTCCGCCAGAGCCGCGAACTGGCGATCCCGCTCTTGATGATGGCGCTCGTGGGGACGCTCGCCTACGAGTTCCAGGTCACCCTGCCGGTGATGGCTCGCCAGGGGTTGCACGTGGGGGCTGCCGGCTACGGCTTTATGACGGCCGCCATGGGCGCCGGCGCGGTTGCCGGAGGCCTGGTGGTGGCCGCCGTCGGACGCACCGGCCTGCGTACGCTGGTGCTTGCCGCGGGCGCGTTCGGGGCGGTGATCATGCTCGCCGCGCTCGCCCCCACCCTGCCGATCGAGCTCGTTGCGCTCGCGCTCGTGGGGTGGGCGAGCATCTCGTTCATGGCCACGGGCAACTCCACGCTCCAACTCGCCGCGGCCCCGTCGATGCGGGGCCGTGTGATGTCGTTGTGGTTCGTCGCGTTCCAGGGCTCCACCCCGATCGGCGGACCGATCGTCGGTTGGCTGATGGCGTGGGCCGGGGCCCGCGCCGGCCTCGGCGTCGGTGCCGTGACATGCCTGCTTGTCGCCTTGCTGGGCTTGCTCGCGCTACGCGGGATCGCCCCGTTTGCGCCGCGCGGCGACGCTGTACCGCGACCGGCCCAAACCTGACGGCAGTCGCAAAAGCCCACGCGCGCGTGGGGCACACCGATTCGCGGCTGGACACCCCGACTCCCACCTATCCCAAAACAGGCCCCCCACGCGCGCGTGGGGCAACCTAAATCGCGGTACGCACCGCCGACAAGGCGACGCCGCTAGGAACGAGTGTCGTCGAAGAAGCCGAGCAAAAGCTCGTTGACGCGTGCGGCGGCGTCGTGCTGCACCCAGTGGGTGGCCTCGGCGATGCGCTCGACGCGCACGTTGGGCACCCACTCGTGCGCCGGCTCGGCCAGCTCGCTGCCGATGTGGCGATCGCGCATCCCCCAGATCACGAGCGTGGGCGCCCCGATTGGCTTCATTTGCGCCAGCGCCTTGCCGGGTGAGCGACGCAGCGCGGCCCGGTAGTAGTTGACCATCCCGGTGAGCGCCCCCGGCTGGGACCATGCCTCGACGTAGCGCTCCAGGTCCTCATCGGTGAACGCGTCTTTCGAGTCCGAGCGCAGCGAGCGCTTGGCGAAGGAGAAGTCGTCGCGAGCGATCAGGCGCTCTGGCAGCCGGGGGATCTGGAAAAAGAACATGTACCAGCTCTTGCGCAACTGCTTGAGTGTTCGGAGTCCTTCGAGCATGCGGGCTGTGTGTGGCACGTTGAGGATCGCCAGACGCCGCACCACGTCTGGATGGCTCATCGCCACCGTGTAGGCCACAACGGCACCCCAGTCGTGCCCGACGACATACGCGTCCTGCTCGCTTGTGCCCTCTAGGGTGCCGAAGCTACGGATCAGCCCGGCGATGTCGTCCGCCAGGAGGCCGGTGTCGTAGGAGCGCCAGCCCTGAGGCTTGTCCGAGAGGTCATAGCCGCGCATGTCGGGCGCCACCACGTGGTAGCCCGCCGCTGCGAGCACGGGAATCTGATGGCGCCAGCCGTACCAGAACTCCGGAAAGCCATGAAGCAAGACCACGAGCGGGCCAACGCCCGCCTCGACGTAGTGCAGTCGGATGCCCCCGCCCACGTCCGCGTCGCCATGCTTGAGCTGTACCTCGGTCGTGCTCACCGCCCCATCGTAGACCTCGCCGTCCGGAGCCGGTGTCACCTTGTAGGAGAAGACGCCCATGGATAGGGAGGATTTTTGTTCGTTCTGGTTGCAATAGTCGGCGTGATCGTCGGCGCCCTTGCGGGCGCCGCGGTCGCAGCCATGCTGGCTCGCCGGGGCGGCGAGCGGATGAGCGAGCAGCTCGGTGCGATCTCGGCTGAAAGCCGCGAGCGGATGCGCGATGAAATGAAGTCGATCTCCGCCGACGTGCTTCAGCAGACCGGGGAGTCGCTGATGCAGCGCTTCGGCGACCAGCGCCGGGTCGATGAGCAGCGTGCCGCCGGTGAGATGGCAAAGCGTGCCGAGGAGCTCAAGGGACTCGTAGGGCCGGTCAACGAGAAGCTCGGCCGGGTGGAGAACGAGATCGGACGCCTGGAGCGCGAGCGCAAGCAGGCTCAGGGCGAACTGGCGAACATGGTGCGCCAATTGCACGAGGGCGTCGGCGGGTTGCGCCAGGAGACCGGCAACCTCGTATCGGCGCTCAAGCGTCCGAGCACGCGCGGCTCGTGGGGCGAGATCCAGTTGCGCAACGTGATCGAGATGGCCGGCATGATCGAGCACTGCGACTTCCTCGAGCAGAGCACCGTGCAGTCCGAAGACGGGGCCCTGCGACCGGATGTGCTCGTCAAGCTCCCGGGCGAGAAGGTGATCGTGGTCGACTCGAAGGTGCCGCTCGACGCCTACCTCGCGCACCTGGAGGCCCAGAGCGAGGACGAGCGCGGCGTGCAGATGACCCGCCACGCCAGGCAGACTCGCGACCACATCACGAAGCTCGCCTCCAAGGGCTATCAGCGCCAGTTCGACGGTACGCCGGACCTCGTCGTGATGTTCGTGCCCTCCGACGGCATTTATCAGGCGGCGCTCGCCGAGGACCCGGGGCTGATCGAGTACGGCGTGCACCAGCAGGTGTTGATGGCGACACCGACGACGCTGATAGCGCTGCTGCGGGCGGTGCACTATGGGTGGCGCCAGGAGCAGATCGCCGATTCGGCTCGTCAGATCGCAGAGACCGGGCGCGAGTTGCACCGCCGCCTCGCGATCTTCGTGGACCCGCTCGCCAAGCTCGGGCGCCAGCTGAACTCGACGGTCGATGCCTATAACCAGGCCGCGCGCTCGTTTGACACGCGATTGGCCCCGAAGGTGAGGGAGATCGCCGAGCTTGGAGCGTCCTCGGGACGCGAGCTGCCCGAGCCCGTGCCGATCGAAGCGAGCGCACAGGCGCCGAGGGTGAAGCTCGAGCTGGAGCCGGAGGAGGGCGATATGGGCGCGAGCGGTATGGGCGGCGCCGGTGATACCGCAGAAGCAGACGACACGCCGACGATCCGCGCTCGCGACGGACGAACAGGCAGCGCGCGGTCGGGCGAGAGGCCGTGGTTCAGTGAGAAGTCGGCGCTCGAGCCGAGGGAAGCGGCTCCGGCGGGCGATCTGCCGCCCCTCTAGCCCCGTGGCGGCTCGCCAAGACGATGACGACAAGCGCGCCCGCCACGGGTACGGTCGCCGGCAGCTCGCTGACCGCGAAGAACAGGAAGTCAAACGCCACCCCCAACAGCGCCACGAGCAGCCCACCTGTCAACTGCCGCGCACGGGGAACCGTTACCGCGAGCAGCCCACCGAGCGCGCCCGCCACGAACAGGTCGCCGTAGCCCATGGCGGCCGAGCCGAACAGCTCGGCTTGCAGGCGCGGCAGGCCGCCGACGGGGTGAGTCGCGGTGAGTACGCTGTTGGGCTGTTGCAAGAGGTCGGAGATCACAAGAACGGTATCCGCGAGTGCCATCGCAACGATCCCGAGCGCAAGCCAGCGGGCGGGCGTCACGGCCGCGATCAGGGACCCGAGTGCGACGCAGCTGAGCGCGGAGAGCGCAAGAGCGGCACCCTGTCCCGCGAGCCCGCCACGGTCGGCCCAGGCGAGCAGGAACAGTGGTATGACAAGCAACGCGAAGGCGCGCCGCGAGGGCGGCGGCGCCGGTGCGTCGGCGGGTGTGCGGGCGTCCCACACAATCCAGCCC
>JBARJU010000293.1:0-42530 GCA_049800435.1 Solirubrobacteraceae bacterium
GGCATCCCCACAGCGGCCCGGGTGTGTGCGCTGGTGGCGATCGTGAACGCGGCCTGCTGGACGGTGATCACGCCGCCGTTTCTCGCGCTTGACGAGCCCGATCACTTCGCCTACGTGCAGCAGCTCGCCGAGACGGGCAGGTTGCCCTCGTCCGCGCAGAGCGAATACTCGCCGGAGGAGCAGCTCGCGCTCGGAGACCTGCGCCACGAGCAGGTCCGCTTTCGCCCGGCCGGCAACCCAATCTTCTCGACGGCCGAGCAGGACAAGCTCCAGTCCGACCTGGCCCGGTCTCCAAGCAGGGTGGGCCCCGGAGGCGCCGGAGTGGCCTCCTCGGAGCCGCCGCTCTACTACGCGCTGGCGGCGATTCCCTACGCGATCGGCTCGAGCGGCTCGATCCTCGACCGCCTGGAGCTGATGCGGCTGCTCAGCGCGGTGCTCGCGGGGCTGACGGCGATGCTGGTGTTTCTGTTTCTGCGTGAGGCCTTGCCCCGGGCGAGGTGGGCGTGGACGGTTGGTGGGCTCGGCGTGGCGCTCGGGCCGCTGCTTGGGTTCGCCTCCAGCACCGTCAACCCCGACGCGCTGCTGTTCACGGTCTCCGCGGCGGTGTTCTACTGCCTGGCGCGCGCGTTTCGGCGCGGGCTCACACAACGGTTGGCAATCGCGATCGGCGGCCTGATCGCCACCGGCCTGCTCACAAAGCTCAACTTCGCCGGCCTGGCGCCGGGGGCGATGCTCGGGCTGGTGCTGCTCACGCGTCGCGAGGCGCGTGCGTCGGGGTGGAGGGCGTACTACCGGCTGCTGGCGCCGGCGCTTGCGATCGCGGTAAGCCCGGGCGTGCTGTACGCGCTCGTGAACATCGCCTCCAACCATCACACCTTCGGCATCGTCTCCAGCGGTCTCGCTGGGCTCACCGCCCCCCACAGGTCGATCTCGGGTGAGCTCAGCTACATCTGGCAGTTCTACTTGCCGCGATTGCCATGGATGCACAACGACTTCGGCGAGATCTTCACCACCCGCCAGATCTGGTTTCGCAACGTGATCGGGCTCTACGGCTGGGGGGACACCGCCTTCCCGCCGTGGGTGTACGACTTCGCGCTCCTACCGGTTCTCTTGATTGTGGGACTGTGCGCGCGCGAGCTGGCGAGCGTCCGCGTCGAGCTGGCGCGTCGGGCGGCCGAGCTCGTCACCTATGCCGCGATGAGCGTCGGCGTGCTGGTGCTGGTCGGCGCGTCCGGCTATCTCCTGTTCCCGGGCACCGTCGCGGAATTCACCGACGCGCGCTATCTCTTGCCGATGGTCGGCCTGTGGGGGGCCGTGCTCGCGCTCGCGGCGCGTGGCGCCGGGGAGCGCTGGGGGCCGGCCGTCGGGGCGCTGCTGGTCGTGCTCGTCTTCGCCCACGATCTCTTTAGCCAGCTGCAGGTCATCGCGCGCTACTACGGGTAGGGACAGGGACACGTTCCCGTGTCGCGCCCGCTCCCGGGGGCGCGTCGTGCACGGGGATGTCTGTGATAACGTACGCTCGTATGACGGCTGTGAAGGCAAAGCGCAAGACCGAGACGCTGGCGCCGGACGCGCGCTGGGAAGCGTTCGACTCCGCCGTGATCGGCGCGCGCGTGAAGGCGCTGCGCGAGGCATCCTCGCTGTCCTTGCGCGATCTGGCCGAGCGCAGCGGGGTCAGCGCGCCGATGCTCTCGCAGGTGGAGCGCGGTGAGACGAGCCCGACCTTGACGGTCGCCGCGCGGATCGCCTCGGGCCTTGACCTGCGTCTCTCACAGCTCCTGCGCCTGGACGAGGGCGGCTCGGTCACGATCGTCAGGGCCTCCGAGCGCGGCGGTGGAGGTAACGCCAAGCGCGGCCACCGCTTCGAGGTGATGACGTCCGCGCAGCCCGGCCAGCGCTCGGAGCTTTCGCGTCACACACTTGCGCCGGGCGGCGCCACCGGCGCGCCCGACGACCCGCCGATGCACGAGCCCGGCAGCCGCGAGACCGCGCTCGTCGAGCGCGGCTCCGTCGTGCTCGTCTGCGACGGCCGGCGCCACGATCTCGTCGAGGGCGACTGTGTCACCTTCGACGCCGACCTTCCCCACCATTTCGAGAATCCGACCGGCGCGGAGGCGGCCTTCTTGGCTGTCGTGAGCGCCGGCTTGCGCCGCAGTTGACCGGCCGCCCATCCCCGCACGAAGAGAGAGCACGATGAGCACACCGAGGACGATGTTCGAGAAGATCTGGGAGGCCCACGAGGTCTCCAGCGGCCTGCTTTACATCGACCTGCACCTGGTGCACGAGGTGACGAGCCCGCAGGCGTTCGACGGTTTGCGCCTCGCCGGGCGCACAGTGCGCCGGCCCGATCGCACGCTCGCTACCGCCGACCACAACACTCCCACCGACGGCACGCCCGTGGCGGCGCGCATCAAGGACGAGCTGTCGCGCGTTCAGGTGGAGACGCTCGAGCGCAACTGCGCGGAGCTCGGCGTGCCCATCTACTCGCTCGGCTCCGATCGCCAGGGCATCGTGCACGTGATCGGCCCCGAGCTGGGCGTCACCCAGCCCGGCATGACGGTCGTGTGCGGCGACTCGCACACCGCCACCCACGGCGCATTCGGGGCCCTGGCCTTCGGGATCGGCACGAGCGAGGTCGAGCACGTGCTCGCCACGCAGTGCATGGTGCAGCACCGACCCCGTTCGATGCGGATCCGCTACGACGGCGCGCTCGGCTTCGGCGTCACCGCCAAGGACCTGATCCTCGGCACGATCGGCCAGATCGGCGTCGGCGGGGCGACAGGTCATGTCGTCGAGTACGTCGGCCCGGCGATCCGGGCGCTCTCGATGGAGGGTCGCATGACCGTCTGCAACATGACGATCGAGGCGGGCGGACGCGGCGGCATGATCGCGCCTGACGAGACCACGTTCGCGTGGTTCGAGCAGGAGCGTCCCGGCGCGCCCAAGGGCGCCGAGCTGGCGGCCGCGATCGAGCGCTGGCGCGCGCTGCCAAGCGACGAGGGCGCCGCCTATGACACCGAGGTCGTCGTGGACGCCGCCGCGCTCTCCCCGCAGGTGACGTGGGGCACGACCCCGGGGATGGTCGCGCCGGTGAGCGCGAGCGTGCCCTCGCCGGAGGACTTCGACAGCCCCGCCGACCGCGAGGCGACCGAGCGCGCCCTTCACTACATGGACCTGCGGCCCGGGACCCCGATCGAGCGGATCGCGGTCGACCGTGTCTTCATCGGCTCGTGCACGAACTCGCGCATCGGCGACCTGCGCGCCGCGGCCGAGGTCGTCGCGGGGCGCAAGGTGGCCTCAAGCGTCAGCGCGATGGTCGTGCCCGGCTCCCAGCAGGTCAAGGCCCAAGCCGAGGCCGAGGGCCTCGACGAGGTCTTTCGCGCCGCCGGCTTCGACTGGCGCGTCGCCGGCTGCTCGATGTGCCTGGGCATGAACCCCGACATCCTCGCTCCCGGCGAGCGCTGCGCCTCGACCTCGAACCGAAACTTCGAGGGCCGCCAGGGGCGGGGGGGACGCACGCATCTCGTGTCTCCGCAGATGGCGGCCGCGGCAGCCATCGAGGGGCATTTCACCGACATCAGGAACTGGAGCTGACGATGGAGCCGATACACACGATCTCGGGCAAGGTCACGCACCTCGACCGTGCCGACGTCGATACCGACCAGATCATGCCCAAGCAGTTCCTCAAGCGTGTGGAGCGCACGGGCTTTGGACAATTTCTCTTCTACGACTGGGCCAAGGAGCCCGGCTGGGAGTTGCCCTCAAACCCGATCCTCGTCGCCGGCCGCAACTTCGGTTGCGGGTCCTCGCGCGAGCACGCGCCCTGGGGACTGCAGGACTACGGCTTCCAGGCGGTCGTCGCGCCGGGTTTTGCCGACATCTTCTACTCCAATTGCACGAAGATCGGGCTGCTGCCGGTAGTCCTCTCCGAGGAGGACTGCCTCTCGTTGGCGCGTGCGGGCGAGGGGGAGATCGACCTGGACGCACAGGAGGCCCGCTTCGCCGGTCGCGAAGTCGCCTTCGAGATCGACCACGAGATTCGCCGGCGATTGCTCGAGGGGCTCGACGACATCGGCGCCACGCTCACCGAGGAGCAGGCGATCGCCGACTACGAGCGCTCTCGCGAGCGCTCTGGTCCAGTTACGACCGCGTTGTAGGGGGGTATATGACACACCGCATCGTCACCCTCCCCGGCGACGGGATCGGCCCTGAGATCCTCGCTCCCGCACTCGAGGTGCTGCGCGCCGTCGGCGATTTCCACTTCGAGTCCCACCCCTTCGGCGGAGCGTCGATCGACCTGCACGGCACTGCCCTCACCGACGAGACGCTCGCGGCCTGCCGTGCCGCCGACGCGGTGCTCCTGGCGGCTGTCGGCGGCCCGAAGTGGGACACCACCGACCCGCACGCCCCGCGCCCCGAGCAGGGGCTGCTCGGCCTGCGCAAGGGGCTCGGCCTGTACGCCAACCTACGTCCCGTCAAGCCCTTGCCGGCGCTATATGAAGCCTCGCCCCTGCGGCGCGAGCGGATCGAGGGGACCGACCTGCTCGTCGTGCGCGAGCTAACCGGTGGGATCTACTTCGGCGAGAAGACCCGCACCGAGGACTACGCCTCCGACGTGTGCGCCTACTCGCGCGCGGAGATCGAGCGGATCGCGCGTACCGCGTTCGGCGCGGCACGCTCGAAGGTCACGAGCGTCGACAAGGCCAACGTGCTCGAGACCTCGCGCCTGTGGCGCGAGGTCGTCACCGGCCTGCACTCCCGCGAGTTCTCTCACATCGAGCTGAAGCACGTGCTCGTCGACAACGCCGCGATGCAGCTCGTATCCGCGCCGAGCGCATTTGACGTGATCCTCACCGAGAACATGTTCGGCGACATCCTCTCCGACGAGGCCGCGATGATCACGGGCTCGATCGGGATGCTTCCAAGCGCCTCGCTCGGCACTCCTCCATCGTTCTCCCACTCCCCACAAGGTGGGGAGAAGGGTCGGGGTGTCGCTTGCGGAGGCCTGTTCGAGCCCGTGCACGGTTCGGCTCCGGACATCACCGGCCGCGGAATCGCCAACCCGCTCGCGATGTTCCTGTCCGCCGCCTTGATGCTGCGCCACGGGCTCGGTTTGGAAAGCGAGGCGGCGGCTGTAGAATCGGCAGTCGAGCGCGCGCTGGAGCGTGGCCTGCGCACTCCTGACCTGGGGGGTGAGGCCGGTACCGCTGAGGCGACGCGCGCGGTGCTCGAGCGGCTCTAACCAGGAGAAAAACGTGGACACATGCGACCTCATATGGATGAACGGCGATTTTGTCGCCTGGGAGGACGCCAAGATCCACGTCCTCACGCACGGCCTGCACTACGGCACCGGCGTCTTCGAGGGAGTGCGCTGCTATGACACCGAGCTTGGCCCCGCGGTCTTCCGCAACGCCGAGCACATGGAGCGCCTGCTGCGCTCCGCCGAGCTGTACTACATGCCCGTGCCCTACACGGCGCAGGAACTGCAGAGCGCCACGCGCGAGCTCGTAGCCAACAACAATCTGCGCTCCTGCTATATCCGCCCGATCGTCTACCGCGGCTACGGCTCGATGGGCCTGAACCCGATGGACGCGCCCGTGGACGTCACGATCGCGTGCTGGGAGTGGGGCACCTACCTGGGCGAGGAGGGCATGCGCAACGGCATCCGCGCGAAGGTCTCCTCGTGGCGGCGCATCAGCCCCGACTCCTTGATCCCGCACGCCAAGGCCTCCGGCCAATACCTCAACAACGTGCTTGCCAAGGTCGAGTCCTTGAAGGCCGGCTACCAGGAGGCGATCCTGCTCGACGACCACGGCCATGTCTGCGAGGGCACGGGCGAGAACATCTACATCGTCTCCGCCGGGGAGATCGTCACCCCCGGCCACCACAACTCGATCCTCGACGGCATCACACGCCGCTCGATCATCCAGATCGCCGAGGACCTCGGCTACAAGGTGGTGGAGCGCAACATCGCGCGCGCGGAGATGTACCTCTCCGACGAGGTCTTCATGTCCGGCACCGCCGCCGAGCTCGTGCCCGTCGTCGAGGTCGACGACCACAAGGTCGGCTCCGGCAAGCCCGGAGAGGTGACGCGCCTCTTGCAGGGCGCTTTCGACGATGCGATCCACGGCCGCTCGGAGCGCTACCGCGAATGGCTCGACGTCGTCAGCGTCAGCACCCCTGCGCCGAGCGCGCCGAGCCCCACGGGCTGATGACCCACATACACCTCTATGACGCCACCCTGCGCGATGGCATGGGGGGAGGCGGCATGAGCCTCACGGCCGAGGAGAAGCTGCGCGTCGTGCACGCCCTGGACGCGCTCGGCGTGCACATGATCGAGGCGGGCTTCCCGGCGTCCAACCCGAAGGAGCTCGAGCTTTTCGGGCTGCTCGCCGAGGAGTCGCTGACTGTCTCTGAGATCGTCGCCTTCGGCATGACCCGCCGCCGCGAAACCGCCGCCTCCTCGGACGAGGGCCTGCGCGTGCTCGCCGACTGCTTCGCGCCCGTCTGCACGCTCGTCGGCAAGAGCTCGATCATGCAGGTCGAGACGGTCGTGCGCGTCTCTCGCGAGGAGAACATCGCGATGGTCGGCGAGTCGATCGACTTCCTCGTCAGGCAGGGCAAGCGCGTCATCTTCGATGCCGAGCACTTCTTCGATGGCTACGTGCTCGAGCGTGGCTATGCGCTCGACACGCTGCGCGCCGCGTCCTTTGCCGGCGCCGAGCGCGTCGTGCTCTGCGACACGAACGGCGGCTCCCTGCCGGGACACGTGCGCGCCGTCTTTGAAGCGGTCCGCTTCGAAATGCCCGAAGTCGAGTTGGGCATCCACACGCACGACGACGCCGGCTGCGCCGTGGCAAATACGCTCGTCGCCGTCGAAGCCGGCGCCACGCAGGTGCAGGGCACGATCAACGGCATCGGCGAGCGCACCGGCAACGCCAACCTGCTCACGATCGTCGCGGACCTACAGTTGAAGATGGGCCTCGACGTACTGCCCCCCGAGCGGCTCTCGCGTCTCACGGAGACCGCGCACCTGCTCGACGAGCTGCTCAACCGCACGCCCGACCCCGCTCAGCCATACGTCGGCAAGCACGCCTTCGCGCACAAGGCCGGCCTGCATACCGCCGCCGTGCGTACCGACGCGGCGACGTTCGAGCACGTCGATCCCGAGCTCGTCGGCAACGTGCGCGACGTGCTCGTCTCAGAGCTCTCAGGGCGCGCCACCGTGATCGAGAAGGCAGCCGAGGCCGGCATCGAGCTCGACGAGCAGGCGGCCGCGCGCACGCTCGAGCGCGTCAAGCAGCTCGAGCACGAGGGTTTCCAGTTCGAGGCCGCCGACGGCTCGTTCGAGCTGCTCATGCGCCGCGAGGCAGGCCTCTACGAGCCGCTCTTCCGCCTGGAGTCCTGGCGTGTTGTTGTCGAGAAGAGCGCCGAGGGGAACGTCGAGACGGAGGCCACGATCAAGATCTGGGCGCCGCCGGGGCCCGACGAGCGGCGTTTTGTCTGCACCGCCGCGGGCAATGGGCCCGTGCACGCCTTGGACAGCGCGCTGCGCGAGGCGATCGGAGAAACCCATCCACATCTGCGCGACATCGATCTGGTCAACTACAAGGTGCGCATCCTCGATGAGGCGAAGGGGACCGGGGCTGTCACGCGTGTCTTGATCGATGCCTCGGACGGAGTCCGGGTTTGGGGGGCTATTGGGGTGTCGGAGAACTTGATTGCCGCTTCTTGGGATGCTCTTGTGGACTCTTTGGAGGTTGGTCTCCAGCGGCAGACACGGACCCCGTCGGCGACGTCTCTTCGCTCGGCGGGGGACTGACTCTCGGTGGTGGTTGGTCGCTTTGCGGCTTACGCCGCCCGCCGAGCGAAGGACATCGTCGCCGAGGTCCTGTTTTGAGCGATCGGGACTCCATTCCCCTTGCTCGGCCTGTCCTTGGGTCTGAGGAGGAGCGGCTGGTTGTTGAGGTGCTTCGGTCCGGACAGCTTTCGCTTGGGCCTCGCGTCTCGGAGTTCGAGCGGCTTTTTGCCGAGTTTGTCGGTAGTCCGTTTGCCTCTGCCGTTTCGAGTGGGACCGCCGGGCTTCATCTTGCGCTGCGGGCGGTTGGGGTCTCAGACGGCGATGAGGTCATCACCAGCCCCTTTTCGTTTGTAGCCTCAGCCAACGTCGCGCTCTATGAGCGGGCTCGGCCCGTCTTTGCTGATATCGATCCCGTTACGCTCAACCTCGATCCCAAGGCGGCCGAGGCGGCGGTCACCGAACGCACGCGAGCCCTCCTGCCGGTGCATATCTTTGGCTATCCCGCGGACATTGACGCGTTCGAGCGGATCGCTGTGCGGCATGGGCTTGGGGTCGTGGAGGACGCTTGTGAGGCGCTTGGGGCCGTTCATGGGGATGGGACCCCGGTTGGTGGACGGGGGAATCCGGCTGTCTTTGGGTTCTATGCCAACAAGCAGCTCACGACGGGCGAGGGGGGGATGGTCACGGTTGGCGACGGCGCCATGAAGGCACGAATCGACTCGGAGCGCAACCAGGGGCGCGCGCCAGACATGGGTTGGTTGGATCACGACCGGCTTGGGTTCAACTACCGGCTTTCGGACGTCGCCTGCGCGCTTGGGATCGGGCAGATGGAGCGGCTCGCCGGGATGCTGCGGGACCGTGCGCGTGTCGCGAGCCTCTACCGGGAAGCGCTGTCCGGGATCGAGGGGCTCGAGCTTCCCTGCGAGGATCGAGAGGGCAATCGGCGCGGCTGGTTCGTGTTCGTCGTGCAGATCCCGCGCGGTGTCGACCGGGACGCGACTGTGCGCGGGCTCGCCGAACTTGGGGTGCAGAGCAAGCCCTACCTGCCGGCGATCCATCTGATGAGCTTCTACCGCGAGCGTTTCGGCCACCGCGAGGGCGAGTTCCCGGTCTGCGAGGACGTCGCCGCTCGCTCGCTCGCACTGCCGTTCTTCCCCGGGCTCACCGAAGCGCAGGTGGAGCGTGTGGCCGCGGGGTTGAGGGCTGCGCTCTGTAGCTGAGCCCCGCGAGGCTGCGCGCGGACGGTCTCCAGGGCTCGATTGTTCGTCTATCGGCGCGATTCTTTCTGACCTCTCGTCTCAACAGGCATTGCGGGAGAAATAGAGAAATAGCCTGCCATGGGGTCTGTGAGCTGAGTAAGAAACACTGCTCCACATTTGCTTGACACATCGCTAAGGTGGCTGATACGCTCGCGGAGAGATCCCATTAGTCGGGATCTCAACGCAGTGCACATAAGGGTCGGTCCCGGCGCTCTCTGACCTACGACGAGTGCCCTGGTCGGCCAATTCAAGCCTCGGATGGGGCTCAACCAAGCCTCGGACGAGGGGAAGGTAGATCACAAATCATGAAAAAGATCCAGATACTGATGCTGGCGCTTGCTGCGGTATGCGCGCTCGGCTTGACGATCGTGGCGGCAGCTTCGGCTGAAACCACGATAACCGCAACCTTATTAGCGCAATGGTTATTCAATACAACCGAATTTGCCGGCAGTTTAGCATCGGAAACAAAAGGCAAAATCTTACTGGAAAACACCAAACTCAAAGTTGCTGTGGAATGCACAGGTTCTCTGGTTGGCACAGTCTCGGGCGCTAACGGTGAAGATGAAATCAAAGAAGTATTAAACGCGGCCCTCGAAAAAGTAGGAGGCGGTTTAGGCGAATTAGCCCTCTCGTGCACGACTGTCAGTGGTTGTGAAGCGGCCGCTCCGATCGAAGTGTGGCCGGTCAATCTGCCGTGGAAAACGTTACTGGAGTTAGTGGTGTTATCGGATGCGAAAGAAGAGTTCTACGACTTAATATTGCTGGGCAACGGTGGCCTGAAAGCGGGCTACGAGCTACAGTGCCGAATCATCTTACTCACGACAGGTGAAACATGTCTCAGCCCCGAAGGCAGCGGTGGCGAAGTGCTCAACGTAGCCGGTGGTGTGGAAGGTGCTGAAGCGGCGTTCTTACCGCTCGCGACGTGCGGTACGTCTGTCGAAACGGGCGTCAATGAACCGAAGAAAGGAAACCTCACGACGGTTTCAGGAGGGACCCTGGAAGTATCGTCGACGTAGCAGTCAGCTAGAGCTGGAACTGTTTAAGCCGTAAATGTTTAGAGTCTGAGCGAGGGGACCACGGTCCCCTCGCTCAGACGGCGTTTGATTTGTTTGTAAGCAGGACCGAATAGCATCTGATCTGGAAATATGGGGAGTTGGTGGGGATGAGTCGTGCGCGTCGGGTACGGGTTGTTGCTTGGGTGGCGCTGCTTCTCTGCGGTTGCCTTGGGGCGTCGGTTTCAGCCTCCGAGGCGGCTACGGTGCGGGCGTTCGAGCTCGTCAGCCCCGAATACAAGGGGGGGTTCGGGGCCGATCAGATCGAAGCGGCGGCGCCGGACGGAGAAGGCGTCCTGTTCTATTCGCCCGGGGCTTTCGCGGGCACGCCGGCGGGCTTTGCCGATCTCGACACCTATTCGTATTTCGCGCACCGCACCGAATCGGGATGGAAGACGCTGCCAGAGCTACCGCCGGACACACTCATGCCGACCGCCGCTTACCGCGACGTATCGTCGTCGTTGGACGCGACGCTGGCGCTCGGCAAGTCGGGGCCGAACAACCCCTCGGCCTACCATGAAAGCACGCAGGAGGAAGTCCGGCTGCACGGCACGGAAACGAGCGACGAAGACTCGAACTGGAGCCTGGTCGGCAAACCCTTTGAAACGATCCCGCCCGAAGCGCTTGGACTCAAGTATCTCGGTGGGGACGGAGATCTCTGCCATCTGCTGTTCGCGAACGGCGGAGCCACGGTCGGCCCACTCATCCCGGAAGCGGAGGGGACGGAAAGGCAGCTCTACGAGCTCGTGCGCGGCTGCGATGGCGAAGCGTCGACGTTGAGGTTGGTCGCCATCGACAGCGACGGCAAACCGATGAACTCCAAATGCGCGGTGGGAGCGGGCGGCTTGGAATACAGCCACTCTCCCACCGGTTACAACGCGGTGGCCGACGGTGGCCACGAGATTTTCTTCACGACGTGTATCGGTGACGATACGTCTCGCTACCAGCTGTTCGTGAGGCTGGACGGCGCGAAGACGCTGGAAGTGTCGAAGAAGCCGTCGGAATGCGTGAGCGAAGAAGTGCCGTGTCTCCCCGGGGCCGCCACTCGCGGAAACGCCGATTTCGCGGGGGCCTCAGAAGACGGATCGCGTGTGTTCTTCACAACTAACGCGCAGCTCACCGGAGAAGGCGATGGCGGCACCGACATATATATGGCTGAGATCGGCTGTCCCGGCGGGGGAGCTTGCGCGGTGGCCTCGCGGCGCGTCGTTTCGCTGTCGGTGATCTCGCGCGATCCCAACGGCAGCGAAGCGGCGGCTGTGCAGGGCGTCGTGAGGGTCGCCCCGGACGGGTCTCGCGTCTATTTCGTGGCGAGGGGGGACTTGCTGGGCGAAGCGGAACGGAACGTGCTGCAATCGGAAGGACGTCCGGCGCCGGTAAGCGGCGCGGACAATCTATACGTATATGACGCCGGCTCGGGGACGATCGGCTTCGTCGCCGATCTGTGCTCAGGCAAGGAAGAATCGGGAACGGCAGCCGACTCGGAGTGCCCGAGCGTCGGCTCGGATGCCTCGTTGTGGTCACTGATCCTCGAACAGGCGCAGACGAGAGAAGCGCAGACGGCCGGCATTGACGGCGAGTTCCTGGTGTTCTCGACGTACGCACGGCTCGTAAAGGGCGATACCGATGACACGGCAGACGTGTACAGGTTCGACGCGCTTAACGGCTCGCTCGAGCGCGTGTCGGTAGCCGAAGACGGCTACGGTTCGAATGGAAACGGCAGTATCCGCGCGGGTATCTTTCCGAGCGACCTTCGTGGTGAATCGGTCGTTCAGCAGCACGAAATGTACGAGCGTGCGATAAGCGAAGACGGTTCTCGGATCGTATTCGAGACGACCGAGCCGCTGTCGCCGTTAGCGACGAATGGTCTCGCGAGCGTCTATGAATGGCACGAAGAAGAAGCGGGCGGGAGCGTGTCGCTGCTCGCGGGTGGCACGGGAGAAACGCTGGTCGAAGACGCGGTGATCACGCCGGCGGGCCGCGACGTGTTCGTCGTGACGAGCGAAGGGTTGGTTCCGCAGGACGGCGACGGGCTCCCCGATGTGTATGACGCGCGGTTGGGCGGTGGGTTCGCGCAGCCGCCGGAATCGCGTGAGCCGTGCTCCAGCGACGCGTGCCAGGGCCCGCTGACCAGTCCGGCGCCGCTGCTCGTGCCGGGCAGCGCGTCACAGATCGCGGAAACAGTCTTGCCTGCCGTCACCAAGAAAGCCTCCGCGCCGCCAAAGAGAAAGACAAAGAAGAAGAAACGGAAGGTGGGCGGGGCAAAGCGCAGTAGGGCGTCGCGGAGAGCGCGGCGCGCGAGCGGCGGGCACCACCGCGACAGGCGGAGGAGGGGCTGATGGTAAGCGTCGATTCGCGATCTGCTCGAGCCGCGCGAGCACGTGCCGGCTTCATGCACGGCACTCGTGTCTTCACCATATTTGTCGTGATGTGTCTGTGCGCTTGCCTGACGATGACGGCCGGGGCATCGGGCTCGAGCGGCAAGCCGTTCGGGATCAAGAGCTTTTCGCTCGTGCCGATCAAGGGTACGAGCGAAGCCCATGTCGGAAAGGTCTACACGTTCGTCAACGAACCGTATGACACACCGTTCACGCAGGCCGGTGGGCATCCATGGGGCTTGACGACACGCTTTGAATTCGACACCGAAGGGGTCAATTACGGCACCCAAGTGCTTCCCGTGCCGACTCGCGATCCGAAGGACCTCGTGACGAACCTGCCGCCCGGCCTGCTGGGCGATCCGATGGCCGTACCGCGCTGCTCGTTGACGTACGTGGCGAGCAGCTCCGAACAGTGTCCGGCGGATACGCAGGTCGGGTGGTATGCGGCTCGCCTGGAAGGCGGCAATGAGCTGGTCGCTCCGATTGTGAACGTGGTGCCCGAAGCGGGGCAGTCGGCGGAGTTCGCGCTGGAGAACACACTTAAATTCGACACGCCGATCCTGACGGGCCATCTGGTGCGGACCGCGCAGGGGTATGGATTCACGGTCGTGAGCAAAGACATCCCGATCATCGCCATCGAGAGTGTGGAAGCGACGTTCTGGGGCGTGCCGGCAGAAAGCAGCCATGATGCGATGCGCGGCAGGATCTGCCGGCGGTTGGAATCGAACGGCGCGCTGGAATGCGAAGGTGGGAATCAAGCGTCGGGGGTCGCGCCGGTGCCGTTCCTGACGATGCCGACCGATTGCACGGCGGGCCCCGAGACGGCCACGGTGCTGGCGGACTCGTGGGAGGAACCCGGCAGGGTCGAAGCCGGCAGGTACGTCGGCTTCAGCGAAGCGCGCGCCACGCTGCCGGCGGCGACGGACTGCGACGCGCTGGGGTTCGGTCCGTCGCTGGAAGTCCACCCGGACACGCTGCTGGCCGACGAGCCCGCGGGCTTGGAACTCGCTCTGAAAGTGCCGTTGAGCGAAACAGCGCGGTCGACGGCAACGCCGCAGATACGCGACTCGGTCGTGACGTTCCCGGAGGGGATGTCGATCTCGCCGGGTGTCGTCGACGGGATCCGCGCGTGCGATGAATTCGGCCCGGAAGGGATAGACATCACCGGCCCCGAATCCGAAGAAGTCGGCTTGAGCGGCGAATTGCAGCTGGCGTCCGGGCACTGCCCGGACGCGTCGATCGTGGGGACCGCCGAAGCGATCACGCCGTTCCTGCCGATCCCGATCAAGGGTCACGTCTACCTCGCGAGGCCGAGTTGCGGCGGTGCTGGTCAGCGGGCTTGCAGGGAAGCGGACGCCGCCGACGGCCGGCTCTATCATCTGTATCTCGAACTGGGCGGCACCGGGGAACTGGCGTTAACGGGTGTGCACTTCAAGGTGCCGCTGGAAACGGAGGCCAATCTCGCCACGGGCCAGTTGACCTCCAGGGTGCTCGAAACGCCGCAGGCGCCCTTCAGTGAACTGCGGATACATCTCAACGGCGGGCCGAGGGCGCCGATCGACAATCCACCGCTCTGCGGCCCCGCGGTCACGACAAGCGATTTCACGCCCTGGAGCGCGCCCGGCACGACGCCCGCGGGGCAGGTCGTGGCCGGGACTCCCGACGCGACACCGTCGTCGTTCTTCGACGTAGGGGGCTGCGCGAGCCCGCCTGTGCTGCATCCGGGCTTTCTCGCGGGGACCGTCTTGCCACAGGCGGCGGCTTTCACGTCGTTTACGTTGGACCTCTCGCGCGAAGACCGCGAACAGTACGTGAAGGGGATAACGCTGCACACGCCCTCCGGCCTACTCGGGATGCTGTCTAACGTCACGTTGTGCGAAGAACCTCAGGCGAACGCCGGGACGTGCGAAAAGGCGTCTGAAATCGGGACCACGCGCGTCGCGTCTGGTGCGGGCTCGCATCCGTTCGAAATAGAAGGCAACGTATTCCTGACCGGTCCGTACGATGGTGCTCCGTTCGGCTTGAGCATCGTCACGCACGTCGTGGCGGGGCCGTTCAACCTCGGGGTCGTGGTCGTGCGCGCGAGGATCGCGGTGGACGAGAGCACGAGCACGTTGACGGTCGCCACGGACGAAAGTGGGCCGCACGCGGTTCCGCAGGTCATCTTTGGCGTGCCGCTGCGATTGCGGCGCGTGACGGTCAACGTCAACCGCCCGAACTTCATGTTCAACCCGACCAACTGCGGCACTCAGAAGATCGTGGCGACGGTCACGGGCACGCAGGGCGCGAACAGCGAAGTGTCGAGTCCGTTCACGGCGAGCGACTGCCGCGGCCTCGCGTTCAAGCCGACGTTCTCGGTCAGCACGGGCGCGCATACGAGCCGCGTCATCGGCGCGAGCCTCGACGCCAAGCTCGCCTATCCAGCCGGCGCGCTCGGAAAGGACGCGAACATAGCCCAGGTGAAGGTCGACCTCCCCAAGCAGCTGCCATCACGGCTGACGACACTGCAGAAGGCGTGTCCGGCGGCGACATTCGAAGCCAACCCCGCCCATTGCCCGCAAGGCTCGGTCGTCGGGATCGTCAGGGCCTCGACGCCACTCTTGCCGGTGGGCCTCTCTGGTCCCGTGTATTTCGTCTCGCACGGCGGGGAAGCGTTCCCGTCGCTGATCGTGGTCTTGCAGGGCGACGGCGTGCGCGTGGATCTGACGGGCACGACGTTCATCAGCAAAGCAGGGATTACCAGCAGCACGTTCAAGACCGTCCCCGACGTCCCCGTGAACACGTTTGAGCTCTACCTGCCGCAGGGCAGGAACTCGGCGCTGGCGGCCAACGGGAACCTGTGCAAGCTGCAAGGCAAGCTCAAGATGCCGACGCGCTTCGTCGCCCAAAACGGCACGGTAGTCAAACAGACGACCAATATAACGGTGAAGGGCTGTCCCGCGAGCAAAGCACGGGCAGCCCGGCGCCGCGGGAGGGCGAGCAGATGAACATCCTTAGAATACAGACGATTCTGGCGCTCGCGGCACTGACGACGCTCGCGAGTCTGCCGGCGACCGCGCGCGCGGCCGGCCAAGGACCGGTCAAGCTGGTCCCGACCACGCAGGTCGGTTTCAAAGTCGACAAGACGACCGGCAAGAATACGTGCCCGATCCTCTCGAGCGACGAATGTCAGCCGGGCATCCGGTCCGAAGAACCGGGCAGCTTTGCATATCCGGAAGCCGTAGCCGCTGCGCCCACAGGCAACGTGTACGTCGTCGATCAGGGCAATCGCAGGATCCAGGAGCTCACCCCGAGTGGGGAATTCATGCTGATGTTCGGCAGGGAAGTCAACGCGACAACAAATGGCGACGTATGCACCGCACATGAAATAGAAGAATCCGGGGTGAAATGCCGGGCGGGCGCGCCGGGCGCGACGGAGGGCGCGCTGGCAGAGCCCCAGGACATCGCGGTCGACCCGAGTACAGGAAACGTCTACGTCGCTGAGTACATCAACTCACGCATCGACGAGTATACGGCAGGTGGGCAGTTCGTGTTGATGTTCGGCAAGGAAGTCGACGCGACCACGCACGGCGACGTGTGCACCGCTTCCTCAAAAGATCTCTGTCAGGCAGGGGTGCGCGCCGCGCCGGAAAGCACGGAAAAGCGCGCGTTCGCTTTCGCTCAGTTCGCGGGGAACCTCCTTTCTGTCGGTGGCGCGCCCGAACACCTGCTGTACGTGGGTGACGAACACCGGGTGCAGGAGTTTGACGCGGCGGGTGAATGGAAGGGCGAGTTTCGACTGCCGCCGGCTGTAGTTGCTACCTCACCGGCGGGTTCGATCAGTGCTATCGCCTACGATATGAACAGCGAAAGCGTGTCTGTGGTCTACGAAGATGAGAACACCGTCAGGACATTCAGTGCAAGCACAGGAGCGGAAAGCTCGCCTCCAATCGAATTGCCCTCTAAGCAAGCCGAGGGCGCCGTTGACATTTTCGGTATCGCTATCGACGCAATCGGGCATCTAGCTATATCTGCTCGCGAAAGCGGACTGAATCCTGAACAGTTTGGTCTCTTGTTCAACGCCAGTACTGGACGTGTGGTGAGCGCCTTCACCATACCTGAAGGAAAAGGTTTGAACAGTCTCACGGCGCTGGGTTTCAATGGGCAAGGCGGTCTCTACCTCACGATAACCGAAGAGCAAGATCTGGTCGAATACGCGTCGCTACCAATAGGAGAACTCGTAACCGAAGTACCTAGTTGCAGTCAAGCCGCTGAACTCAAAAGTTTAGTGACCTTTGACTGTACGTTGCACGGCAAGGTCAACCCGTATAGCGTGCCCAACACAGAAGTCTGGTTCGATTGGGAGAGAGGGTGCGGATCACCGGAGTTCAGGACCCTGGCTCAGCCCGTTCCTTCCGAAGAAGTCTTCATCGCGGTGAGCGCGCAGATCGAGGGTCTGCGGCCAAATCAGGAATTCTGTGACCTGCTCGCCGCTATCGATCAGAATGTCCGCCTGCCAGAAGAGCTGACGGGAGAGACTGCCTCATTCAGCACGCCGATGGTCCCGCCGAAGCTCGTGGGCGCTCCGAGCGCATCGTTCGTCAAGTTCAGCTCGGCGCTGCTGTATGCCGAACTGAATCCCGAGAACGCGCCAACAGAATACTTCTTCGAATACGCCCCCGAACGCAAGGCGGGAGAAAAAACGCTCGAAAAGTGCAAAGGCCTGAGAGAAGGACCCTGTTCGGGCGTATCGAGCACGCCTGTGCTCCAATCGGCGGCTTACGGGAGGATAGGCGCCACGCTCGGAGTCAACGGTCTACGGCCAGGCACCGCCTACCGCTACCGCCTCGCGGCGATCGACGAAGCCGGTCCTGCACCTCCGGACCCTGAAAGGGAAGGCAAATTCACGACAGCGCTCGCGCCGAGCCTGGAAGCGGTGACGTTGCCGGCGAGTAACGTCACCGCTGGAAGCGTGGTCGCGTCGGGCACCGTGAACCCGGACGGTCAGCAGGCGACCTACTCTTTCGAACTCGGCGTATACGAGGGCGCGGCAACCCGTTACGACCCCGTGGTATCGGGGCCGACCGGCAAGAGCTTCACGGCGGAACCCGAGTCGGCGACGTTGGCCAACCTGCAGCCGTCCACCATATATGCGTACCGGTTCGTGACCGGCAGTGGGTTCGGCACGGCCGCCGGGGCGCCGGTGATCTTTACAACCGGGGCTGTGCCGTCACCTCCCCCTAATTCGCCTGTGACCTTGCTCGAAATACCGCCGATCAAATTTCCGGTTCCGCCGCCGGCATGCAGGCATGGATATAAGCGAAGCAAGGACGGCGGATGCGTAAAGGTCAAGGCAAAGAAGAAAGGTAAGGCGGTGAAAGGCCGCGGCAAGAAGAAGACCAGTAAAGGGAAATAGGTTTAAGCTGAAACAGACGGCGCCCACCTTGATCGCAAGGCGCATAAGGACATCACGGGTACCAAGAAAGGTACTAAGCAACTCCGTTAAACGGAATAGTTGGAGGAAGAGATGCTTTCTAAAACACGCGACCGTTTCACATATGCCAACGTGATCGCAACGTTCGCCCTAGTCTTCGCGATGAGCGGTGGAGCGTATGCGGCGAGCAAGATCCTAATAACATCGACGAAACAAATCAGCCCAAAGGTATTGAAACAACTGGCCGGGAAGACTGGGCCGAAGGGCGCAACGGGCGCAACGGGCGCTACCGGAGGGACGGGACTCGCTGGAGCGGCGGGAGCGAAAGGCGAACCTGGCGCTCCGGGTCAGGACGGCAAAGAAGGCAAAGAAGGCAAAGAAGGACCGGAAGGGACCGAAGGCTCGCCGTGGACAGCCGGAGGCGTGCTGCCGGCGGGCAAGACGGAGACCGGTACGTGGGGAGTAGCGCAGCTGCCGGGCGTGTTTGCCGGTGGAGCACTCGAAGTGGCCCTCGCTCCGATCTCGTTCACGATACCATTGAGGGCAACGCTACCGCCCGCCAATGTCAGCGTGCATATCATTCCGCCGGAAGGAAAAGGGGCGGGTGGGAAAACATGTCCCACGACAAGTACGGTCACCAACCCGGGTGCCGAACCGGGCAATATCTGCCTATTTGAGAGTGTCGCCAGCAACGTCGGCCAAGTCTTGGTGACGTCGCCAGGTGGAGTGGAAGTAAAAGGAGAAGAACGTATGGGTATCAACGGCGTGACGGCCAACGCGCTTCCGGAAACCAAAGGCGAAGCACTCGAGATCAGTGGAACCTGGGCTGTCACGGCTGAATTGGAATAGGTATATTCTGGTAATTGAGCCAGGGCCCGACAGTACAATTAGTCTGACGCCTTACACTCAGTAATATATATGATAGCGATGTCGAGAGAGGGTGATAAGTTATCATCCCTCTCTCGACATCTCGTCACTAACTAGTCGAGCTTGTTGAAGTTAGAGTTCCGCGCAGCTCGTGAAACCGTCGCGTAACGTGATGCGTCCCATGATTGCGTTGGCACGGGTGGTCGCGGCGACCAGAGGAGAGTCGATGGTGAAGGTGCCGGCGACTGCCTCTCTTCCCAGCTCTGCGCTGTTCACCGCCACCTGCATTGTCGCGGTGACGACCGCCTTCCAGTCCTTTGCCTTCGATGGCGGCGGGACGAGTCGCATGAGGGCGATGGCCTCTTCGTGCTCGTAGACGGCGGCCGGCGGCAATGCGCGAGCAAAGTCGCTGGTGGTTTTCACCGGGTAGGTCGCGACCTGTGCGTTGGTGCGAGTACAGATGGCGTCGGCCTTGGCGATCCACTGCGCGCGTGTCAACGGTGTCCCTGTCGCCAGCTTGATCGGTGGTAGACGAGGGGCCGCGATGGGCTTGGTGGCGGGCGGCGCCTTTTCGGCTGTGGCACTCGTTGTCGTCGCGTCGGCGGTCGATGTACTTTTCGTCGACGACCTTCCGCAGCCGGATGTCGCCAAGATTATCATGACAAGTGCAAGCGCGGCGAGATATGCAGGTAACACAGCGTTGATCCTCCCGTTTGGGTTGGTTATCTACGATGAAGTGCACGCGCTTTTGGCAGGTAAATAAGGGCCGCGTGCGCGAAACAGGAGGCGGTGACCGACCGCCCTCCTGTCATCGGGGATCGTAGCGAAAGGGAAAGCGATAGTCAACGAGTGAGAAACAGTCGTCCACATCGAAATAGGGTGGACGCTGGTCTTTGTCAATGCTTCTGAGGTGCTATTCCAGTATACCGTCGAGCAAGCTGAGTATGGTCCAGGTGTTGGCGCTGCGGCGTACTGTTATCTCGCGTACTTCGGGGATCGTCGGGAAGTCGAGCACGACTAACGAACTGTTGCCTTCGATGCCGACTCTCATCACTTTGAGCGTGGCGTTCTTGCTGAGGATCTCTCGGTGTTGCCGCTTGAACAGCTTCGACATGACGGCGGGACAGCTCTTACCGTTCAAGGACGTGTGCCTGTAGTCTTCCACCACGGATTCGGCTATGAATGGAGTTAGCAGCGAACAGGCTCCGGTACCGTCCTCCGCGGCCGCGGCCGCGTAGTAGCGCGTGACCAAAGCCGTAATCGCTCGATTGTCAGCCGCGTCAGCCGTGTGGCCGAAATCGAGGATCTGTTCGTCGTCGTCGTTGTTGTCGCCGTCGTTGTCGCGGTCGTTTCGGTAGGTCGTCGTGCTGTTGGAGCCGACGCGAGTGGCGTTGGACGTCGCGAGATTACTCGCGCCTCCGCACGCGCAGACAGCGAGTCCGAGAAACGCGGTCGTAAGCAGCGTGAGCAGCGGCTTCATCTAGGACAGCTCGCCATCGAGCACTCCGGCGACCTTCCAGGTGTGTCCTTCGCGGGTCACGAAGATGTCGCGCTCGGGCAACCTCCCGAAGCTGAGCACCGCCAGTCCGTGATGTTCTTCGAGGCGGACGTGAGAGACCGCCAGCTTGGGAAGCTCGACTCTCAGCTGAGCGTGCATGTGTTTGAAGAGTTTCGTCATCGCAGAGGGGCAGGTCTTGCCTTTCATGTAGGACGGGCCGGGCGGCGAGGTTCCGTAATCTTCCGGCACCCCTTCGGCAAAGACCGAGTAGAGCATCGTGCAGGCGCCGGCGCCGTCTTCTTGGAGAGCAGCAGTGTAATAGCGCTTTATGAGTGCCTTGATCGCCTGCGTGTCCGACGCGTTCGCCTCTTTGCCGAAGTGGAGCACGCTGTTGTTGTCCCTGGAGTCGTCGAGCGCGCCGAAGTCATTGTCGTCGTCGCTGTCAGCCTTTCTCCAGTCTGGGCTCGGTGCGGCTCGCGCTGTGTGTGTCGTCTGATGAGCGATCGCGGCGTTCGAGGTTGGCTGAGGGGTCGCGCTTGCGCTCGCATCCTTGCCCGTGTCCCCACATCCCGTGGCGCCGACGCAGAGCAGAGCTGTCGCGAACAGCATGAGTATGTGTCTCTTATCGATCACTCGTTGCCTCTTCGGTTGACTTCCCGGTATGGACTGTGCCGGCGAGTCACGTCATGTCGCCGCCGATCAGCACGTCGACCTTCCACACGTTGCCTTCGCGCTTGACGAGCATCGCGTTTTCGGGCGTCTTCCTGAAGCCCACCGCGGCGACGCCGACGTTTCCGCTGACGTGCACGCTGGTCACCACCATCGTCGAGACATCGTCGGCGGTCAACTGCGCGTGTTCGCGTGCGAGGATCGGCGCGAGCGTGGCAGCACAGCCGCCGGCGCCGGCGGACGGGCTCTGTCCTTCGGCGACGCTGGCGTAGAGGCTCGCATCCAGGAGCGTGCATGCCTTTGCGCTGTCGCCCGCGGCGGCGGCGGCGTAATAGCTCTTCACCAAGGCGGCGATCGTACGCGTGTCGGCTGGCCCGGCCTGTTTGCCGTAGGTGGCGAGGAAGGACTGATTGTCAGTAATGGTGCTGTTGCCGTGATCGTCGGTATCTTGATCGCCGTCGTCCTTGCGGTAGGCCCCGGAGGTCGCGGTGCTCGAAGCGGCCGTCCTGTCCGCGCTCTGAGTCGGCACGTTGCCGGTACCGCCACATCCCCATCCGACCGCGGTGAGGGCGAGGGCGGTGCTCATGAAGAGAGCGACCGGCAGCAGCGATTTCGTGTCTCTGAGTGGCAGCATCATGTCGATTGAGTCTCTCGCATCGTGCTCGACAGCCTCGTGTCAACACGATTGGCGGTGACCACGAAGACCCCAATAGGTGAGTCGGGCGCTTGTGCCCGTGGGCTCGCTGTCAGCCTAGCGTTGTCGATTGCCGGCGTCAACGAGTCAGAAACATTCGTCCACATCGGATGGCGAACGCCGCGTGAAGCGAGCACCGTGACAACGTACGCAAGCAGCGCATCCGGTGGTATAAATGGATGCATCGACTCCAGGTACGGATATAAGACCACAATGGCGAGCACTCCAACCTTCATCACCCTGGGCCCGACTGGGACCTGCCACGAGAATGCCCTGCTGCGCTACATCGAGTTCCAGGGGCTGGCGGGTGCGCGTGTCGAGCTCGTGGGGGACCTGCTCGACGGCCTCGAGCGTGTCCGGGAGGAGCCGAACGCGTTCCTCGTGCAGTGCAGCGCGCACCCTGATGTGCACGTGGTCACCGAGCGCTACCGGCACGAGGTGTTCGTCGTCGACACGTTCCTCTACCCGGCCAAGGAAATGGCGCTGCTCGTGCGCGCGGACGTCGAGGACCCGAAGACGCTTGGGGTCGTCCCCGCGGCGCTTGGCTATCCCGACCTGACGCGCTGGGAGAGCGTGGTGGAGGAGTCGGCGAATCCGATCGTTGCGCGCAACCTGCTGGCGGGGAAGTACGACGCTGGGGTGACGCTCGCCCACTACGCCGATGACCATCCCGGCGCGTTTCGCGTGCTCGAACGCTACGGCGAGGTGGACACTACGTGGGTGGTGTACGGGCGGCGCCGGCGCTACAAGGGCGAGCTGATCGGCCATCGCGTCCCGTGGCTGTTCACGGAGGAGTCGATCCCGGCGTGAGCACCACGCGTCCTGAGGTGATCGTGGGCGAGGGCTATGCCCTTGGGCATATTGACGCGCTCGGCGAGGGCTATGGTTTTCGCAAAGTCCGTAAAGGCCTGGGGGTGAGCGCCTTCGGCGTTAATGCGCTCGTGCGCCCGGAGGGGTATGAAACGAAATGGCACTATCACGACCTCCAGGAGGAGCTCTACTTCGTCCATCGCGGCGCGATCGAGATGGAGTTCGGCGACGGCTCCACCCACCGCCTCGGGGAGGGCACGTTCGCGCGTGTCGACGCCTCCACGGTGCGCAAAATCCGCATCCTTGGACCGGGGGATACCGTATATGTGTGCGCGGGTGGTCGGGACGGCTATGTCGGCCACGACGGGCGCACTCCTGAGGGGATGTAGGTGCCTTGGAGGTCCACCCGGACCGATCCCCTGTGCGCCCGCTCTCGAGATCCCTGCTCGCTTGCGTAACCGTCGCGCTGTCGGCGATCGGCCTCGCGGCATGCGGCGGAGCGGGCAACAGCTCGACTACGGCCACTGGGGCATCCACCGCGGTGGCTGCGACCGCCGGCGCCGTGGCGACGACCGCGTCGAACCCCGGCTCGACCGTGCAGGACGGCGACGGGGACGACGACAGGCCAGGCAGCAAGCGCGACTCCGACAATGACGAGCTCCTCACCTTTGGCAGCGCGGCCGGCGCCGCGGACAGGCAGGCGATCGCGTCTCTGGTCACGCGCTATTACGCGGCGGCCGCCGCGGGCGACGGTGCGCGGGCCTGCTCGATGCTGTATTGGCTGGTCGCCGAAGCGATCGTCGAAGAACACAGCCGCGGCAAGGGGCCGGCCTCGCTGCGCGGCAACACGTGCGCGCAGGTCGCCTCAAAGGTGTTCAAGCAGCGCCACAGCGAACTGGCCCAGGACGTCCGCGCGCTCGAAGTGACTCAATTGCGGTTGCGCGCCAAGAGGGGATGGGTGCGGCTGCGTGTCGGGCCGACGCGCGAACTGCTCGTGTTCGTGCATCGCCACAACGGTGTCTGGCAGATGAACAACCTGCTCGACGCCGGGGCCCCGTAGCCGGTAGCATCGCCGGCGCGCGGAGGCGTCCTACCCCTTGCGGGCTTCCCAAAAGACCTCGTATTGCGTGTCCCTCGGTCGCCCGACTTTCCCGCTACCCCGGAAGGTGTTCGTGAGGGTCATCCCGAGCGACGCGTAGATGTCCTTGAGCTCATCGACTGTGTACAGGCGTGAGCTGTATGGGATCGGGTCGAGCTTCTCGAACACGTCGCCGAACCAGATCGAGGCGGCGCTGCCTTCCATGCGGCGCGCCTTGCTGTTCCAGCGGTGCTCGGTCAGTTCGACCGCTTCAGAGCCCTGTATCCATGTCTTCTCCGGTAGGAACTTTTCAGCGAACAGGACGTTCGGGGTCTGGCCCAGGTGGCGGCCGGAGTGCTTCAGAGCGCGCGCGATCACCTCGAAAGTCCGCAGGTTCTCGGCGTCAGACTCGAAATAGCCGATCCCTCCGTCGTTGAAGGTGACCACGAGGTCGAACTCCTCGCTGAACTCGAGGTCCCGAAGGTCGGCTTGGACGAACTCGGCGTTCAGCGATTGTGCTTCGGCGTCATCTTCCGCCACCTTGACGTTTGCCTCCAACAGCTCCACCCCGACGACCGAGAAACCCCTGCGCGTCAGCTCGAGAGAGTGTCTGCCAGTGCCGCAGCCAAGGTCGAGCACCCGCTCGCTTCCCTGTGGCTTCAGCATCGCGATCAGTCGGTCGACTTCGGAAACCGTCTTGTCGGCCCACGGCAGCTTCGCCATCTCCGGCGGATAGGCCGAGCGGTACCAGTCGTCCGGGACCTCGAGCTGAGTCGTCATTCTGGTAATCATCTTATTCAAATGACCAGATCGCTGTCAACTGATCGATCCAGCCGTTGGGGGACATCATGAGGGCCGACCAAGTCGCGTGTCTCTGACTCGCCTTACGAGGCTGGGCCTGGTGTGCAGAGCAGAGCTGAACACGGTGGTGGGTCGAGAGTGAGCGCTGAGATCGAGCGTCGTTGGCATCTTTGATCGGGACCGTCCATATTGAAGGACGAATTGCGAGTGTCGTCCGCCAGGGTGGAGGTATGTTCGTGTCAAGGATGAGGTCACCGTCTGAGCGCGTCCGTAGTCCCGGGGCTGAATGATCGTGGGGACGAGGACATCGTCGAGGCGTGTCAAGTCGCCCGTGAGGGCGGAGGCGGCGGTCGCTGGGTCTCTCCCACCTGTGCTGGCGGCAGGGCTTGTCTTCGTCGCCTCCGGCGCGGTGCTCGTGCTGGAGATCCTCTCAGTTCGCCTGCTTGCCCCGTATGTGGGGCTGACGCTCGAAACGACGACTTCGATCATCGGCGCGGTGCTCGCCGGGATCGCGGTCGGCGCGAGGCTCGGTGGGTGGACCGCGGATCGCGTCAATCCCTATCGGTTGGTTGTCGGACTGTTGATCGGCGGTGGGCTGCTCGTACTGCTGACCGTCCCGATCATACGCGCGCTCGGCCCGTCGGCAAGCGAAGGCGGGAATGCCGCCGCGGTTGGGGTGACGTTCGCGGCGCTGGTGCCGGTCGCTGCTGTTCTGAGCGCAGTCACACCTACGGTCGCACGGTTGCAGTTGCGAGACCTGCGAGCTAGTGGAACTATTGTGGGACGGCTGTCTGCTTGGGCCACCGCGGGGGCTCTCGTCGGCACATTCGGGACAGGCTTTGTGCTCGTACCGCTGCTCCCAGTCAGCATCTCGGTGCTGGCGATCGGCATCGTGCTCGTGCTCACCGGCGTCCTGCTCGGTGTCTACACCCGGACGCTGGGCCCGGGTAGGATTGCCGGGGCGGCGCTGGCCATGATCGCGTTGACGCTGCTGACGCTTGCGCAATACTCGCCGTGCGACGGGGAAACCACGTATCACTGCGCGCAAATCGAAGTCGATCGCGAACGACCGACGGCTGAGCTTCTACTGCTGGATCGAGGGTACAACTCAGAGATAGACCTGAACGATCCCAGCTTCCTCGGCTTCGGCTACGAGCACTGGATCGGCGACACGATCGCCGCGATCGGAACCCCAAGGACGCCACTGGACGCCGTGTTCGTGGGCGGGGGAGCCTTCACTTTGCCTCGCTGGCTCGAGGCGACGCGCCCTGGCTCCCGCTCCAACGTGCTCGAGGTCGACAGCAAGCTCGTCGAATTCGATCGACGGCGTTTTGGGTTGCGAACCTCGCGAGATCTGCGCGCCACGATCGGAGATGCCCGTTTGACGCTTCGAGACGAGCCGAGCGCAAGCGCCGATGTCATAGTGGGCGACGCTTTCAGCAGCCGCACCGTGCCATGGCAACTGATGACGACCGAATGGCTTCACGACGTACGGCGCGTGTTGCGGCCCGACGGCGTCTACGCCCTCAACATGATCGATTACCCGCCGCTCAGCTTGCTGCGCGCCGAGGCCGCCACGCTACTCGCCACCTTCGCCAACCTCCGCATGATCACGGTCGCGGGCAAAGACGGCCGCCCCGCTGGGGGCAACGCTGTCCTGCTCGCAGCCGATGGACCGTTGCCACCCGAGCGTGGCCCGGCGGCGGACGGCGCGAGCACCTATGATCGTGCGGCCGTCGTTCACCTGGTGGCCGGCGCCGAAGCGCTGCGCGACGATTATGCTCCGGTGGATCAACTCGAGACCAGGCCAGGGTAGTAGCGCCACTCTGCGCTCGGCTCGCTTGACGGCGGCCTGGCTGCTTACATCGATTGTCTCTGACTTTCTGCATGCCGCGTCGGAAGCTCCAAAAGCCCGTGCTTGTGGGAATATGCTTGCTGTACATGTCCGTTGACCAGTTCCGGAAGATCGGCATACCGAGCAATGGGACTGGAATACGTGCTCGAACTGTGGTAGGACTTCCGTTCGGCGTCTGCCAACCAACAGGCAACCGAATGGGCAAGGTGGGTCGGGGTGCTTCGCAAGGTAGGGGAGCGCTCCGACCCGGCCTTCTATATGTGGGGTGGCTTGCCGGTACGGCACAACGCGATCTCGCTCTCTTGCGCGCTCGCTCCTCAGAGCGCGCGCATCAGCACCGCGGGCGCAACCCCGAGCCCGCGTGCGAGCTTGACGATCGGGCTTAGGTTGGGCTCGCGCACGCCCCGTTCGTAAAGCCCGATCGTGTTGTCGCTCAATCCCGCGGCCTGCGCGAGCTGCTACCGGTCGATGACGTCGTGCAGGACCTCAACGGGTATCAGCGCGGCTGGACAGGCTACTTCCGATATGGGAACTCAGCCCGCCACTTCAACCTGATTGAGCACCACGCGCACAACCGATTCGCGCTGTTCGTGGCCAAACGCCACCAGCGGTCGCGAGCCTACGGTTGGCGGCTTGTCACATACAGCTCGCCGAATCGTTTGGGCTTGGTCAGCCTCTCTGGAACCGTCTACTCGGAGGGGCAGCTCGAGACCGACGAGGCATACGGCGGCGTGGAGGAATGAGGCGCGTACTACGGGCGCGCACTTCGTTTCCAGGCGGTGAGGTTGGCTGGGGAGTGGGAGACATCTATGGCCGTCTGGGGTTCGGGTGGAAGGATGCCGAGAGCGATAAGGACGAGAGATGAGGCGATTCGACGCGTATAGAGCTCAGGTGCCGCTGGCGATTGCGGTGCTTTGCCTATGCGTTGCGGCGTGCGGCAAGGCGGACCGTGGGGCCAGTTCGGCGTTCCGCTCCAGTCCCAACACGGCGCGGTCCCGTAGCGTCGTTGCGTCCAAGCCCTCCGGTGCGATCGCGCCCTCGCCCAGCATCACCGGCGATTACGACAGCGACGACAATTACGGTCACGGGCCTTTCAACGACGGGGACGACGACGACAGCAAGCCCTCGGACAGGGACGGCGACTCCGACAACAGCAGCGGCAGCTACTACGACAGCGACGACAACAGCGTGCGAGGTTTCGGTCACGCGGCTGATGCCGCCGACAGGAAGGCGATAGTGAGCCTCGTCCGACGTTATCTGGGGGCGGCGGCGGCCGAGGACGGCGCGACGGCCTGCGCGCTGGTCTTGCGGAGCGAGGCCAGGGCGGTCCCGGAAGACTACGGGCGCCCGCCCGCCCCGCCGTACGCGCGAGGTACAACCTGCGCCGCGGTCATGTCGATGCTCTTCGCGCACTACCATCGGCAGCTGGCCGCTCACGCGGCGCCGGTTGCCGTCGGCGACGTGCGAGTCGACCGTGGCGAAGGGGTGGCGGTGCTCGCCTTCAGGGCGCTCCCAGGTCGTCAGATGAGAGTGATTCGCGACGGGAGAGCCTGGAGAGTCGAGGTGCTGTTCGACACTGAATTGCCGTAGGCCGGACGCCGACGTCCTGGCCGTTTGCGCTACGGCAGTTCGCCGTCGATCATCTCGTTCATCTTCCAGACGTGCCCTTCTCGAGCGAAGGAGATCGTCCGTTCGGGCAGCGCGCCGAAGCTAAGCAGGGCGACTCCGTGGTGTTCTTCCAGGCGCACGCGGACCACCCGGAGCTTGGGGACCTCGACCGTCAGTTGGGCGTGGAAGTGTCTGAAGAGCCCTGTCATGATCGCCGGACAGGTCGTGCCGCGCATGTAGGACGGCCCGGGCGGTTGGCCGGTTTCCGAACCGTAGTCTTCGGGGAGGGATTCGGCGATCGTCGAATAGAGCATCGCGCAGGCCTTGGCGCCGTCGCCGGAGAGGGCGATCGCGTAGTAACGCTTGACGAGCGCCGCGATCGTCCGCTTCTCGGAGGCGCTCGCCTCGTGGCCGAAGTCGAGCGGGCCGCTGTTGTTCGTGTCGTCGTGAGGAGCGCCGATGTCGTTGTCTCTGTCGCCGTCGACCCTGGCGTCGGCGGCGGCGGGTGTGGTGCTGTGGGGGCTTGCTGTCGCGGTGGAGCCGGCCGCGGCAGGGCCGTAGGAGGCATGGGACGTCGTATGGGGCACCGAGTGGACATCTCCGCAGGAGCCGGCGCCGGTCACCGCCACGATCGCCAGCAGCGCGAGCGGCGACCTCATGCTGGAACCCTTCCGTGGCTCGAATCGGCACTGCTCATAAGACTCGATGGTTGCAGGTGTTCGCATCCCTGGGCAGTCCCATGCGTATTCGTGTCCATAGTCTATTCCAGCATGATGTCGAGCAGTTCCAACAGCTTCCAGGTGCTCCCCACACGGCGCTCGGTGATCTCGCGCGCTTCGGGTATGAACGGGAATTCGAGGATGACTAACGCTTTGTTGCCTTCGACACGCACACCTATCACCTTGAGCGTGGCGTTCTTCTCGGCGAGCAACCGGTGGTGCAGCTTGAAGAGCTTCGACATGACGGCGGCGCAGGTCTTGCCGCGAAGTCCCGGAGAATGGCCGTCGGTTTCCACGACCGATTCGGCGATGAACGGGACGAGCAGCGGGCAGGCCGCCGCGCCGTCCTCGCCGGTGGCCGCCGCGTAGTAGCGCTTGACGAGCGCCACCGAGATCCGCCGGTCGGCCGGGCCGGCTGCGTGTCCGTAGAGTAGGATGCCCGCGTCGTCGTCGTTGTGATCGCCGTCGTTGTCGCGGTCGTTGTGGTGGGTCGAGAAGTTGCTCTCGACGATCTTCGAAGCGCCGGTGGAGGACGAGGATGAGGCGTTGTGGGACGTCGTGCCCCCGTTCGAACCTCCGCAGGCGGCGAGGCCCAGCCCGAGTGCCGCGACCCCGAGCGTGCCGAGCAGGCGTCTTGACGGCTGGTATGGCTCTGCTCGCATCGTCCCTCATTCCTAGCGTATTCTCGCCGTGCTCGCAACCGGTCGGAAACAGTAGCTCACGCATCTCTTGACAAAATCGGGTCGATCTGCAAAGGTCCCCCTAGGTCCGACATACGGGACTTCCGGTGTCTTGGCCTGGGAGCAGCGGTCGGATGTCGAGTAGGAAACATTTCTTGACTGTCCATGGCCGGATGAGTAAGGATGCTCCCGAGCCTCGGCAGGGCGGGTGCCCGAGCCGGGGCTCGATCTGGAAAAGCAGCACACATAAGGGCTGGGAGCCGCCTCGTGACCTCTGTCAGACGAGTGGTGGGCCCGGCAAAGATCAAGTCTCCGATGGGGCTTGCACAACCAAGCCTCTGAGGATGGGAAAGGAAGTAGAAATCATGAGGAAGTTTCATATATTGGGACTCATGCTGCTCGCGGTGTTCGCGTTCAGCGCGGCCGTGACTTCGGCGGCGTCCGCGGTTACGTTCTTATTAGCCGAATGGTTATACAACGGAAACCCCGTCACCGGCTTGTTATTAGTCGAATCCGTGGGAGAACTCTTACTGGAAGACACGAAAGGGTTCCTCGGAGCCGCCGCCGCCGTCTTATGCAGCGGCGTACTGGACGGGTTCATCGAAGAAAACGGTCTAGACTTAATCACCGAAGTGTTAAATTTAGGCAAAGAAGCGATCTCTTTAACGGCTTTAGTCGGTTTAGCCCTCGAATGCACAAATGAGACGAGCTGTCCGACGGCGTTAGTGTGGGCGGTGCATCTGCCGTGGTTAACGGAACTTGAGTTAATGGAAGACCCGGCCGGGACTAATTTCTTCGTGGTCTTAATCTTAGAAGACGAAAGCGCTGGTCAGCCTGGCTGGTATGTGCAGTGCATGGGGATTATCGGGGAACCGGAAGATACATGCACTGCGACAGAAGGAATATTCGAACTGATGAACGAAGCTACGACTCCGACGGGTTTATTCTCAGAGGCGTTTTCCGAATTAGCTGGGCTCAAATTAGCGAACTGCACTCGTGGCGGCAACGAAACGGGGATCGTTGAAGGAGAAGGTTTAATCGAACATCCTGAAGGAGGTACTGTCAGCGGCTCCTCTGGGGCATAGGTTTGTAGCTGACCTTGTAGTGATGTAGTTGTTTGGTGCATCGTCCGGGCGGGGCCAGGGCCTCGTTCGGACGATGCGCGATATTTATGGCTCGGCGCGGGTCGTGGTGTGCGATCTTTGTGGAGCGAGGGTGAGGGGAGTTGGGGTCGTTGGATAGCTTGTCTGGACGGGCCGGGGTGTTTGCGTCGGTTTTGGGCGTCTGTTGTTGTGTGGCTTGGGGTTCGCTTGCTCTTGCCGGGCCGGCCGCCGCAATCGAGGCGGGCGCGAGACAGATCGGTGCGACCGAATGCCAGGGGCGAGTGGGCGAATGCGAAGCCGCCGGGCAGATGTTGGACCCGCTTGGGGTAGCTGTCAACAACGATCCGTCGAGTTCGTCTAGTGGTAACCTGTATGTGGTCGACCAGTCCAACTGGCGCATCGCCAGCTTTTTAGTCTCCTCGGGGTCCTTCCTGCGAGCATGGGGTTCGGGTGTGCTCAATGGCGCCGGTGAACTGCAGACGTGCACGAGTTCCAGCTCTTGCCGTAGGGGACCGTCCCCGTTTGAAGAAAGTCCTCCGTATGTGACGGGAGGGATCCCGTTTGGCGACGGTGTGGCGGTCGACGGCGAATCCGGCGATGTGTACGTTACCGTCAGGGGAACCGATCGCGTGGAGAAGTTTGGGCCCGAAGGCGAATTCCTGTTTACGTTCGGCGGGGAAGTCAATAAGAAAACCAAAGCCGATGTCTGTGTCGTCGGCGAAGAATGTCAGCAGGGCGTTCTAGGGTCCGGCAACGGCCAGTTCCAGGAATTGGGGCCGGTCGCTGTCGGTCCGGGCGGTCTTGTGTATGTGGGCGATCGGGCGCGCGTTCAGATCTTCGACGGTTCGGGCGCGTTCAAAGAAGCGATCTCGCTGGCCGGGTTGTCGAGTGCCGGCGCTCCCTCGAGTTTGGCGGTGGACTCCGCCGGCGATGTGTTCGTGGTCGACAGTGGAGTGGCCGGTGTGCACGAGTTTCAATTGGTCGGTGGGAAATGGAGCGAATCGGCGGCGTGCAAGCTCGACCAGGCCAGCCTGTCGATCGCGTCGATCGCGGTTGATGGGTCGGGCGATGTGTTTGTGGGCGAGACGAACGGCGGTTCGCCCTTCGGTTTTCACGTGCTGGAGTACGATTCTTCCTGCGAACAGGTGGGAGAATTTGGGTCGGGTACGGTGCGCGGCGGCTCGGTCGAACTGGTCGAACACAAACAGATCCCTAAAGAGTTTCTCCGGAACGGTATGGCGTTCTCCGAAACGTCGGGGAAACCCGAACTGTATGTATCCGAATATTATGAAGAACGACCGGAACACATCGGAGAACTCACGAATGATTATTCGAGCGTGTGGGCGTTGCCGGTGCCGCCTCCCGGTCCTCCGGTTATCGAAGAAGAGTCGGCGAAACCGGGACCTCGTGGGAGCGTGAGTCTGGAAGCGACGATCAACCCGTCGAACCTGCCGACCGAGCATCATTTCGAATATGTGAGCGAAGCGGAGTTCACGAAGATGGTGGGTGGCAAAGAGTGTGAATGGGTGTGTGCGTCGAGAACTGGCGAAGGTTCGCTTCCCGCGAGCTTCAAAGGCGTTTCCGTGAGTGTGCCTGTAACGGGGCTTGCTGTGAGCACGGTCTACCGCTATCGTGCGATCGCTTCGAGCAAGGCGGGCGAAACGATCGGGGAAGGCAAGACGTTTCAGACGCTGCCCGCGGCGTATCTCGAATCCGAGTACGTCACGGACGTAGCATCGAATAGCGCCACGATCGACGCTCAGGTCGACCCGCTTGGGTCGAGCACGAAGTACCGGGTGGAATACGGCACGAGCGTCCCCTACGAACATGAAGTGAGTGGGACTGCCGGGGAAGGCGTGGGTAGCGTGCTGGTCGAAGTGCACCAGCAGGACCTTGCGCCGGCAACGACCTACCACTATCGGGTCGTGCTGGAAAACGAACTGGGGACCTTGGAAGGGGTGGATCGGACGTTCACGACCGAGCCGCCGGGCGGGGTGCTGACGTTGCCCGACGGGCGCGCGTGGGAACTGGTCTCTCCGGCCGACAAAAAAGGCGTGCTGATCGAACCGACCTACCCAGGCGCCTACGGGGGCTCGCTGCAGGCGGCGCGTGGCGGGAGCGGGATCGCGTATGTCACGATGGGTCCTGCCCTCGGCGAAGGGGCGCGGGGCAAACTCCAGTGGTCGCAGGCTCTGTCGGTGCGTGGGGCGCCCGGCGTGTGGCGCACTGAAGATCTGACGTTGCCGCTGCGTTTGCCCGAAAACGAAGCAAAGGCGGAACAGATCGCCGAGAACCGCCCGGAATATAATCTTTTCTCCGAAGATTTGTCGCTGGCGGCGGTCGAACCGCAGCCGGACGGCACGCCTTCCCTGTCCTCCGAAGCGAGCGAAAGGACTCTCTACCGGCGCGACGCCGCGAGCGGGAGCTTCGCGGCGCTTGTGACGTGCGCGGACATCCTGTCCCCGTGCCCGAAGTTCGGTGGCGACGAAGCTGGGGCGAAAGGGAGCCCTGCTGAAGAGATGCATCTCGTCGCGGCGACGCCTGATTTGAGCTACGTGGTGCTCGATTCGCCGTTTGCGCTCACGCCCGAAGCTCACGAAAGCTATTTTTCTGGGCACGATCAGTGGAACCTGTATGAGTGGGGCGGTGGGCGGTTGCAGTTGGTGAACGTGCTGCCGGACGGCGAAGCGACGCAGGGCGTGAGTCCTTATGTGCGGCTCGCGCAAGGCAGCGACGTCGAAGGACACCCCGATGGGACGATTCCGAGCGCGGTCTCGGCCGATGGGCGGCGCGTTGCGTGGGACGTGGGCGTGCCTTACGACGATCGCGAATGGAGTTTGTATGTGCGTGACATGGTGGAAGGGAAGACGGTTCAGGTCGGTGGGTCGCAGGCGGTCTTCCAGTGGATGAGCAGCGATGGCTCCAAGGTCTTCTATTTGGAAGGCGGGGATCTGCATATGTGCGAAGTGGGCACGAACGCCGCGTCGGGTAAGCTCGAATGCGCGCTGAGCGACCTGACCGCCGTTCACGGCACGGTCAAAGGCGAAGTCGGTGCGGGCGTGCAGGAAATCGTCTCGGACGTCAGCAGCGACGGCTCATACGTCTATTTCGTGGCCACGAGCGTGCTGGCGAACCTCAACGGCCCCGTGAGCGGCGAAGACAACCTTTACGTGTTGCACGATAGTGGCGGCAAATGGTCGACGGCGTTCGTCGCGACATTGTCGTCTGAAGACACGAAATCCTGGAAATCGCAGGATGCGTCCACGCGCGCCGGGCACAATCTCGAACTTCCGAAGGTCAGCTCGCGTGTCTCTCCGAACGGTCGTTATCTGGCGTTCATGTCCAACCGTTCGCTGACGGGTTATGACAATCTGGACGCGGAAAGCGGTCGGGCCGACGAGGAGGCGTACCTCTACCATGCGCCTGAAGACCTGGAAAGCGGATCCGGTACTCTTGTGTGCGCTTCGTGCAATCCAACGGGCGAGCGACCGCACGGCGTGCTCGACCGGCCCGAAGCGCTGCTGGTCGACCGCGAAGGCATCTGGTCGTCGAAAGGAGCTCTCACCGATCACTGGCTTGCCGCGAGCCTTCCCGGCTGGGATTGGGATACGTTCGGCAAAGGTTCGCTGTATCAGCCGCGTTATCTGTCTGACAGCGGCCGGCTGTTCTTTGACAGTCCGGACGAGCTCGTGCCGCAGGCGACCAACGGTGTGATGAATGTGTACGAGTACGAGCCTCCGGGGGAGGGCAGTTGCACGACCGCGGCATCCACCTACGGCGAACGTTCCGGTGGCTGTGTGAGCCTGATCTCCTCGGGCACCTCGGGTGCCGAATCGGCGTTTTTGGATGCGAGCAGAAACGGCGATGACGTGTTCTTCCTGACGGTCTCCAAACTGGTGGGCGCTGACTATGACAACGCCTATGACGTGTATGACGCGCACGTGTGCGGCAGCGAAGGTGTCGCCTGCGTGACAGAACCGACACCCCCGCTGCCGTGCAGCTCGGGCGACTCGTGCAAGGCGGCGCCCTCGCCTCAGCCGGAGATCTTCGGTCCCGCGCCTAGTGCGACGTTCTCTGGCGCCGGGAACGTTGTCGAAGAAACCAAGGTTAAGGGCAAGTCGAGGAAGAAGGCGAAGAAGAGAAGAGCGAAGGGCACGACGAGGAAGGCGAAGGGAAAGCGGGTTAGGAAGGCTGGGAAGAAGCGGACCGTCAGGACTAGCGGCAAGAGCGGGAGGCGATCTGGATGAGTGCTCTGATGCGTTGTGCGCTGACGTTTGTTTTGGTGGCGGTGTTGCTGGCGCTGGCCGGTTCCGGTCAGGCGCTGGCGGCGGAGCCGTGGTGGCACGTGAACACGATCTCTGCGCCCGCGCAGCCGGCCGGCGGCGAAAGCGAGCTGGTCGTCGAAGCTAGCAATCTCGGCGATCTGCGGGTTGATGGCACTAAACAACCTGTCACGGTGCTGGACACGCTGCCGGAAGGCGTGAGCGCGATCAAGGTTCGCGGCGAAGGCGGTGGCGGTCCGATTGGCAACGAAGTCGGCGGGGGGTTGTTCGCAGAACCGAAGATATCGTGCTCGATCGCCGGACAGAGAGTGAGCTGTACCTATCCGGGGCTGCTGCTGCCCTACGAACGCTTGATGATCTGGGTCACTGTACGGTTCGAACCGGGCGCGGGTACGGGCGTCAACGAAGTGAGCGTCGCCGGTGGTGGTGCGCTGCCGGCGCTCTCGCGTCACCCGCTCGCGCTTGGCGAAACCGCCCCCGAATTCGGGGCCGAAAGCTATGAAATCGTGCCTGAAGAAGAGGGCGGGAAACCGGCGACGCAGGCCGGCAAGCACCCTTTCCAGCTGACGACGACGCTGACGTTCACCACCAAGGCGGCGACGGTCAAAGGACAGGCGAAAAGCAAAGGAGGGACATTCGAAGAAGAAGTGCGTCCCGAAGCTCAACCTGTGGCGCTGACCAAGGACCTGCGCTTCAACCTGCCGCCCGGGTTGGTCGGCAATCCGACGCCGCTGCCGAAGTGCAGCCTCTACCTGTTCGTTCACAACAGCGCACGCGAATGCCCGGTCAACACGGTCGTGGGCGTCGCCACGCCGATCGTGACGGCCTTCAACTCCCTGAGCCGCGTGCCGATGGCCGATACCGCGCCGCTATACAATCTGGAACCTGCGATCGGCGAGCCGGCGCGGTTCGGCTTCCCGACACCGGTGGGCCCAGTGATCCTCAACACTTCGGTGCGCACCGGCGAAGGCTACGGCGTGGTCGTTACGGTGCCGGACATCATCGACGCGCTCGGGTTCATCGGCTCTCAGGTCACCTTCTGGGGAGTACCGGCCGATCCGCGTCACGACAGCGCACGCGGCCTAGATTGCCTGATAAAGGCCTCGAGCGAAGCAGAAGCGCTCCAGAATGGCGAACGGTCCTGCTCGGTGGGGGAACGCGAACAGCCGTTTCTCGACCTACCGACATCGTGCACCGGTCCGTTGCAAACGAGCGTGGAAGGCGACTCGTGGTATCACATCGGTGCCTACACCAAGCCGTTCTCCTACACGTTCGCCAATCTCCTCGGCGAACAGTACGGCCAGGACGGGTGCAACAAGCTGAGCTTCAATCCCTCGATCGGTGTTGCTCCCGATGGGCAGCAGGGCAGCACACCGACGGGTTTGACGGTCAGCGTGCACGTCGACCAGCAGGCGAGCCTGAACCCGACGGGCCTCGCGGACGCGACCGTGAAGGATACGACCGTGATATTGCCCGCGGGCGTCGCGTTGAACCCGGCGGGAGCGGACGGTCTGCTGTCGTGCGGTCTCGGCGAAATCGGTCTGGAGGTGGCCGGCGAACAGTCTTGCCCGGAAGCGGCGAAGGTGGGAACGGTCGAAATCGAAACGCCGTTGTTGCCGCACAGGCTCGAAGGTGCGGCATATCTAGCTTCGCAGGGAGCGAATCCGTTCGGGAGCCTGATCGCGTTGTATATCGTGGCCAAAGACCCCGTCTCGGGGGTGATCGTCAAGCTCGCCGGGGAAGTCAGGCCCGATGGGCACACGGGTCAGCTTGTCTCGACGTTCAAGGAAACGCCGCAACTGCCGTTCGAAAACCTGCGGCTGCATTTCTTCGGAGGCTCCAGAGCGCCCTTGGGCACCCCGGCGCTGTGCGAGTCCTACGCGACGACCGCGTCGATCGCGCCATGGTCGGGGGAACCGCCGGTCGGCTCCTCCTCGGAATTTCAGATCACGAGCGGTCCGAACCACGCTCCGTGCAGCAATCCTTTGCCGTTCAGTCCGGAATTGACGACGGGCAGCCTGAACATCCAGGCGGGCGCGTTCACGCCGTTCACGACGACGATGTCCAGGCAGGACGGCCAGCAGAACCTGCAGAGCCTGCAATTGCACATGCCGCCGGGCCTCTCCGGTCTGCTGACCGGGGTCGAACTATGCCCCGAACCGCAGGCGGACGAGGGGTTGTGCGGCGCGAACAGCCTGATCGGCGAAACGACCGTCTCGGTAGGCTTGGGGGGCAACCCGTTCAGCGTGAAGGGCGGGCGGGTGTACATCACCGGCCCGTATGAGGGCGCGCCGTTCGGGCTGTCGATCGTCAACCCCGCGAAGGCCGGCCCGTTCGATCTCGAGAAAACCAAGGCGAGCGATCCGGCGTGCGACTGCGTGGTCGTCAGGGCGAAGATCGAAGTCGACCCCACGACGGCCGCGCTGACGATCTCAAGCGACAGCACGGGCCCGTACAAGATCCCCACGATCATCGAAGGGATTCCGCTAGAGATCCAGCACGTGAACGTAACGATCGACCGGCCCTCCTTCACGTTCAACCCGACGAACTGCAACAAGATGGAAATCAGCGGAAACTTGAGGAGTACCGAAGGAGCCTCCCAAGCACTGTCCGTGCCCTTCCAGGCCACCAACTGCGCGACGCTGCGCTTCAAACCGAGCTTCAAGGTCTCCACCTCCGGGCATACCTCCAGAGCCAAGGGAGCGAGCCTCGACGTGAAGCTCTCATACCCGAAAGCAGCGTGGGGGTCTCAGGCGAACATCCGTTCTGTCAAGGTCGATCTGCCCAAACAGCTCCCCTCGAGGCTGACAACACTGCAAAAGGCCTGTCCCGACACCGTGTTCAACGCAAACCCCGCGAACTGCCCCGCCGCATCGCGTGTCGGGCAGGCGAACGCGACCACGCCGCTTATCCCCGTCTCACTCACAGGCCCTGCCTACTTCGTCTCCCACGGCGGCGCGAAGTTTCCAGAACTGATCGTAGTTCTGCAAGGCTACGGTGTGACCGTCGACCTACACGGCGAAACGTTCATAAGCAAAGCCGGTATCACAAGCTCGACGTTCCGCACGGTCCCGGACGTCCCCGTGGGCACGTTCGAGCTCGAGCTGCCCCAGGGCCGCTACTCCGCGCTCGCGGCCAACGGCAACCTCTGCAAGACCAAGCTCACGATGCCGACGGCCTTCGCCGCCCAGAATGGCACAAGCATAAAGCGGTCCACCCCGATCACAACGACCGGCTGCGCGCAGAAGAAGCGGAAGAAGGCGCGCAAGACCTAACAAGACTAGTAATACATAAGGGTCGAATCCGTCTTTGACCTGGGGACGAGTTGGACGAGAAGTGATCTCTTTAACGGCTTTAGCCGGTTTAGCCCTCGAATGCACAAATGAGACGAGCTGTCCGACGCCGTTAGTGTGGGCGGTGCATCTGCCGTGGTTAACGGAACTCGAGTTAATGGAAGACCCGGCCGGGACTAATTTCTTCGTGGTCTTAATCTTAGAAGACGAAAGCGCTGGTCGGCCTGGCTGGTATGTGCAGTGCATGGGGACTATCGGGGAACCGGAAGACGAATGCACTCTGCCAGAAGGAATATTCGAACTGATGAACGAAGCTACGACTCCGACGGGTTTATTCTCAGAGGCGTTTGTCGAATTAGCTGGGCTCAAATTAGGGAACTGTAGTCGTGGCGGCAACGAAACGGGGATCGTTGAAGGAGAAGATTTAATCGAACATCCCGAAGGAGGTACTGTCAGCGGCTCGTCAGGTGCGTAAGACGTAAGTAAGGCAGTCGCGTGTGGTGTCAGGGCGGGCAATGGTTCGCCCGGACACCACGCTATGGGGATGAGTGCCAGCGTTATGTCATGTTGTTGTCGAACAGCGCGTCGATCTTCCACATGCTGCCTTCGCGTTCGACGACGATCACGGCTTCGGGCATCGTCCTGAAGCCCAGGACAGCCAGGCCGAGGTTACCCTTCACATGCACGCCGATCACAGTCATCGTGGCGGGGTCCTCCGCGGTCAACCGCTGGTGCTGCTGTCTGAGTAGCGGCGCCATGGATGCGGCACACCTATCGCGTGGACCGTGAGGGGCCTGGCTTTGGCCGCTCGCGAGCCCAGCGGCGAGGGTGGAGTCGAGCAGCGAGCAGGCTCTGGCCGCTTCGCCCGCGGCGGCGGCGGCGTAGTAACTCTTGACGAGGGTCGTGACCGCCCGCATATCGGCCGGGCTCGCCCCGTGCCCGTAGGTCGCCAGGAAGGCCAGGTCGTCGTTTGGGGCGTTCGCCGGGTTTTGACCGTCGTCTCCATCTGCGTCCCCGTCGTCTTTGAGGTAGCCGCTGGGCTGGGACGCACCGGAGGCGGAGGTTGCCGCGGAGCCTCCGGACGGTCCGGCATCGTGAGGGCTCGCGGAGATTGAGCTCGTGGTTTTGCTTGTGCCGCCGCATGCCACGGCGGTGAGGCCGAGCAGCCCGGTTGCGAGCAGCGCGAGCGATCGTCTCATCTTGGTTCTCCCTGTGACAGACCTGGGGAAGGCCGGGCGGGTGGTTTTCAATGGTTTAGCGCCTTCGCGCCCCAGCCGCAAGTAGTTAGAAACATTAGCTGACGTTGTGCTGGTTTTGAGCAAGGCAACTCGGGTGCGTACGATACATTTGCGCAAACAAATGTCGGCCGGCTTACGTTTGGATAAAGGCCCAAAGACAGAATGGGAAACACTATTTGACTTCTCTAGCGGCCTTCGCGATAATAGTTCGGCAGAGCGCGGGCAGTTTGTGCCTGCCCTAAATATTTGTGAACGGAGGGGGAAAATGCTCTCATGGATAGCTAGACGTTTTACGTACACGAACGTCGCGATGACGCTCGCGCTCGTGTTCGCGATGACCGGTGGAGCATTCGCCGCGAACAAATACTTGATCACCTCGACCAAACAGATCAAGCCGAGCGTGCTCAAGCAGCTTCAGGGCAAGTCTGGCAAGGCGGGGCCCGAAGGCAAGGCGGGCGCGGCCGGGCTGCCGGGTAAAGATGGAACTAACGGGATCAACGGTCAAGGCGGAACGCCTGGAGTCAACGGCGAAAGCGTGACTAATACGCCCGTGGCGGCGGGCGCGTCGAGTTGCGCCAAACTCGGTGGAGCGGAATTCAAGGTCGGCGGCGGCGTCGCGACGTTTGCGTGCGACGGCAAAGCCGGAGCAAACGGAGTCCCCGGCGAAAGCGTCGTTATGAAAGCCGAGCCCAAAGGTGCCAACTGCAAAGAAGGTGGGGCGAACTTCGTAGTCGCCGGTAAGACCGAATACGCGTGCAACGGTAGCGAAGGCTCACCGTGGACCGCGGGCGGCACGCTGCCGAAGGGCAAGACCCTGACGGGCCAGTGGGCTGCGGGCGGTCTGGCCGAATGCGCCTATCCCTCTTGCGCGAGCTTTGGCTACATCCAGACAGGCGTGAGCCTGGCGCTTCCGCTCGCCTTCGCGCCGACATCCATCATCATCGGCAAGGAAGAAGGCAAAGGCGAACCGAAAGAAGCGACGGCCATCGCGAACGGTGAATGCACCGGTACGAGCAGCGAACCGGGGGCCGCCGAAGGTAAGCTCTGCGTGTTCATCTCCGAAGAAGTCAACCTCATTGCGAGACCTGAAATGGGGGTCTTGACAGGCCCGGAAAGCCATCACACCTATGGCTTCAAGGTCTTCGCCTTCAGCAAGGAAAAGGGAGCGATGGCGATGACCGGCTCCTGGGCCGCGACCGCCACATAGTCGATTCCGCCCGAGCGACGTCGAAGGGGGCCTTCCAGAGCTTGTGGAGGAGCCCTTCGACGCCCGCTGCCGATGGCATCCAATCAAAACATCCGCGATAGCGGCCCTGGAGGGCCGCTATCGACGACGAGCGATCATGTCGGGGCTGTGCATCGCTTGAATCCATCGTGCTTGGCTATAGCGATGAGTTGCTGTTGGATGTTCAGGGCTGTGTGAAACAGTGGGCGTGCCGCGTTGAGGTTGTTTTCTTGGACATATTGGCCGACCCTGCCCAGGTATGCGCCGAGGATCTGGAGGTTGTTGACGATCTGGGTCCAGTCACCCGTCATCGAAGCCGGTGGCACGAGCTTGCTGAGTTCCGTTGACTCGGTCTCGTAGTAGATGGAGATCTGCGGGAGTATGCGCCCATAATCAGCCGTGTGTCTGACGTGGTTCGCGGATACCTTCTTGTTCGCCCGTGCGCAGATCGCGTCGCCATCGGCGATCCATGCGTTGCGCGCCAGCCGTCTGCCGGTCGCGAGTTTCACGGCAGTCGTTGTTGGAAGCGTGGCCACCGTTGCTGTTGTGTTCGTGACCGTGTTCGTGACGGCGGTGGTCATCGTCCCTGTTTTGGACGATCCACCGCAGCCGGACGCCGCGAACACGATCGCCCCGATCGTAAACGCGGCGAGCGATGTGCGTAGCATGATTAGTCCCTCTCGAGAGTATGGTTTAAGTTCTGCAATGTATTCAACCATTCTATAAGCCGGTACGCGCTTTGTCGAGCAGAGAGAGGCCTGTATGCGCGCTGTTGGCAGCCATGCTGAGTGGCTTGGCCTGCGCCGCCTGCGGCGGTGCGGGCTCGGAGCCGCGATCGTCGTCCACCGGCGCCCTGCGCGCGGCGTTGCCCCAGATCGAATTCAAGGCCGACGCCGACTCCGACTCCGACAAGTACGGCACAGAACCGGACAACGAGAACGAAATGCTCGGCCACCCTGCAGGCGCGGTCGAGGCGGCGGCGGTGGCCACGCTCGTGAGGCGCTACTATGCCGCCGCGGCCACCGGCGACGGGGCCGCGGCGTGCAAGCTGATGTACTTGCCGCTCGCCGAATCGATCGCGGAAGACTACGGCGTACAGTCCGGTTCGCCCGGCCTGCGCGGCGAGACGTGTGCCGCGGTCATGTCCAAGCTGTTCAAACGATCCCACGGGAGCTTGAACGCCGATAGCGCCACGCTGAAGGTGGCCGCCGTCCGCGTCGAGCGCAATCGTGGGGCCGCGCGGCTTGGCTTCCAAGGGAAGAAGCCCGGCCGCTACCTTCTTGTGCACCGCGAACGCGGTGGCTGGAAGATCGACATGCTGCTGGACATCGGACGGCCGATCGAGGTTGAATGATGCGTATGCTGCTCGCGCTGCTGGCGGTCGCCGTGTTGAGTGCAGGCGTGAGCTCGTGCGGCGGCACCGCAGCCACAGATTCCTCCAACGGCGACGGCCCCGTGCGGAGCTTCGGCCACGCGGCTGGCGTTGCAGACAACCAAGCGGTCGCGGAGCTCGTAAGGCGTTACTACGCGGCGGCCGCCGCCCACGACGACGCGCGGGCCTGCTCGCTGACCTACTACATCCTCGCCGAATCGATTCCCGAAGAATACGGCGGGCCGCCCGGCCCGCAATACTTGCGCGGCGCCAGCACCTGCCAAGCGGTCCTGTCGCGCGTGTTCGAGCACTTCCATACGCAGCTGATCGATCCGCCGCAGGTGACCGGCGTTCGCGTCAACGGCGACGTCGCCTACGCGCTGCTGGCGTGGAGGACGCTGCCCGCCGGCTACATGCAGGTAAGGCGCGAAGGCCGCTCCTGGAAGATCGACCGGGTACTCGCGGCTTCGCTGCCATGAAACAGTCTTTGACTTTGATCTGGTTATTCGAATAAGATGTAGTCAGACCTGAGATGACGAAACTCGCGAAGCCGACGATTGTTGTGAGTCTCGCGCTGGTGGCGGTCCTCGGTGCGGTGACGCTCGCCCAGGCGCCTGCACATGCGGTCCGGACCAGTCCGCATGGAGTGGAAGTGGTGACTACCGCGGTTGGCGACGCGGCCGTGTGTCAGAGTGGCGAAGTGCTTCCCGCGGGCGTCTCCGCGGTCCGCATCTGGTTGGAAGCGGAGATCGGTCCGCCGGTGCGCGTGCAGGTGTATTCCCGTGGCCGCCTGCTCACCGAAGGCCGGCGCGGCGCCGGTTGGACAGCCAGCGC
>JBARJU010000294.1:0-1737 GCA_049800435.1 Solirubrobacteraceae bacterium
CGGTCTGTGGTGGGGGCCATATGACGAGCTCTCGGCGCGGGCGGCACGCACTGCCGCGCAGCTGCGCTCGACACGCGAAGGCGACCGCGAGCGCGCATGGCGCCAAGGTGGGCTGGCGCTGGCGCGCGTAGGGCTCCGAGCGCTGGGGCGCAGGTCGTAAGGTGTAGAGATGCCCGCCCAGGCCTATGCAGGCAAGGAGTGCGTCTGCCAGCTGCGCAAGGGGATCTGCGACCAGAGTTGCGTCGCGGACATGCTTGCCACGCCGTTCTACATTGCCTGCCTGAATCTTTCGGGCCCGCCCGCCCGCCGCTGCGTGGTCGTCGGCGGCGGCGAGATAGGCCTCGAGAAGGTCGAGGGTCTGCTTGCGTGCGATGGCGAGGTCACCTTGATCGCCCCGCACGCCGAGCCGGCGCTCGCGCAATACGCGCAGGAGGGCTCGATCCGCTGGGAGCGGCGCGAGTACGCGGGAGCGGCCGATCTGGAGGGCGTGTTCATGGCGATCGCCGCCACCAGCGACACCGACGTGAACATCGCCGTGTATGAGGACGCCGAGCGCAGGGCGATGCTCGTCAACGTGGTCGACGTGCCGCCGCTGTGCAACTTCATATTGCCGGCGATCGTGCGCAGCGGCCCGCTGGCCATAGCGATCTCGACGGCGGGCGCCTCGCCGGCGCTTGCCAAGCGCATCAAGCGAGAGATCGCAGAGCGGTTCGGCGAGCCGTATGCACAGCTCGCGGTGCTGCTCAACGAGGCACGGGGGTGGGCCAAGGGAACGCTGCCCACCTACCAGGACCGCAAGCGGTTCTTCGAGGGGATCGTGAACGGCGATCCCGATCCGGTCGCCCTGCTGCGCGAGGGCCGCACAGGCGAGCGGGACGTGCGTGCGCTGATCGCACGAAGCCAAGCCGAGCACGAGCAGCGCCTCACCGCGGTCTGAGATCGCCCATGACGGCCCTCGAAGTCCACCCGGCGGATGGCACGGTCGTCGCGGACGTCTCGGCCGCGGTGGAGCTCGAGGGACTGACGCGCAACTACGGCGAACATACGGCGCTCGAGGATGTGACGCTCGCGCTCCCCGTCGGGGATACGCTGGTCGTGTTCGGTCCCAACGGGGCCGGCAAGACGACCATGCTGAGGGTGCTCGCCACGCTGTTGCGCCCGCACTCCGGGCGCGTGAGGGTGCTCGACGGAGAGCTTCCCGGCGACGCGTGGCAGGTGCGCGGACGGGTCGGGCTGCTTGGCCACGAGCCGTTGCTCTACAGGGAGCTGACGCCGCGCGAGAACCTGCGCTACCACGCGCGTCTGCACAATGTCGCGCCCGATCGCATCGAGGTGTTGCTCGACACGGTTGGCATGACCCGGAGAGCGGACGAGCCGGTGAGGACGCTGTCCCGGGGGATGGTTCAGCGCGTGGCGGTGGCGCGCGCGACGCTGCACGACCCGGAGCTGCTGCTGCTGGACGAGCCCTACGCCAACCTCGATCCCGCGGCGATCGAGCTGGTCGAGCCGCTGATCGGCGCATCGAGCAAGTGCACGCGTGTGTTGACGAGCCACGACCCCGGGCGCGATCTGGCCGAGGCCGACATCGTGCTGGGGCTGCGCGCAGGACGCGTGGCCCTGCTGGCGAGCGCCGCGAGTGTGGACCCTGACCGCATCGCGGAGTTGTACCGGTGAGCAAGAAAACAATTTCGGGGAAGACAGGGCCGCATGCGGCCCTGTCCCGGGACGTGCATGCAC
>JBARJU010000295.1:0-18642 GCA_049800435.1 Solirubrobacteraceae bacterium
CCGGCGACCCTCGTCGGCGACCAATCCACGCTCGCCTCGGAGTCGGCGTCGCTGGCCGGCGAACCCGACGGCGTCGGTGAGGAAGGCAAGTCCGAGCCGGCTCCCAAGCCGAGCGCTCGCTCGAGCGGCTTGCGACGTCCTCGCCCCACATCCTGACCAGAGACCCGATCAAAAGGACCCCATGGACCGTACCCTGATCCTCGTAAAGCCGGACGCCTTCGCTCGCTCGCTCACGGGCGAGATCATCGCTCGCTTCGAGCGCAAGGGCCTGCGCATCGTGGCGTTGCGTCACATGACCGTCTCGCATGAGCTGGCCGAGCGCCACTATGCCGAGCACGCCGAGAAGCCCTTCTTCGGGGAGCTCGTGAGGTTCATCGCCTCAGGGCCGATAGTCGCGATGGTGCTCGAGGGCGCTCATGCCGTCAAGGCGGCCCGTCAGGCGATCGGCGCCACCGACCCTCTCGAGGCTGCACCCGGCTCGATCCGCGGCGACTTCGCGATCGAGATGGGCCAGAACATGGTTCACGGCTCTGACTCGGCGGAGTCGGCCTCGCGCGAGGCCGCTCTGTTCTTCCCCGAGCTCGCCGGCTGAGCAGGTCCGACGGCGCAGGTGTCCGCAGGAGGCCCGCTCGTACTCGCCTCCGCCTCGCCTCAGCGGCGGGCGATCCTCGAGCGCCTCGGCGTGCCTTTCACCGTGCGGGCCACCGACGTCGCGGAGATGGAGCAGGGCGATCCCGCCGAGGTGGCGGTCGAGAACGCACTGCGTAAGGCGCGCGCCGCACGCGTGGAGGGCGTGGCGGGCGAAGCTGAGACAATTCTGGGCGTTGACACACTCGTCGCCCTTGGCGGGCGGATCTACGGCAAGCCGCCGGACGAGAGCGCGGCGTTCCAGACGATCGCTGCGCTGGCGGGCGAGACACACACGGTGCTAAGCGGCGTGGCGCTACTGCGCGAGGATCGGGAGCACGTCGCCCTCGCTCGCACAGAGGTCGTCTTTCGCGAGTGCGACGAGCAACTGGTCGACTGGTATGTGGCCAGCGGAGAGTGGCGTGAGAAATCCGGCGGCTATGCGATCCAGGGACTCGGGTCTGTGCTAGTGCGCGAGATACGTGGAAACTATGAGAATGTCGTCGGGTTGCCGCTCGCGACACTGCTGGATCTCTGCCCAGAGCTACTGCGAGAGCGCCTGGAGTGCTTCTGATCGCCGCTGCCGGCCCGGCGCTTCTATGTGCAGGCGCCCACGATGGCGCTGCCACGAACCTTCTTGAGGGCAGCGTGGGCGGCCTCGGAGTCCGTTTTTGCCTGCAAATACGCTGTCAGGCTTGCGGGGCGTGCGAGTAGGTCCGCTAGACTCCCCGCCGGGTACGCCTCGGCTGCCCGCCGGGTGCTTTGTGACCGGTGAGGCAACGTCCAGTCCGTGCGTGCTCCCACTCTCAAGATGAGCATCCTCACGTATCTAACCGGATTCGGTGGCCGCGACATGGCGGTCGATCTCGGGACGGCCAACACGCTCGTGTACGTGCGCGGACGCGGGATCGTGCTCTCCGAGCCGAGCGTCGTCGCGATCGACTCGCGCACCGGCGAGGTGCACGCCGTCGGCATCGAGGCCAAGCGGATGCTCGGTCGCACCCCCGGCACGATCCAGGCCATCCGCCCGCTGAAGGACGGCGTGATCGCGGACTTCGATGTGACCGAGGAGATGCTGCGCCACTTCATCCAGAAGGTCCATCAGAACCGCTGGGCGCACCCGCGCGTGGTCGTGTGCGTACCCTCGGGCGTGACGGGCGTTGAGAAGCGCGCGGTCGAGGAGGCCTGCCTGTCGGCCGGCGCCCGCACCGCCTACCTGATCGAGGAGCCGATGGCGGCTGCGATCGGCGCCGGCTTGCCGGTGGGCGAGCCCACGGGCTCGATGGTGGTGGACATCGGCGGGGGCACCTCCGAGGTCGCCGTCATCTCCCTCGGCGGGATCGTCGTGTCGCAGTCGATCCGCGTGGGAGGCGACGAGATGGACGAGGCGATCATCAACTATGCCAAGAAGGAGTACAAGCTCCTGATCGGCCAGCAGACCGCCGAGGAGCTCAAGCTCGAGATCGGCTCGGCCTGTGCCCTCGAGGAGGAGCTTCAGGCGGAGATCCGCGGGCGCGACATGGTGGCGGGCCTGCCGAAGACCGTCGTTCTAACGAGCGAGGAGATCCGCCAAGCGCTCGAGGAGCCGCTCTCGCAGATCATCGAGGCGGTCAAGGAGACGCTCGACCGCACCCCGCCCGAGCTCGCCTCGGACATCATGGACCGCGGGATCATGCTCGCGGGTGGGGGAGCGCTCCTTCAAGGGCTTGACCAACGCCTGCGCGAGGAGACCCAGATGCCCGCCCACCTGGCCGAGTCCCCGCTCACGTGCGTGGCGGTCGGATCGGGACGCTCGCTCGAGGAGTTCGAGGCGATCCATCGCTCCAACCGCAACTCTCGCAACCCCCGCAACCGTCGGCGGCGATGAGCATCGCAAGTCCTGCGAAGCGCTCCCGTCGAGACGGATCTGCGTCCGACGGTACGGCTCGCAGGTACGCTATGGGATGAAGACTTCGGAGGGTTCCTACTGGTGTATGACAAGACGGTCCGGCGCAGGCGCGCGGTGCTTGCACTGCTCGTCGCGCTATCCCTGATACTGCTGACCGCCTACTTCGGCGAGCGTTCGAACGGTGGCCTGCACTCGGTGCAGAGCGGTTTCCTGACCGTCGTCTCGCCGATCCAGGATGGCGCCAACAAGGCGCTCAAGCCCGTGCGGGACCTGTTTGGGTGGTTCGGTAGCACGCTCAAAGCAAAGAGCCAGAACGCCGAACTGCGCAAGCAGCTTGCGACGGTGCGCAGGGAACTGACCACCAAGCAGTCAAACGAACGCTCCTACGGCGAGCTGCTCAAGCTCTACAACCTCGGCAAGACCCTCAACATCGCCGAATATGGCTCGGTGACAGCCACGGTCATCTACCAGTCACCCAACATCTGGTACAAGACAGTGACGATCGACCATGGCTCATCATCGGGCGTGCGCATCAACGATCCGGTGATCGACGGTGAAGGATTGATCGGCAAGGTCACGCGGGTTGCCTCCAACGGCGCCCTTGTCAGTCTGATCACCGACAGCGAAGTCGAAGTCACGGCGAAGATCAGCGCCACCGGCGCCGAAGGCCTCCTACAGCCGCAGGTCGGCGAACCGGGTAGCCTGTTGATGCAGTACCTGTCCTCCAACGCCCCGGTCAAACGCGGTGACTATGTCGTCACGGCCGGCAAGGTCTCCTGTCGCTGCCAGACGCTCTTCCCGACGGGGATCCCGATCGGGCAGGTGACCTCCGAAGACGAACAGAGCCCGTTCAAGTCGGTCAACGTCAGTCCGCTCGCCAACCTGCACAGCCTCGACGTAGTGCAGGTGCTCACGCATTCCCCCGGCTCCCGCGTCGCCGGCCTTGCGAGTGTGCTCGCCAACCTCACGCCGACCGAGCCTCCTGGCTCCGAAGAAGAAGGCAACGGTGGCCGGCTTGCCTCGACGGGGGGCGGATGAGCGCGAGAGCTCTCAGCCAGAGTGCGAGCGCGGGGCAAACGAGCGCGGCGTGGCTGCCGGGCTCGCTGCTGTGGCGGGTCGCGATCCTGTCGGTGGTGGTCGTGTTCGTGCAGATCAGCGTCATCTCCGAGGTGCCGGTATGGGGGGTCAGTATCGACCTGTCGCCGCTGCTGGTCGCCTTCACGGGCCTGTTGTGTGGCTCGATGCTCGGCGCGATCGCCGGCTTCGCCGTGGGCCTGTTGATCGATCTGGCTCTCATGCAAACGCTCGGGGTGACATCCTTGACATTCACGATCGTCGGCTACTGGGCCGGTCGACTGCGCGAGTTGCGTGACCCGCAGGCGGCGCTCACACCACTGTTCGTAGGCGCCGCCGCCGCCGCCGCCGCGATGATCGGCTACTCGTTGATCGAGTTCCTGCTCGGCGTCGATGCGCCCGTCAGCCTCGAGCTGTTGCGCGAGATCGTCCTCGGCGTGCTCGTCGACACGGTGGTGGCATTGCCGATGTGGGTGCTGGTGCGCCGCTGCCTGATCGGGGGCCTCCCCGACGATCCCCGCAGGCGGCGACGTCGCGCCTACACCACGGGTGGGCTGAGCCCCCTGTCACGAAGCTCCTCGGGCAGCCGATGATCCGCGTCGGCGCCGAGCAACCACCGATCCGCGCTTCAGGCCAACGCGCAGAGGCTCATCGTTGAGCACGATCGAGCGACTCAAGCCGAACGAGCCACGTGCTTCTGTCTCCCCTCAGCTCGCGCTGCGCGTCGCGATCCTCGGGAGCCTTGCGCTCGTGATGTTCGCGATCATCTTCTTCAGGCTGTGGTACCTACAGGTGCTGACCGGCGAACAGTACGTCCAGCAGGCCAAGGTCAACGACCAGCGTGTCCTTGCGATCCCGGCTCCGCGCGGGAACATCCTCGATCGCTCGGGACGGCCGATCGTAACGAGCACCGTCACCAATGCGGTGCAGATCATTCCCAGCTCGCTGCCTGAATCCGTACGCGAACAGGCGATTGTCTACCAGAAGGCCCTTGCGGGCGCCCAAGCCGAATACACCACGGCACGCGCGCAGCTGAAGAGCTACAGAGCGCAGTTGCACGGACGCCACCTCACGCGCGGCGAGCGGGCCGAGCTGCACACGCTCCGCCACAAGGCGGCTCATATTCGGTTTGTGGCGATCCCACAGCCGCCATCCTCGGCAACGAGGGTGCGCGGTCTCCTCGACCGTCTCGCTCCCGTGATCGGCCTTAGCCCGAGGCTGATCTACGAACGCGTGATCGCCGGAATAACCCAGCTTCCCTATGCGCCCGTCACCATCAAGACCAGCGCTGGCCGCGATGCGCTGACGGTGCTCGGCGAGCGCAAAAACGAATTCCTCGGGGTAGAGCAGCAGCCGGTCTCGATCAGGAGGTATCCCTACGGGGAACTGGCGGCGCAGGTTCTCGGTCATGTCGGCCGGGTCAGCGAAGAACAGTTGAAGCTGAAAGCCTTCCGCGGGGTGCAGCAGGGTGCCGTGGTCGGCCAGGAGGGCCTCGAGTACTACTACGACCGCTACCTGCGAGGCGTCCCAGGGGCCAAGCACGTGCAGGTCAACGCGGCCGGCGAAGCGGACCCCAGGACATTGCGCCCGACCGAACCGATCGCGGGGCACAGCGTCAAGCTTTCGCTCGACCTGGGCCTCGAGCAGGAGGGTGAAAAGGCGCTGCGCGAAGGCATCGAACGGGCGCAAGCGGCGGGCAAGGCGGCTAACGCCGGGGCCTATATGGCGATGGACCCACGCAACGGGCAGATCCTGGCGACCGGGTCCTCCCCGAGCTTCGACCCGAACCTGTTCGCCAAACCGCTCACGCGCAAACGGTACGAGACGTTGATCGGAGGCGTCGGAAGATTGACCGATCGAGCAGTCAACGGTCAATATCCGACCGGTTCGACGTTCAAGCCGATCACGGCCATGGCGGCGCTCGAAGCGGGGGTGATCACCCCAAGCGAAGGCCTTGGCGCCGGCAGATGCATCAAGGCCGGCGCCCAGCAGTTCTGCAACGCCGGCCACGCAGAATACGGCGCGGTGGGTCTCGTGGAAGCGCTGAAGGTCTCCTCGGACACCTACTTCTTCGAAGTTGGCCAGCGTGCCAACAACCACGGCAACATCATCCAGAGGCTGGCTCAGAGGTTGGGCATCGGGCGCCCGAGCCACATCGACCTGCCAGAAGCGTTTGCGGGCGTGGTGCCGGATCGGCAGTGGCGCGAAACGCGCAACACCGAAGAGGTGCGGTGCGAGCATCGCGAACACAAGCCCTCGTGTGGCTATGTAGCCGAAGTGAGGCCGTGGAGCGTTGGCGACAACATGCAATTGGCGGTCGGGCAGGGCGACCTGCTCACCGACCCGTTGCAGATGTCGATCGCCTACTCAACGCTTGCCAACGCCTATATGCACGGAGGCTACGGCACGGTTGTGCGTCCGCATCTGGGCTTGGAGATCGACGATTCCCGGGGCGGGTTGGTGCAGGCGCTGAACCCCCAGCCATTGGGTCACGTGCGCCTCAACTACTCCTACTTGAGTCTCGTGATGGAAGGCATCCACGAGGCCGCATCGCAACCTGGGGGCACCTCCGCGGACGTGTGGAATGGCTGGAATCAGGTCCAGCACCCCGTCTTCGGCAAGACCGGAACCGCCCAGCACGAAGGCAAGGAAGACCAGTCGTGGTACATGTGCTACATCGCCGATCCCCAGGGTGGGCGCCCCATAGTTATCGCCGTGACCGTCGAGCAGGGTGGCTTCGGCGCGGAAACGGCCGCGCCTGTCGCGCGCCTGATCGCCGCGAAGTGGTTCGGTCAGTCTGAGAAGTTCGTCGCGGGGTCCTCCAAAACGCGATGAGCTCCTCGGTCATCAGCCCGATCGTCCCATCGCAGGACGCTGCTGTTCAGAGCACGCGCACGCTGCGCCTGCCGCTCGACCCGCTGCTCACGCTCGCGGCGCTCGGCCTGGGGATCTGCTCGATCGTCACGCTGGAGGCGGCCACTCGCAACCTGATTCCCGGCCAGCCCCGCTACTACGTTGATCGCCAGGTCACCTATCTGATCGTAGGTCTGCTGCTGATGGTCGTTCTCTCGCGGATCGACTACGCGAGATTGCGCCAGCTCATGTACCCGATCTACGCTGTGCTGCTGCTGAGCATTCTCGCGGTGCTCGCGCTCGGCCACGAATCCGCGCTGGGCGCGCAGCGCGCGATCGAATTCCCGCTGTTCTCCTTCCAGGCGTCCGAGCTCGGGAAGGTCCTCTTGATACTCGCGCTGTCGGCGTTTGTGGTCGGACGCTCCCGCCGTCTACGCGAGGTTGGCACGACCGTTCGTGTGATGATCGCGGCGCTGGTGCCCGCGCTGTTCGTGATCGCCCAGCCCGATCTCGGCTCAGGGATGGTCTACATGGTGATCGCCTTCACGCTGCTGTTCGTGGCGGGCACATCCTGGCGTCAACTGACGGGGCTGCTGGCACTGGTAGGGATATCCGCCACCGTGGCCCTGGTGATCGCCCCGACTGCCGGCGTGCATGTGCTCAAACCCTTCCAGGAAGAACGCCTCACGGCCTTCCTGCACCCATCGAGCAACCCCCAGAAGAAGGGCTATCAACAGGAGGAGTCGAAGGTAGCGATCGGGGCCGGGCAAAAGACCGGCCGCGGCGTGAACTCCACCCAGACCACGCTCCATTTCGTGCCCGAGGACCACACCGACTTCATCTTCGCCGCCGTCGGGGAGCAGTACGGCTTCGTTGGCGCGGCGCTCGTCCTGTCCCTCTACGCGCTGCTGATCTGGCGCACGCTTCGCATCCTGACGATGGCCAAGGACCTGTTCGGCTCGCTGGTGGCCGCCGGGGTTGTGGCTATGCTGATGTTTCAGGTGTTCGTGAACGTGGGGATGTCAATTGGGATAATGCCCATCACTGGCGTCACGCTACCGCTCATGAGCTATGGCGGCTCGTCGGTCATAACGACATTGTTGGCCGTGGGTCTACTGCAATCGATCTACGTGCAGGCAAGCGCCTCCCAGGCGCAGAAGGGCCGCGTTTACCGCTACTAAGAAGATGTCCGTCCGAAACTCCCGACAACCAGCCAAGGCTGCGCTCGTGACCGCAACGGTCCGGCCCACGCCTGCATGGGAGTTGACCGCTACCAGGTCTGCGGGCATTACAGATCTCGAAAGACTGGATCAAATTGAGAAAGCAAGTACTCGTCAGCGTCGATCGCGCGGAGACGCGCGTTGCGCTCTTGGAGGCCGCCGGAACGCCCGGCGCCCTACGTGCCCCGAATGGGGTATCGCGTTCCTCCGGGCGCGGGGGCAAGGGATCGAGCGCCCACCCACCCGCTCGTCCAGGAACCGGCTATCGGATAGCTGAGCTCTACATCGAGCGCCGCGGGGGACGCTCGATCGTCGGCAACATCTATAAGGGCAAGGTCGACAACGTCCTGCCCGGCTTGGAGGCGGCGTTCGTCGACATCGGCCTCGAGAAGAACGGCTTCCTGCACGTCGATGAGATCGTGCTCCCGGGCGTCGAGGCGCCCAAGCGCGGACAGGGAGGAGGGCGCAAGATCTCAGACCTGCTCAAGCCCGGCCAGGAGATCGTCGTGCAGGTCGTCAAGGATCCGCTTAAGACCAAGGGCGCCCGCCTGTCGATGGAGGTGACGATCGCCGGGCGCTACATGGTCTACGCGCCAAGTGGCGAGGGTGTCGGCGTGTCGCGGCGCCTGGAGGACAAAGAGCGCGAGCGCTTGCGCCGCCAGACGGCCAAGCTCGACATAGGAGAGGGCGGCGTGATCGTGCGCACCGCCGCCCACGGCGCGCAGCGGGAGGACTTCGAGCGGGAGCTGCTCTACCTGCACAAGCTGCACGAGGTCTTGATGAAGCGCGTGGAGGACATCCAGGCGCCGGAGATGGTCTTTCAGGAGGCCGATCTCTCGGTACGGGTCGTGCGCGACATCTTCTCCGAGCACTTCGAGCGGGCGATCGTCGATAACGAGCAGCAGCACCGCCGGCTCGTGTCTTTCTTCGCGCGCACCGCTCCCGAGTTGGTCGAGCGCGTCGAGCTGTGGGAGGAAGCCGAACCACTGCTCGACGCCTACAAGGTCACCGAGGCGATCGACGGCGTCATGTCACGACGCGTAGACCTGCCCAGTGGCGGCTACCTGATGATCGACTACGCCGAGGCGCTCACGGTGATCGACGTGAACTCGGGCAGCTTCATCGGGCGCGGCAAGGGCGCGAGCCTCGAGGACACGATCACCAAGACCAACCTCGAGGCGGCCGAGGAGGTCGTAAACCAGCTGCGCTTGCGCGACATCGGCGGGATCATCGTGATCGACTTCATCGACATGGCGCGGGCGCGCAATCGCGACGCCGTCATGAAGACGCTGCGCAAGACGCTCGACGAGGACCGCACAAAGACGTTCACCGCCGAGATATCGCGGCTGGGGCTGGTCGAGATGACTCGCCAGAACGTGACGGAGGGCGTGCGCGAGATCATGAGCCGTCCGTGCCCCACGTGCGATGGGGAGGGTGTGATCCGCTCGGAGGAGACGATCGCGATCGAATTCGAGCGCAAGTTGCGCGACCTTGTCGCCGAGCACGCCGACGCGGAGGCTTTTCTGGTGCAGATCAACCCGCGCGTCACCGCCGAGTTCACCGGACAGGGCTCGCGCGTTCTGCACGCGCTCGAGGCTCAGACCGAACGCTCGTTTCACTTCGAGGGCTCCGAAGGGCTCGCGCTCGACCACTTCGCGATCACCTTCCAGGGGACGCGCGAGGAAGTCGAAGAACGCGCGCTGCCGTTCCGGGAGGGCGACGAGGTGCTCGTGGACATCGTTGAGCCGCACATGTACGACGTCGATGACGCCGTAGCCAAGTTGGACGGTTACATAATCTCGATAGCGGGCGCCGCACGTCATGTGGGGGAGAAGCGCATGGTGCGGATCGAGACGGTCGGGCGCACGGCCGCGAGCGCGCTGCTGCTCGACGAGTCAGGCGAGGTGGTCCGTCCCGCCCCGCGGCCCGCGTCTCGTCCGATCGCCAAGCGCCCGCGACGGCGTAGCTCCAAGCCGGTGGAGCGGCCCGCCGCAATCGACTCGGCGCCAAGCCGAGAGGAGCATGTGGAGCCGGTCGCCGAGGGCGCGCCTGAGGCGGTCGCAGAGATCGAGCCGCCGGCGGTTCCCGATAAGGCGCCGGACGAGGGTGGCGAGGATGACCTACAATCCAAGCCTCGGCGCCGCGGCCGCAGAGGTGGACGGCGCCGTTCGGCTGCGAAGGCAGAGGCAACCTCGGAGTAGACATGTACGCGATCGTCAAGACAGGCGGCAAGCAGTACCGCGTCGAGCGGGGTCAGACCCTGCTCGTTGAGCGCCTCGCTGCCGATGAGGGCTCGAATGTCGCGCTCGAGCCGATCCTCTACCGCTCCGATGACGCCGTCTTCGACGCGGCCGGTCTGAAGAAGGTGAAGGTCACGGCGAGGATCGTTGCCCACGAGCGCGGCGAGAAGCTACGCGTGTTCAAGTTCAAGCCCAAGCGCGGCTACAAGCGCCGCACCGGCCACCGTCAGGAGCTCACGCGGATCGAGGTCACCGACATTTCGATGGGGGCTGCCACCAAGGAGGCCGCCGCGAAGAGCCCGGCCAAGCCGGTCGCCGCCAAGCCGGTGGCAGCCAAGGCCGCGGAGGACAAGCCGGTCACCGCCAAGCCTGCGGCAGCGAAGTCCGCAGCCAAGCCTGCCGCCGCCTCGCGCGGTGGCGAGGCTACTTCAACCCCCCCAAGTCCCGCCGCCGCCGCAGGCGGCGGTGAGGAGCAGGAGGACCGCAATGGCTCATAAGAAGGGGCTGGGATCCAGTCGCAATGGTCGCGACTCCAACGCCCAGCGACTCGGCGTCAAGACATTCGCCGGTGAGACCGTCACCGGCGGGGAGATCATCGTGCGTCAGCGCGGCACCCGCTTCAAGCCTGGCACGGGCGTCGGGATCGGCAAAGACGACACGCTCTACGCGCGCGCGGCGGGCACCCTTCAGTTCACAACCGGCCGACGTGGCAGGGTCGTGAACGTAGTTGCCGCCGACGAGTAGGATTTTTGCCACTGCGGCGCTTGGTTGCCGAACCGCGCCGCTGGTGCCGTGATCGTGGTTGCCGGTCGAGACCGACCGTGACAAGCGAGCACGGCTGACTCCGCATTTGCGATGCTCCACGACCGCGCGAGAATCGAAGTCAGGGCCGGCGCCGGCGGCGACGGCTCCGCGGGCTTTCGTCGCGAAGCCCACGTGCCGCGCGGGGGCCCCGACGGCGGGGATGGGGGACGCGGTGGCGAGGTTGTGCTCGTGTGCGACGACTCCTTGCGCGACCTCCAGAGCTTCAGGCGCACCGCCCACTATCGAGCGGGTCGCGGTGGTCGCGGCGGGGGGTCGCTGCGCCACGGAGCCGAGGGCGAGACGCTCGTCGTGCGTGTCCCCCCGGGCACTCAGGTCGAGGGCGTCGAGGGCGATGTGGAGGGACGTCGTTGGGACCTGCTGGCAGCCGGTCAGCGGGCCGTGGTCGCCAAGGGCGGCTCGGGAGGCAGGGGCAACAAGCGCTTTGCCACTTCCACACGTCAAGCGCCGCGTTTCGCCGAGCGGGGTCTGTCGGGTGAGGAGGGCTGGCTCCAGCTACAGCTCAAGCTGCTGGCCGACGTTGGCCTGGTGGGACTGCCAAACGCCGGCAAGTCCTCTCTGCTGGCGCGCCTCACGCGAGCGACGCCGAAGGTGGCCAGCTACCCGTTCACGACGCTCTCGCCCGTGCTCGGGGTGCTTGAAGGCGAGGACCGTCAGCTCATCGTCGCCGACATCCCCGGCTTGATCGAAGGCGCAAGCGACGGGGCAGGGCTGGGTCACGACTTCCTCGCGCACGTCGAGCGCACGCGTCTGCTCGTGCACGTGCTCGACCTCGCGCCCGAGCTCTCCGCGGGCGAGGAATCCGACGCGGTCTCCAACCACGCCACGATCGAGCACGAGCTGGCCGCCCATGACGAGCGTCTCGCACGTCTGCCGCGGGTGCTCGCTCTCTCCAAGGCAGACCTTCTCCCGCCCGAGCGGGTCGCCGAGGCGATCGCCCAGTGGTCGGAGCGCCTCGGCGCAAGTGTGCCGGTGCTCGCCACCTCGAGTGCCACCGGCGCCGGAGTCCAAGATCTGGCGGCGGAGCTGCTGCGTTGCGTGCCCGCGCTCGCGTCGGCGGGCGCGCTCGTCGGTCCCGGCGAAGGATTGTCGATCGGCGCGGATGCGAGCGACGACGAGGTCGAGCTCGCCGAACACATGGTGTTTCGCCCGGCCGGCTCCAGCGGCTTCGCCGTCGAGCGAGTTGCCCCCGGCTCGTTCGCCGTGAGGGGCAGAGGGGTCGAGCGCCTGCTCGCCCGCTACGACATCGACAACGAGGACGCGATGGCCTATCTCGAGGGACGCCTGCGCAAGATCGGCGTCCTGCGTGCGCTCGAAGCCGAGGGCTTCGAGGCGGGCGACGATTTGGAGATTGCTGGGGTCTCTTTCGAGCTGGATCCGGACGAGGGCGCCTGAGCTGAAGATCCCGGCAGTCGCGTTCGGGCGGCGCGGGGCGTGCGCGCATAAGCTTCCAAGCATGAAGCGCGTGGTCATAAAGCTTGGGTCGAGCATCGTCGCCGACGAGGACGGCGAGCTGCGCACGGGCGTGCTCACTCGCATCTGCGACGTAGTCGCGTCGCTGCACAGCGAAGGCAAGGAGGTCGTGATCGTCTCCTCAGGCGCGATCGCCCGCGGTGTCCGCATCATGGGCCTGCCGGCGCGCCCCGGGGCCGTCGAGGAGTTGCAGGCCGCGAGCGCGGTCGGCCAGGGAAAGCTCTATCGCGCCTATGACGAGTTGCTGCGCGAACGGGACCTCGTCTCCGCCCAGGTGCTGCTCACGTTCATGGACATGAGCGCCCGCACCCACTACCTCAACGCGCGCCAGACATTGCGCAAGCTGCTCGACTGGCGGGTCGTACCCGTGATCAACGAGAACGACACCACCGCCACCGACGAGATCTCTTTTGGAGACAACGACTTCCTCGCCGCTCAGGTGGCGATCCTCGTCGCAGCAGACCTGCTGGTGCTCTTGACCGACATCGACGGGCTTTTTACCGCCGACCCGCGCCACGACCCCGACGCGCGCCTCGTGCACGAGGTCACTGACTTCGACGGGCTCGAGGGGATCGAGGTGGGTCACACGACCTCGCCGCTCGGCTCGGGTGGCATGCGCTCGAAGGTGGTCGCCGCCGACATGGCCACCGCCGCCGGCATCCGTGCCGTGATCTGCAACGGGGTGCGACCAGGAGCGCTCGAGGCGGTGCTCGCCGGGCATGTGGACGGCACCAATTTCCCCCCGCGCGTTGCGCGTTACTCTTCCTTCAAGCTGTGGCTGCGCTACGCCAAGCCGAGCCACGGCACTCTGCTCATCGACGCGGGCGCCGCCCGCGCTCTGCGCGAGGATGGCACGAGCCTGCTGCCGGTGGGGATCATGGAGGTGGCTGGATCCTTCCAGGCGGGCGATGCTGTCGAAATCGCGGAATATGCTCCTTCGTCCGCCCGCCCGGACGTCCAACTTTCGGGTACCGGTCCTCTGTTGGGCAAGGGCATCTGCAGCTATTCGGCCGAGGAGCTGCGGCGCGTCATGGGATTGAAGTCGAGTGCCGTGCAAGAGATACTTCCACGCGCCAGCGAGGAGGCGGTGCACCGCGACTACATGGTGCTTGCATGACGCGGGGGTTGAGGCGGGTTGCTGCTGTTGGTTATCCACTTTTTGCACGATTCACGATAGTGACTACATAATGTAGCCACTATGGCAAATCGACCAGAAACGGAACACCACCATCACCCGAGGCCGGCTCCGGCAGGCCGATCGCCGCGTCCGACGCGGCCCCGTTGCGCTGTCGTACCCTTAACTTAATGGCGATCGCCGTCTCATCGGTAGCGGAGGTCTGCGCGCGTGCGCGCAACGCGTCGAGGACGCTCGCGCGGATCGACACCGCTACCAAGAACGCGGCGCTCGTCGCGATCGCGGCTGCCCTGCGGGGGCGCGTGGAGGAGATCCTGAGCGCCAACGAGCTGGATCTCCTGGCCGGGCACGAGGCGGGTATCGGCGATGCCCTGCTCGATCGCCTGCGTCTCGACGAGCAGCGGGTCGAGGCCATCGCCGCGGCCGTCGAGGCGATAGCCGCACTGGGGGACCCGGTGGGTGAGGTAATTGACGGCCATCGCCTGCCCAATGGCCTCGACGTACGCAAGGTGCGAGTGCCGCTCGGCGTGATCGCGGTGGTATATGAGGCGCGTCCCAACGTCACGATCGATGCCGCCGCACTGTGTTTGAAGTCGGGCAACGCGATCGTCCTGCGCGGCTCCTCCAGTGCCGCTCACTCAAACGCCGTGCTCTCCTCGATCGCGGCTGAGGCGGCGGTCCAAGCGGGGCTCCCGGACGGCAGTATCGGTCTCGTTGCCGGTGGCGGACGCGGAGAGCTCGCCGAGCTGGCCACCCAGGACGGTGCGATCGACCTGCTGATCCCTCGGGGTGGCGAGGGCCTGAAGGCGGCGCTCAAGGACGTCGCGAGCGTGCCGGTGATCTACGCCGCCTCCGGCAACTGCCATGTCTTCGTGGATGCTTCGGCCGATCTCGACGACGCACTGGCGATCGTCATGAACGCGAAGGCACAGCGCCCGGGCGTATGCAACGCGGCCGAGACGCTGCTGGTCCATGCGAGTGCCGCGCGTGCGTTCCTGCCGCGCGCGCTGGCGGCGCTGGGCGGCGCGGGTGTTGAGCTGCGCCTCGACGAGCGGGCGTTCGAGCTTGCGGAGGATGCCTCGTCGACGGCGAGCCTGGCGGTTGAGCGGGATTGGGACACCGAGTACCTCGCGATGACGCTCGCCGTCGCCGTCGTGGACTCGGTGGAGCACGCGATCGAGCACATCGCCCGCCATGGCTCCGGGCATTCGGAGGCGATCCTCACGAGCGACACCGCCAGCGCCCGCGCGTTTCAGCTCGGCGTGGATGCCGCCTGTGTGTACGTGAACGCATCGACGCGTTTCACCGACGGGGGCGAGTTCGGGATGGGTGCGGAGATCGGCAATTCGACGCAAAAGCTTCATGCCCGTGGGCCGATTGGCCTGCGCGAGCTCTGCACGTTCAAGTATCTGATCGAAGGCGCCGGTCACGTCCGTGTCTGAGGCGCCGGCCTCGTCCGGGTCTGAGACTGCGGTCACATTCGGGGCTGAGACGGCGCGTATGACGGCCGATGAGGACGTGTCCAGGTCCGTGTCCCCAACTCTCACGGAGCCGCCCGCGAGGCGGATCGGGTTGCTCGGCGGCATGTTCAATCCGCCCCACGTCGGTCACCTGGCGCTGGCGCACGCGGCCTCTCACGACCTGGGCTTGGAGCGGGTGCTGCTCACGCCGGTGCTCGTCCCGCCGCACAAGCCCGCCAAGTGGGACCCGGGGGCCGAGCACCGCCTGTGCATGTGCCGCCTCGCGGTGCAGGGCGACGCGTGCCTGGAGCTGTGCACGCTCGAGCTCGAACGCCCTGGCCCGTCCTACACGATCGATACCCTGAGAAGCATCCATGCGAGCGACAGCCAAGCGGAGTTGACACTGATCCTCGGCGCCGACATGGCCCGCACACTCGGCTCGTGGCGAGAGCCGCGAGAGATCCTGGGATTGGCGCGGATCGCTGTCGCCGAGCGCGAGAGTTCGACCAGGAAGGAGGTGCTCGACGCGCTCGAGCCTCTTGGCGGCGAGAATAGGGTCGTGTTCCTACGGATGCCTCGCCAGGACGTGTCCTCCTCGGCCGTTCGCCGGCGCCTGACCGCAGGCGAGCCGATCGACGACCTCGTGGGCGCCGAGGTGGCGAGGTACATCGCCGAGCACGAGCTCTATGGCTGCCATCCCGCGGGTGGCCAGCAGGTGGAGCCATGACTTCGCAAGAGTTGCCGGAGGCGATGAGCCCCCAAGAGCTGCTCGCCGAGATCTGTCGCTACGCGGATGACAAGAAGGCCGGTGAGCTGGTGGAGCTCGATCTGCGTGGGGTGCTCGGCTATACCGACTGGTTTGTGATCTGCTCAGGCAACACCGAGCGCCAGGTCAAGGCGATCCACGATGGGATACTCGAGGGGCTCAAGCACGAGCACGGCGTGCTCCCGCGACGCGTCGAGGGCGTCTCGAGCGCTGACTGGATACTGATGGACTACCTGGATGTGGTGGTCCACATCTTCACACCCGTCACACGCGAGTTCTATCGCCTCGAGCAGCTGTGGGGGGAGGCTCCGGCGCACCGAGCCGAAGTCGCGGGCGGTCGGTAGCGACGGACGCGAGTTGCTTCGCCGCAAGCTCGGGTCGACCAACTTGGCATGCCACATCGAAGTGGTGCGATTCGTGCGAACATCCCCTGAGGGGAGGGGTGCCGTTGCCATCGGGGATCGACGCTCGATTCCCGGACTCGAACGGAGGCGGTACCTATGAGCAAGACCCTGGAGCTACAGACCGATCGGGCTCGACCCGCGCAGAGCGTGCGCGCAGCGGGGGCGCCTCCGACGATGCGCGGCTCGGTGCTGCTGCGCACGTTGCGCTTCACGCTCGACCCGGAGGGCTTCTTCGCGGCCGCCCAGCGCCGCTATGGCGACGTGTTCGCGATGACCGTGCTCGGGCAGCGGTGGGTCGCGATCGCCGATCCCGAGGCGGTCAAGGAGGTGCTCTCGCATGGGCCCGAGGAGATGGACTCCGGCGCGGCCAACCAGTCGCTCAGCCCGATGCTCGGGACACGCAACCTGCTGTTGCTCGACGGCGAGCAGCATCTTCACCGCCGTCGCATCGTGTTGCCTGCTTTCCATGGCGAGCGCATGCGCGCCTACGAAGAGTTGATCCGCACTGCGATTCGCGAGGAGATCGCCAATTGGCCGGTCGGCGAGCCGGTCGCCGCGCTGCCCCGCATGCAGGCGCTCACCTTCGCGGTGATCATGCGCTGCGTGTTCGGGGTCGACGAGGGCGAGAGCATTGGGCAACTGGGGGAGACGCTGAGGGGAATGGTCGCGTGGGTGACCGACATGCGCCGCGTGCTGTTCTTCTTTCTGATCGGGCCTCGGCGACTTGACAAGCTGCCGGCGTTTCGCAAACAAGTCGAGCGCGTGGACCGTGAGCTTCTCGCCGAGATCGCCCGCAGGCGGGCGATGGGCGATCTGAGCGACCGTGAGGACATCCTCTCGCTGCTGATCCAAGCCACCGACGAGGACGGCAACCATCTCTCCGACGCTGAGCTCCGCGACGAACTGATGACGCTGCTGCTCGCCGGTCATGAGACGACCGCGACGCTGCTGTCATGGGCGATCCACGACCTTGCCCGCGACCCCGCCAGTCAGGATCGTCTCTCCCGAGAGGCGGGAGCGTTCTGCGATGCTGTCGTCACCGAGACGCTGAGACTGCATCCGCCGACGGGCGGAATCGCTCGCCGGCTGCGCGAGCCGCTCACGATCGGCGGCTACGCCCTTGCGGCCGGGACCGACGTCGTGCCGGTGACCTTGCTCGCCCACCGTCGCGCGGACGTCTACCCCGACCCCTGGACGTTCAAGCCGACGCGCTTCCTCGACACGCGGCCACCGGCCGGCGCGTGGTTCCCTTTCGGTGGCTCCGTTCGTCGCTGCATCGGCGCTTCCTTCGCGCAGTTCGAGGCGAAAATTGTGCTCGAGGAGCTGACCCGCGCGCTCAGCCTGCGCCCGGTCGAGTCTCGACCCGAGCGCACAGGTCGGCGGGCGATCGTGCTGGTGCCCTCAAAAGGGGCACGGGTGATCGCGCAACGGCGCTGAGCGTCAATCCGCCGTCTTCCACTTGATCGAGCAGCCCACCGGCGGCGTCTGCGCTGGGGCCGGCTCGCGCCCGTCGAGCACGGCGTCGAGGGCGGCGCGCAGGAAGGAGGCGTCCTGTGAAGGGTCTTCGTAGTCGGCGTCGGGCGCGCCTCGGTAGCGCAGCACGCCATTGGCATCGAGCACGAACACGTCGGGGGTCGTCTTTGCTTCATAGGCTCCCGCCACCTCCTGGGACTCGTCGCGGAGGTAGGGGACGCCCGCGAACTCGCCGCCCTTCACGCGAGCGCGCATCGCCTCTGGCGAGTCTCGCGGGTAGCGCTCGGCGTCATTGGGGTTGATCGCGAGCACGCGAACCCCTCGATCCGCGTAGTCGCGCGCGAGGTCGAGGATCCGCTCGTGCCATGCGAGCGCGTAGGGGCAGTGATTGCACGTGAACACGATCACCGTCGCCGGCGTCCCGCCGGGCTCGTGCATGGCGCCCTCGGTGTCGGGCAGCGTGAACGTGGGGACGGGCTCGCCGATTCGTGGCATCTACTTCCTCTCGGTGCGTGTGTGTTGAGCGGACGCAAGCGCTTCTCGCACGTCGGCCGGGTCGGGCGTCGGTGAGATGCGTCCGTCGCGACGATGGTAGACGCGACACGTCAGCCCGCCGGGGTCGTCGTTGGTCGGCTGGACGTCAATGCCGTCGATGCGGATCGTGGGGGAGCCGACGAAGCGCTCTCGCTCGGCGTCGTCGTCGGTGCAAACCTCGCGCACCACGACCTCCTCCGGATCCAAGCCGAGATCTCTCATAGCCGCGCCTAGATCGGCTAGCGCCCGGGGATGGGAGGGACAACCAGCCCAGAACAGAAGCTCCACGTTCATGACCCCTACGTTATGACAGCAACATGGTCCGTCCTCGCCGTACGCGACTAGGCATCGAATGAACGGTGGTGTCGCAATCCCGCCAGACATTCGCCTCGGGCTCAGTCACACTGGAGGGGTGATCGAGGACTTCGACCGCTGCTACCAAGCCGCTCAGTCGCGCGACCCGCGCTTTGACGGGTGGTTCTTCATCGCGGTTACCTCGACCGGCATCTATTGCCGTCCGAGCTGTCCGGCGATGACCCCCAAGCGCGAGAATGTGCGCTTTTGCCCCTCCGCCGCGGCCGCACAGCAGGCTGGCTTCAGGGCGTGTAAGCGCTGCCGGCCCGACGCGGCGCCCGGCTCTCCCGAGTGGGACGGGCGTGCCGACGTGGTGGCG
>JBARJU010000296.1:0-5504 GCA_049800435.1 Solirubrobacteraceae bacterium
TAGCTTGGCTCGCGCGCCGGGAGTTTGCGCTCTCGGTGCCACGGCGCCCGGCGGTCCTACCCGCGCGGGCGCCAACTATTTTCTGTGTCGCAGAGCTTACAGCAACCTGACCCGGAATACCAAGATCACCATGAGCGAGCCCACCCGCGACACCGAGCTGCGCCTTCTTGGCGGCGCACTTCGTCGCCTGCGCGACGCAGCCGGGATCACCCAGGAAGAACTCGCCGAGCGCCTCCAGATGGACCCCACATACATCTCGCGGATCGAGCGAGGCAGACGTGGCGTCCAGTGGCTCACCGTCCAAAGATTCCTGCGAGCGCTCGACGCCGACCTCCAGCAGCTCGCCAAAGCGATCGACGAGCAAGAACGCCAAACCAACGAGTGACACACACGACGGGCAGGTCATGGAGTTCGTCCTTCGACATAGCTGTCGAGGTCGTCGCGGTGCAGGAGGACACGGCGGCCGTCGCGGCGAGGGCGCAGCTTGCCGAGCGAGATGAGGTCGTAGATCCGGTCCTTGTGGCAGCGCAGCCGCTCGGCGGCCTCCGCGACGTTCAGCCACGGCGAGACTGTCGGAGAGTCCGATGAGATGAGGGCGGCAGCACGCTCGGCTATTTCGGCAAGCTGCTCGTCGGTGAGCGTGACAGTCAGCTCGATCATCACTAGGACCTCCTTCCACGACTCGCAATTACGGGGATCGGTGTTGAAGCCCCTCGGTGTCTATGACCGTGAGCGCCGCCAAACGGCCAGCCAATTTTCAAAATGCCTTCCCTCGGCGTCCGTTGCGAGACCCTTTCGCGCGTCTCGCGGCAGCTCATAAGGCTCCCCGTCCCGTAACAGAACACGCGGCCCTGGCGCTCCGAACGCCCTACTTCGCAGCGCCAGCAACGCTCAACAGCACTCGTCGCAGACCAGATGCACAAGGGTGCGAGCGCTGTGTAATCGCTGTGTGACGAAGTCGGTGGCCGTTTCGGCCTTCTCGCGGTCATCACTTCATGTGATGACCGCAGCGAGCATCCCCGCGGCGCGTGGTGGCGACTACGCCCGCTACCTGGAGAGCAAGACCGTTGCGCCGGAGCGCGGGGACTACTACCTCACCCCCGATGGGGAGATGACGCAGGCCGCAGGGCGATGGCTCACGGACCCGCAGACCCTCGAACGGCTCGGCGTCCAGACAGACGGTCCGGCGGATGGCGAGGATTTCGTCTCGTTGATGGAAGGGCGCCATCCACAGAGCGGAAGGTGGTTGAGACGCGCAGGCGCGGACGGCGGTCGCGGTGGCGGGATCGACAGCGTGTTCAGCGCCCCGAAGTCCGTATCGGTGACGTGGGCGCTGGCCGATCCGTGGCAGCGCGAGCAGATCGAGAACGCACACGCCAACGCCGTCGAGCAGACCGTCGAGTACATGCGCGAGCACGTCCCGGTGGTCCGCCGTCGCTATGGCGGCGAGGTGGTCGAGGAGCCGGCGAAGGATCTGATCGCGGTGGAGTACCGCCACACGACCGCCCGGGGTGTCTCGGGCGCCAACGCGCCCGACCCGCAACTACACAGTCACGTCGTCATCACGAGCGCAATCCGCGAGGACGACCGGATCGTGGCCGTCGCATCCCGCCCCGTGTTCCGCGCCGCAGGGGAACTCGGCGCGTTCTACCGCTCCGTGCTCGCAGAAGAACTCGCCCGGGAGGGCTATGGGATCGATCAGGGCACCGGCCGGGACGGCAAATACTTCGAGATCGCAGGCGTACCCGAGGAGCTGCGTGAGGCGTTCTCCAGCCGCTCGCGGGAGGTCGCGCGCGCCGCCGACAGGTTCCGTGCCCGCTACGGGAGAGCACCCGAGCGCGGCGAGCTACGCAACCTCGCGCTCGAGAACCGCCGTGCCAAGCAGCTCGCCACACGCTCGGACCTTGAGAACGCCTGGCGAGAGACCGCCGGCCGATACGACTTCGGTCCCGACGAGGCGTTGCGGCTCCTCGCTGGCGATCGTCCACCCCACACTCTCCGGCCAGTGGAGGACCGGATCGAGGAGCGGCTTACCGAACGTCACGCCCTCTTCGAGGCACGGGAGCTGCGCACAGTCGCGTTGGAGCAGACCGCCGGGGAGCTGACACCCCACCAAGCACTCCAGATCGCCGACGGCATGATCCGCGACCGGCGAATCCTCACCCTCGAAGGCGGCAGGATGACGACGCTCGCGATCCGCGCCCAAGAGCAGGCGATCGAACGGCACACGACCAGCCTCGCCCGACCCGCTGGAAGGGACGCCGGGCATCCGGCGAGAACGAGCGCCGCGCGCGCGGTCGCAGAGCGCATTGGCAGCCCACTCACCGCCGAGCAGACGAGAGCGCTGCTCGTCCTGACAGGACCCGAGCGCGCCGCGGCGATCGTCGGCCCCGCCGGCACCGGGAAGGGCGTCGTGATCGACGCGACCGCCCGCGCGGAGCAGTTGGCCGGACGGGAAACTCTCGGGATCGCCGTCGCCGGGTCCACCGCCGAGCGATTGGGCGCCGACAGTCCAGCGCTCCAGGGACAGACCCTCACGCTCGACGCGCTCATCGCGCGGGCGAACACGGGCAGCCTCCATGTCGGTCCCGACATGACCGTGATCCTCGACGAGGCGGGCATGGCCGACCACAAACGCCTCTACGCGCTCACGGAGCTGGTGGAGCGAACGGGCGCGAAGCTGATCGCCGTCGGCGACGGCAAGCAGCTCCCCTCGATCGGACCCGGAGGCATGTTCGACCGGCTCACCCAGCACGCGCCCACCGTCGAACTGGAGACCATCCACCGCACCAAGGACCCAGCCGAGCAGAGAGCATGGCAAGCCCTTCGGGCCGGCGAACCCGAACGCGCGATGGCCCACTACCAGGCCCGCGGACAACTCCACCTTGCAGACACACGCGACCAAGCAGCCGAGAACGCAGTCCAAACCTGGGCGCAGCTCACCGAACACCACGACATCCGCCAAGTCGCCCTGATCGCAGACGCCTCCAACAAAGAGATCGACCGGCTCAACGCCCGCGCGCAACACCTCCGCGCCCAACGCGGCGAACTCGGCGCCGACGAACTCCCGCTATCGAGCGTCCACTACGGGGTACGCCAAGGCGATCACGTCGTATTCATCGCCCAGCACCGCCCGCCCGGACAAGCGCGCGTCGAGAACGGCACCCGCGGCGAGATCACGGACATCGACCGCGATCGAACCGTCACGCTCACGCTGGACGGCTCAGGCCGCACACTTCGGATCGCCGGCGAGGACGTCGAGTCTCTGCGACTCGCGTATGCGCAGCATGTCTATCGCCAGCAGGGCGCGACCGTTGATCGCGCCGTCGTACTCACCGGCGGCTGGCAAACCAGCAAGGAGACCGCCTACGTCCAAGCCACCCGCGCCCGCCACGGCACCGACTGGCACCTCGGCCGCGACCAGCTCGGCGAGGAAGGACAAGACCCCGACCGGATCACACGCCTCGCCCAGCGCATGACCAACAGCCGCCTACAACCTCCATCAATCGACTACCGCGAGCTGCCCGGCACAGCCTGGAACCCCAGCCGCGACCCGCTACGCCTCGGCCGGTTCATCCCGCACATAGACCGGCTCCTCCGGACGCCAGTGCGCAGAACCACCGACCGGGATCTCGGGCGTGGACGCTAACGCATCAACGACATCGCTACGAACCATCGAAGACGCGTCGCGCGGTAGGTGACCATCCACCGGCGGCCACCTACACGACGCGGACGAGCTAGGCGTTCGCTTCAGCCTTCATCGCCGCGAGTTCATTTCGCAGGTTCTCGGCTTCTATCTGTAGCTGGTAGCTGGAGATCATCTGATGGAGCTGGCGCCAGAGTGGGCGATTCTTGCCCACAGCGTTGGGGTTGTAGTTGACCGCCTGCGAGACATCGTTCGCCGCCATCATCATGTCGCCGCCGTTGATCTCCCAAGCTGTACGAACTGCCTTGAATCCTCCGATCCACGACATGCGGTTACGCTTCGCGTCGTACTGAACGAAGTTGCGAAACGCAGCGAGCATCGCAAATGTCACACCCTTCGCGAGACGATACGTGCCTCGCTCGTAGTCATCTTTCGCATCCGAGATAAACGGGAAGGACCAAACGTCCGGCATCGCGTTGCCATCTTTGCCGTAGCGCGCCTCCATAATTGCCAAACGGCCTGGCTTTCCGCCGGGGACTGCCTTCAAGTAGCGATTGCGCGCATCCGACCGGATGGTGTCGTACAGAAACAGGGCATCACGAAGGATCGGGATCATTGCTTCGAAGCTGCCGTTCTCGTTGTTGTTCTCTTTGTCACGAACCTCTTCGTGAAAGGCAGCGATGCAGCGCGACTGCTTCTCATAGCTCTCGACGGGATGACGATCCTTGTCTTCGTTCGGATACAGCACGACATTTAGCGCATTGAGGATCGCGAAAACATCCCGTGCGTCGTACTCACCTGGCTCGTTCTCGTGCCAGCCGATCTCGTCGAAATACGTCGCGCCCCTGATGGCATCCTTAAAGGGCTCGAAGGCACCCCCTAGGTTGATAATCGACTCCTCGGCGACCTGAATGTTCGTGTTGAGCCCCTCACCGACATAGGGGACCAGTGTGCGGGGAACGTTCTCGATCAGAGTAAATGTTACGTACTGCTCGGGTGGGATTTCGCCACCCTTAAGCGCCTCACCGATGACGGCGACGGTGTGGAGCCCGTTAGCGATCCCGTGGTCCTCTGACTTCGTCCCAGATCCAGTCTCGAAAACGGCCTTGTAGGTTGTGTCATCGACTCGCTTGAAAGACTTGACAACGCCACGGACTCCAGCGTGAGCGAGATGGAAGGCGCCAACAGTGCTCGGGTCAGCCCCGATCAGGCTGTCCTTTAGCTGCTTTGCTGCCTTCTTACGAATATTTGGCGTTCGCGGATTCGGCCCATCAAGTTCGAGGAGCAGATCGGGCGCGATGCTGCCAGCTTGAACGTCGAACGTGTGACGGACGATCTTGCGCTTTGCGTCTGCTGCGTTCTGAAGACGCCTAGCTGACTCGACGCCCGTGAAGGTAACCTCAATCTTCTGACTCATTTTTCTCTCCTCCGGGACAAGCCCGATAGGTAAGCCTGACCCTCAATGGGCTCAAGCAATCTTTTGACTGCCAGCCGTCCAAAGACGTGAAGGCAGGGCCACCCGTGTGGATTGACCGCCCATCAGACTAGCAACCCTCGCGGCACCGGCACCGTCGCGGTGGGGGACTACCCAATCGATGGCCAAGATTCCGCATAGCTGCGGGCCCAAACCTGCGGTCCGGTACGCCCAGGCCGGCCCCTCAGATGCCTTCGGCGCACTAGGCAGACTCAGGCTGGTGTTTGCACTTCTGTTCACACCCGGCCCTCCGCGTGCGCCTAGCGGGAGTTTCCCGCTTTTCGACCGACTCGGCCGCTGATCGCCCGTAAACACTGGAGATTCGCGGCATCGGAGCATGTGACCTAATTACCCTCCGAAGACGGCCGAGGCAGGAAACGGAGC
>JBARJU010000297.1:0-2154 GCA_049800435.1 Solirubrobacteraceae bacterium
GCTCCGTTTCCTGCCTCGGCCGTCTTCGGAGGGTAATTAGGTCACATGCTCCGATGCCGCGAATCTCCAGTGTTTACGGGCGATCAGCGGCCGAGTCGGTCGAAAAGCGGGAAACTCCCGCTAGAGCACCGCCGGCTCAAGATCGCCTGGGCGTGACGAGGCGCAGCTTGCGGGTCCTGGTTACGCGAGATCCAGCGGCATCGCCACCATCAGCACGTGGTTTGCGCACCGAGCAGTTTCGCCCATAGACACTTGTCTGCTGGTACTGCCGTACCGAGGGTCCCCGTCCGTCGGACCCTTTTCAAAGTGTGGTCAATACCTCGACGTCATTTCCGTCACCCATCACGAGGATGCTCGAGTCGAACGTGACCAAGTGCACACCGCAGCGACGGGCAAGTGTCAGTAGGTGCGCGTCGGTCACCTGCCGATAGCCAGCGATCGACGGCACGTCACCGTCGCCCATTGAGACGTCGTCGGTGAGGAAGCGATGATCGGGGTGTGCGCGCAATGCTGAAAGCACCCCTCGTGCTGCATCGACGCCGATCGCGCTTGGCAGCACGATCGGGTTGGACGACACCCGCACGAAGCCGCTCTCTGTGATCGGACACGTCGCCCACCCCGCGGAACCGTTCGCCGTGAACCATGCCCGCATCGCCGCATGGTGTACGTGCGAGTCCCAAGCCAGCGCGACAAGCGCGTTGACGTCCAGCAGCGCCACCGGGAAGCTCAATCCTCGTCGAGTGCTCGCCGCACCATCTCTGGCGTGATTGGCGGGGTACCTGCCGGCACACGGATAACCGGCAGTCCGTCGTCAGCCTCAACCCGAGCGGGGGTCAGCCCTCGACGGGCCAGCTCGGAGATAACGGAGCCGAGCGAGCGGTGCTCCCCAACGGCGAGCTGCCGCGCAACCGCGACGACATCCTCATCGATGTTCAAGGTTGTCCGCACAAAATGATGTTAGCGCATCATCGCATCAGTGGTCATCCCTACTCCTCCACTGGCTTACCGGCGAGCACCACTCGACCACCGGGCAACAACGCAAAGCGGTTCGCGTTGACTTCGGTTGGCTCCATGAGAGTCCGTTGCCCTGGGGGCGAAGCTGCGATGTTCGAGCGCGAGCGAGAGAGCGTGTGCACAGCCAGCACGGCTAGGCTGCCTCGATGACTCGCCGGCTCGCAATCACCTGGGCGTTCAACACTGTCGCCCTGTTCGTGGCGACATGGCTGCTTTCCGGCCTGAGCTACGGCAGCGACTGGTGGGCGCTGCTGATCGCCGGACTCGTGTTCACGCTCGTGAGCTTCTTCTTGAAGCCCGTCCTGGCGGTTCTTTCGATCCCGTTCATCATCGTCACGTTCGGGATCTTCTATTTCCTGATCAACGTCTTCATGCTTTATCTGACTCACTGGCTCGTCTCGCAGTTCACGATCGTGAGCTTCTGGTGGGCAGCACTTGCGGCGATCATCATCAGCGCGGTCAACGGTGTACTGCACGTGTTCTTCGGCAACCCCCGTGAACAGAAAGCGTAGTCATGAAGAGCGTCATCGCCGCGATGTCGGCGCACTGAAGCGCGGATTCAATAGGAGCGTGGCATAGAGGCGCCCGTCGGCGAGCGCGACCCATGCGCAGCCTCGTGCTCGAGCAGCCATACCTTGCGCTCGAGCCCTCCGCCGTAGCCGGTGAGGGAGCCGTCGGCGCCGATCACGCGATGGCAGGGAACGACGATCGCGACGGGGTTGCGCCCGTTGGCGAGGCCGACCGCGCGCGAGGCTTTCGGATTGCCCACGCGCCGGGCGAGCTCCCCGTAGCTGATCGTCTCGCCGTAGGGAATCTCAGACAGAGCCGCCCACACGCGCCGCTGAAAGTCTGTCCCGCGCATGTCCATCGGCATCTCGAAATCGGTGAGCTCGCCAGAGAAATAGGCGTTCAACTGCTCGACCACATGTGCAAGTCCGGCGTCGTCGCGCACACATCCAGCCGGCGTTTTTGGAGTGTGTCGCTGTTCGTTCATGTGGACGCCAGTCAGCACCCCCCCAACAGCGGTGAGGGTGAGCTCGCCGATCGGGCTGTCCATGGACGTGGCGATGATTGTGGGCGATGCGCTCGCTACCGGTGTCATGCGGCCTCCTTCTCCAGTGTCCCTGAAGACACTGGATC
>JBARJU010000298.1:0-15696 GCA_049800435.1 Solirubrobacteraceae bacterium
ACAACTCGATCCGATACGGGCTATGCCTCGGCATCAGCGTCCCTTCACGAGAGGACAGGATGCCAGACACGCTACGGCCGATGTCGGACGCTAATACGTAGCCTTACTTACGAAAATGAGCACTTAGGCAGTTCACGTCTCCAGCGCACGGCGAGCTGGTAGCGGCGGTCCTTGCGTTCTTCAAGAACACGCACTGCGACCCAGGTTTTTAGATAGCGCCAAAGGGTTGTGTTGCCCATGCCGAGTTCCTCGGCCAGGTCGTTGAGGCTGTGCGCATCGCCTAATACGAATGCGCTCAGAACCAGCAGGCTGCGGATCACCGACTGCGAGATCCGCTTGTCGTGATAGCGCTCATCGCGCATGAGTTCCTCAAGGTCGATTCGCTCGCCTAGACCGTCGAGCGCGAAGAGGACACCGAGAAGCCCACGTCCGGCCCCACGACTCGCAGCCTCTTGCTGCATCAGGTCTTGGACCTGCCCATCGGAGAGCGCAAGCCAGAACTGTTGTTGCTCCGTCTCATCGACCGCTGAAGCGACTCCCCTCGGGGTTGGCGCCTGGACGGGTCGAGCGTCAGTTTCCACGGGAACCTCTCTGACGCTCGACCCGCCCCGGGACACGACCAGCGATACGGGCGACCGCGACGCCAACCTGTCGCGCGCCCGGATCGCCTCTCCTCCACGGATGCCTGGGCAGGTAGCACCCGTTGCGGACCCCAGCGGCGGAGGCTGGCCCCTGTCTGTCGCTCACGCCACCCGCGGTCGCAGAGCCCGGGCGATGCCGGCTCGCCGAGCTATCGACCACTGCTCTGGATTGCGTGTCCCTGGACGCCATGATCGGCATGATGGGACTCTTCGCGTCGTTTGGGTAGGCATCGTTTTAGGGTTCAAACTTTTAGACGGTGGATGGAGCCAGAAATAGCGCTGTTCTGCGGGCCGGAACTTCCAGTACCCTGCATAGTTCGATGGCTGCGACACGCGCAAAGCGGACCCCAACCCAGGCGATGACCTCGGTCGTCTACTGGGTCCTCCTTGGTCTCGTGATCGAACGCCCGAGCTACGGTCTTGAGCTCTATCACCGCTTCCAGCGCATGTACGGAGATCTCCTGTCAGTGAAGAGCGAATCGCACGTCTACGGCGCCCTCAATTCCCTGGAGAAGCGCGAACTGATCGAGACGATCCCCGGGACCGGCGTCGCCCGCCAACCCAAGCCCCACTACAAGGCCACCCAACACGGGGCCCACAGCTACGAAGACTGGCTCGTGACCCAGGTAGACGATGAGCCACGACGTCAAGAGCTGTTGGTGCGCCAACTGGGGATCTTCGCGGACGATCCTGCCGCAGCGCTCCGTCTAGTCGGCCGCTTCGAGGAGCAGCATCTGAAGAGTGCTGCACCGGCTGCACGCTTACCGGGCGTACCGAGAGATTCTCGAGCAGAGTTGATCGAGGATCTGGTAGCCGAGCGCCGACGCCTCGCGGATGGAGGAATGCTCAAGTGGCTGCATTACGCTGAGGACAGAATCGAGTCACGCGCCGGGAGGCCCGTCGATGATCCTCCTCGAACTTGAGCATGTGAGCAAGCGTTCTCGTCGTGGCGTGCGCGACGCGCTCGATGACGTGTCGCTGGCGATCGATGAGGGCGAGCTGGTCACGGTCTGGGGCGAACGTCGCTCGGGACGCTCGACGTTGCTGCGCATCGCCGCTGGGATCGAGACACCCGATACCGGCGTCGTCAGATTCGCGGGAGGAGACTTGACCGATCGAGGCGAGGAGAAGCTGGGCGAGGGCATCGGCTACTGCCGCACCGCGTTCCGCGCGTCCGCCGGCCAGCACATCGTCGACCTGTTGGCCGCAACGCAATTCGCGCGCGGCATACCGCGACCAGCCGCACGCTCGCGCGCCTGGAAAGCTTTGGAGCGTGTCGCGGCGAAGGAATGCGCGACGCGAACCGCCGAGGAACTGAACGGCGAGGAGATCGTCCGTATAGCGATCGCTCGCGCTCTCGCCTGCGAGCCACGGCTGCTCGTAATCGACGAGCCCACGATCGGTGTGGACCTCATCGCTCGGGATGGAATCCTCGCTCTGCTGCGCTCGATCGCCGACGATGGCATCGCGATCCTCGCCAGCACTGGCGAGGGCACCGGATTCCTGGGCGCTGACCGTGTTCTGGCGCTCCACAAGGGCAAACTGCGCGGCGAGATCACACCCGCGTTCGCGCCTGTCACCGAGCTCGACCGTCACCGACAGGCGCGAGGCTAGACATGGGGAGCACTGTTGCTTGAGCTCGAGGGGGTGGTCAAGCACTATCACGGGGCCAGCGAGGAGGTGCGAGCGGTTGACGGCGTGAGCCTCACGGTCTCTCCGGGAGAAATGGTCGCCTTGTATGGGCCGAGCGGATCGGGCAAGACAACGCTGTTGTTGTTGATCGCTGGCCTACTGAAGGCAGAGGCCGGCGTCATCCGCTACGCCGGACGCGACCTTGCCTCCTTGACTGACGATCGGGTGAGCGAGTATCTCCTGCGCGAAGTCGGCTTCATCTTCCAGGGCTTCCACCTGATGCCTCGCGTGTCAGCGATCGACAACGTGGCCCGCAAGCTGCTGTTGCAAGGCATCGGGATGCGGACAGCCCGTGCCCGCGCGATACCGTGGCTTGAGCGCGTCGGTCTCGGTGAGCGGCTGCACCACACGCCAGAGAAGCTCTCTGGCGGCGAGCGCCAGCGAGTCGCGATCGCACGAGCCCTCACATGCGAACCAGGCTTGATCCTCGCTGACGAGCCGACCGGCAACCTTGACAGCGCCCGTAGCCACGAGATCGTCGAGCTGCTCGGCGCGATCGCTCACGAGCGCGACGCGATCGTGTTGCTTGTCACGCACGACCTAGAGGCGGCGGCCGTCGCTGACCGGCGCTACACGCTACGCGACGGTCGCCTCGACGACGACGAGCAGGGTCTCGCGCAGGACCCCCTCCCTGCATCCGCGCGCACGGCGATCGCGCGACAGTGAGTGATTGGTCTGATGCGGCCCTATGCGCTTCTGTACTTCTACGGTCGGCGACTGCGGGTCCACGGCGTGCAGGAGCTATTCGCGGGATTGGGCGTGGCCGTGGCTGTCGCGCTCGTGTTCGCCGTCACAGTCGCGGCGAGTAGCCTCACCAACTCGGCCGCGAATGTAGTTCGCGCGGTTGGCGGGCCGGCAAACCTCCAGGTTCATGCGCGCGGCCCGGAAGGATTCAGCGACCACCTGCTCTCCCAGGTCGAACACCTCGCCGGCGTCCGGCAGGCCGCGCAACTCCTCGAACAGACCGCGACGATCATCGGTCCTTCCGGTCATCGGGTCACGGTCACGATCGCGGGTGCCGGCGCCGGCCTCGCGTTGATGGATGGTCTCGCCCATACCTTGCCCGGAGGGGTCCTCTCGGCAGAAGGCATCGGTCTCAGCAAGGCGAGCGCCAGCCAACTGGGGATCGCCGAGCTCAACGTACGCACCCCGCCCCGAGTGACGGTGGATCTCCGCGGGCGAGCAATCCCACTGAAGGTGTCGGCAGTCTTGGGTCGCGAAGCGTCGGGGGCGCTTTCGGTTGCGCAGGTAGCGGTCATGCCCCTTGCCAGCCTGCAGGGATTGGCTGGTCTGCCGCATCGCATCAGCCGCATCCTCCTCCAAAGTAAGCCCGGACGCGAGGCTGCGGTGCGCTCCGAGTTGGAAACACTCGTGGATGGACACCTCACGATTGCTGCGGCCAACCAAGAAGTCTCGCTTCTGAGCCAGGCGCTGCGTCCGAGTAACCAGGCGAGCGCGCTGTTTGCCGGGCTCGCTGCGCTCCTCGGGTTCCTGTTTGCGTTCAACGCGATCCTGCTGACAGCACCGGAGCGACGTGCCGCGATCGCCGATCTACGTCTCGATGGCACCAAGCGCAGAGCGATCGTCCAAATGGTCATCTTCCAGGCGCTCTGCCTCGGAGTCATCTCCTCCCTGATCGGACTGCTGATCGGGTATGTGCTCGCGCTCGGAGTCTTCCAAACAAGCCCCGGCTATCTAGCCCAGGCATTCACGCTCGGTGGAAACACGGTAATCGGGGCGAGGCCGATCGTGCTCTCGCTAGCCGGCGGGATTCTCGCGACATGCTTCGCCTCAGCCGTCCCACTACAAGACTTGCGTAGAGGGAGACGCTTGGACGCGGTGTTTGCCGAGGCTGGTGAACGGGACCAAGCGCCAAGACGTGGCACCCAGCGACGGCTGTTCATCGTCGCGGCGAGCCTAATCGTAATGGCGACCGTACTGTTCGCGTTTGTTCCCTCCGCGACGATTGCCGCTTGTGTGCTACTCGCACTGGCGACGATCTTCGCGGTTCCGCTGATCCTCTCAGCCGTCTTGCGAGCGGCCGAGATGCTGGCTATGAGCAATGACAAACTCACGACTCTCCCGCTGGCGATTGAATCGTTGCGTGCGCGAACGTTGCGGTCGCTCGCACTCGCTGCTACCGGCGCGGTCGCACTGTTCGGGAGTGTCGCGCTGAGTGGTGCCCAGCACGACCTATTGCGAGGGCTTCACAACTTCGCCAATGCCTACGCCACGGATGGACAGATTTGGGTGGTGAATCCAGGGTACATTCCGGAGACCACCAGTTTCCTGTCGGACCGGTATGCGTCACGGGTTGCTCATATGCCAGAGGTGAGCAGTGTTCACGTACTCCAAAGCGAGTTCATGAATATGACGAACCGGCGTATTGTGATCGTCGCACGTCCGCCGGGCACCGGCCAAGAAGTGCTGCGTACTCAGATACTCGCGGGTGATTTCTCGACAGCGCGCAAACGGTTGGGTGAAGCCGGCTGGGTCGCGGTTTCCAAGCAGGTCGCTGAAGAACAACACGCCGATGTCGGACAAACGCTCAAGCTGCCGACTCCAACTGGCACAGCTTCCTTCAGGATTGCGGCGTTGACGACGAACTTTGGCTGGCCGGGCGGCGCGGTCCTTATGAGCACGACTGACTACAGTCGCCTGTGGGCTACTCACCTTCCGAGTGCGCTCGCCGTCGATTTCACACCGGGCACCAACATCGCGCAAGCCCGACACGCGGTCGCCGCCTCTTTGGGAGCAAGCAGCGGCCTGGAAGCGATAACCGCTGTGACTTGGAGCGAACGGTTCGATACCCTCGCCGGCAAGGGCCTCGGCCAGCTCGGCAACATATCGGACCTACTGGTACTCGCCGCGATCCTTGCGATGGCCGCTGCTCTAGGATCGAGTATCTGGCAACGACGAGTATCGCTGGCCGAACTGCTCTTGGACGGTGCTTCGCGACGTCGACTCCGGCGAATCCTTCTCACAGAGTCCTTGCTGATGCTCAGCGCTGGATGCCTCGCCGGCGCGGTAGTCGGCGTCTACGGCCAGTTCGTGATCGATAGCTATCTCAAGCACGTAACGGGATTCCCCGTCGCGAGCATCGCCACCGTGGCTCGCCCAATTGAGATGTTCGCGCTCGTGATCGCCGTTGTCCTGATACTCGTGTCACTTCCCGGCTGGCGTGCCTCGCGTGTCCGCCCGGCGCTCGGGCTGAGCGAGTCATAGGCAACAATGCCCCGTTGCGGGCGCCACAGCGCTTGAGACGGCATAGGCTCGGTGGCAATGCCCGTATTTGGCGATCATCCGCTCATCGTGCGGGTGAGCGTGGCGCTCGTGCTCGCCAACGTCCGCTATTGGAGCACAGTCGCGCCCCTCGTCCACACGCAACTCGACCACTGGACACAGCGCGCCGAAGATATCCCCGATCCGGCTCTACAGGAAGTCGCGCTCGTCAACCTTCGCGAGGAGGGATTCAACGCCCAGGCAACCGCAACACTCGCAACACTCGCACCTCGCGAATACCGCAAGCCTGTAGTGGAAGCGATCGTTGGCCTTCAGATCCTCTACGACTATCTAGACAGCCTCATCGAGCGGCCACTAGCCGACCCGTTGGGTGACGGCCGTCAGCTCTACAAGGCATTCGTTGACGCGATCCTCCTGGACAGCGAGCCCCGACGCGATTACTACCCTCCAACCCACGAGTCCGACGACGGCGGGTATCTGAAGGAGTTGGTCGGCGTTGTGCGGGGCGCGCTGGCACGGCTACCGGCCCAAGCGGCAATCGCAGGCGTCTCTGCCCACGCCGCGGAGCGCTGCGCGGAAGCCCAGGTTCACGCTCATGCAGTTGCGGTCCTCGGTGATGCACAACTCGAACAATGGGCGACGAGTAACGCCTTCGACACAGGGCTTCAGTGGCGGGAGTTTCTGGCCGGAGCGGTGTCTTCGGGACTTGCCTTGCACGCGCTGATCGCAGCTGCCGCCGACCCGTACACCTCCCAAGAGCAAGCCCTCGCCGTGGACGAGGTCTACCTGTCCGTCTGCGCCGTGACCACTCTGCTCGATGGACTCATCGACTACGAGCAAGACATGCGCAACATGGGCCACCCCGGATACGTCCGCTACTACGAGAACCACGACGCGCTCGCCCAAGGGCTCACGAGCGTGATCGACGGCGCGGCGAGCATAGGGCGCGACATTCCAAACGGCGCCTACCACCTCATGACGTTGGTCGGCGTCGTGGCCTACTACCTCTCGGCCCCGACTGCCTCCAGCGAGTACGCGCGAGATGTGACCGAGCAGATCCGCCGAGAACTCAAGCCGCTCATTACGCCACCGCTCGCTGTCATGCGTGCTTGGCGGATCGCGAAGCGGGCTCGCGCATGGCCCGCACGCGGAGCAGATCGCCGATGCAGCTAACGGCAGCCCTTTGCCTCAAGGCGGCGCGCTATGTCGCGATCATCGCCGACGGCAACGGCCGCTGGGCACAAGCGCGCGGGGCGCCCGTAACCGCCGGTCACGAGGCGGGGGCCGACACGCTCAAGGAACGCCTGCGCGACGCTGTCGAGTTCGGCATCGAGGAGTTGACCCTGTACTCGTTCTCGACCGAGAACTGGTCACGCCCGATCGAGGAGGTGCAAAGCCTGATATCGATGCTCGCACGGCGTATCGCCGCAGAGACACCCCAGCTCCACCGTGAGGGAGTCCGGATGCGTTTCGTCGGACGCCGAGAAGGAGTACCCCACGAGATGCTCGACCAGATGAACTGGGCGGAAACGCTCACCGTCGGCAACCAGCGCCTAACTCTCTTCATCGCCTTCAACTACGGTGGACGCGCCGAGATCCTCCACGCCGCCAAGCGCTTCCGAGGCAACACCGAGGAGGAGTTTCGCCGCTACCTCTATGCGCCAGAGATGCACGACCCGGACCTGGTCATCAGGACAGGTGGCGAACAGCGCCTCTCTAACTTCCTGCTCTGGCAGACGGCCAACTCAGAGCTCGTGATTCGCGATGAGCTATGGCCCGACTTCACGCGGCAATCCCTCATCGAATCGCTGGCCGAGTTCAACGAGCGCCTACTTTGCAGGACGATCGCCCGAGACTCGTCGCAGGGCCTTGAGCGGCGGACTAACGGAGCCGAGAGAGGCGCCGCGAAACCGAGCCTCAAGATAAACTCTATAGAACGATTCGAGCTTCCCGACATCAGCAGACAGGACATACCGCAATGACCAAACCTCGTAGGGCACGCCGGATACCTGGATCGCCAGCGGCAGCGATCGGCCTCGCGATAGTCGTGCTCGCGTGCTGGCTGGCGCTCTCCTCCCCTAGCGCTCTCGCAGCGACAGGCCCGAACAATGCCCACGACGCTGTCCATGCTCCAGCCCATGCGGCGCGCATGATGCACGCGACCGATGAAGCCCATCTGCTCTACATCCGAAGCAGAAGCGCAGGATCACACCTATTCGAGGAAGGAACAGCGCACGGAACGCTCCCCGGCAGCGTGATCGCCAAATGCGACCTCGGCGCCACCTTCGTCGCCAACGTCACCATCTCCACACGCAACGGGATCATCCGAGGACACGGGACAGCCACACCGCACGCCTCCGGCATATACGAAAGCTTCTCTGGAACCCTGACCGTCACCGGCGGAACGGGCCGCTACGCGCACGCTCACGGACATGCGGGCCTCTACGGCCTCTTCAACCGCCGGACGTACAACCTCATCGTGCAGACAACCGGCTCGCTCTCCTACTAACCGACATGGTGAGAAGAAACCGGGGGGCGCTCCGGAATCTCAGCCTTCTAGCGACCATAGCGCTCAGCCTCAGCCTGCCCGGCACGGCCTCGGCGCTGCAGTCGGTACGACTCCACGCGACGTTCACGCCCGAGCAGCTCGGCCATGGGACCACCGTCGGCTTCGCCTTCAAGATAACCGCACCTGGCAACCGGGTCCCGTCTCCCTTGACCGGCATCGAAGTGAACTACCCGGTCGAACTCGGATTCGCACTGAGCGAACTCGGTCTAGCCAACTGCTCCGTAGAGGCACTCGAAACCTTTGGTCCACAGGGCTGTCCCGCTAACTCGCTGATGGGATACGGCACGGCGCTCGCGGAGATCGCAATCGGCCCATTGATCCTTCGCGAGACCGTCCAAGTCGACGCCTTTCGGACCACCAGCCACGAAAGGCACCTGGCGCTACTCATCTACGCCGCCGGCTCCACACCTGTCAGTGCCCAAATCGTTTTCCCTGCCGTGGTGCTCCCCGCCCCTGCACCGTTCGGCGGACGACTGGACATGCGCATCCCGCTGGTACCAAGTCTTCCCGGAGCCCCCGACGTAGCAGTCGTACAATTCCGCTCGACGCTCGGGCCGCTGCACCTGCTCTACCACGAACGCATCCACGGCCGGATCGTAAAGTACAAACCAAAAGGCATTCCGCTCCCCAACCGCTGCCCGCGTGGAGGGTTCCCATTCCTCGCTAGGTTCGCCTTCCAAGACGGCAGCCACTCCAAGGCTTCGACCGTAGTGCGATGTCCGCCGGCCCGGCGCATATGAGCACACCTGACAAAGCACTACTAGAGCGCGCTCTCGTTGTCCTGATCTTCATCCCCAAACCCGATCCTTATGAGCCTAGCCACCATCAGAGCGTCTAGCCAAGTCCTCGCATGGAGGGCGGCCCAGTCGTCTACTGGGATCTCTGTGGCGCCGGCATTTCGGCGGGCCATAGCGCCAACAGTTGCGGCTGCCTCTGTCGCATCCATAGTGTCCAGGCCGATCTCGCGAAGCTGTACCGGAAGAGTCCGCCCGACACCTTGCGCTTTCCACATGGCCCCAACGAATGCAGGGAAACGGATCGTCACACCATCCGTCGGCACGGTCAAAAACAAGCCGACGAGCAATCCTGCCATCCAAGTCTGTTGCACATACTCGAGCTGCTCAGACTCTTTGAGATCAGCCTCAGCTACATCTATCCCCAATTCGTCAAATAGCACCTCGAGAAAGCATGATGCGCTGTAGCGAGAGATGTCCCTCGCGAACTCTGCTTCGCAACCAAGATCGGTAAGCACCACATCGAACGCTAACCCGGCCCGAATGGCGTCATGCAGCGCGTCGTGGGCTGCATTCAGATCTTTCATTCCATATAGAGCAATCATGCGAGAAAGATAGCGCTCCGTGACTCTCCCAGCAGTCGGCGTGCGCGCTCCAATCCCAGGCCCACATCGACTTGGATAGACTCGCAGGCCCATGCTCGGTTCCTATAGCGAACAGCCCTCAGAAGAAGCCAAGCTCCGCAAGGCACAGTCCCTGCGAGGCCACAAGCTGCTCGATGACATCAGAGAAGGTATTCCACTACTCCGAACGCGCCTCGCCATCAACGACGTGCCGACGACAGACGACCCCTCCGAGTCCGGCTCAGGTATTTGAGCCCGACTGAAGTTATGTTAACTAGATAGGTCGTAGGAATCTGGACGCCCTCGGACGCATCTACGCCCGCGTGGCCAAGGTCAAGATCCTCGTGGATGTGTCGGCGGTCAAGGCAGCCTGACTGGGCCGTGTCTCGGTGTCCTTGGCACGAAGTACACCCAACTCCAGCTCTGCGGCTGTGATTACGGAGACCGCGAGCTTCTCTGGCATCTCACTCAACTTACGACCCACCTCCTGCGCTGCAAAGACAGAGGTGTCCGCAATCCCGCGCTACAGCGAGTCGGTTGCGAGATTCAGCGGACGACGACGTCGCCCAGCGCCTCGTCCACCGCGGCGAGCGTCTGGGCGTCGAGCGTCACCGCGGAGGCGGACGCATTCGCGCGCACCTGCTCGGGCCGGCTCGCGCCCACTATCGCCGAGGCGACGTTTGGTTGGCGCAACACCCAGGCGAGCGCCAGTTGGGCCATCGTGAGACCGGCGCCCTCGGCAATCGGCTGCAGGCGCTGCACCGCCTCGAGCACCGGGTCCTGCATCAGGCGGTCCATGAAGCCGCTCATGCTGTCGCTCGCGGCACGCGAGTCCGCCGGCGGCTGCTCACCCGGACGGTACTTGCCGGTGAGCACTCCCTGGCCGAGCGGGGACCACACGATCTGGGAGATGTCGTTGCGCTCGCACAGCGGGATCACCTCAGCCTCCGGCTGGCGCCACAGCATCGAGTACTGAGGTTGGCTTGAGACCCATCTCGCGACGCCCGGCAGCGCGAGCGACTGCTCGATCCGCTGCACCGGCCACTCGCTGAAGCCGATGTGGCGGGCCTTGCCGACCTCCACCACTTCTGTGAGCGCCGCCATCGTCTCCTCCAGGGGAGTCGCCTCGTCGTAGCGGTGGCACTGGTAGAGGTCTACGTAGTCGGTGTGCAGGCGCTGTAGCGAAGCATCGATCTGCTTGTGGATCTGCGCGGCCGACAGGCCCCTGTCCGTGTCGGACATCTGAAAGTACACCTTCGTGGCGAGCACGTACGAGGAGCGGTCATACCCTGACAGAGCCTCTCCGAGCAGTGACTCGGACGCCCCGCGCCCGTAGACGTTGGCGGTATCGATGAAGTTGATCCCCTCCTCGAACGCCGCCCTCACGCAGGCCTCCGCCTGCTCGCGCTCGACGCCACCCGAATAGGTCAGCCAGGAGCCGAGGCTGATCTCCGACACGTCGATCCCGCTCGATCCGAGCTTGCGGAAGTTCACCGACGAGACTGTACCCGTTGCGCCCGGCCTCTAACGTCGCCGTCCCGAGGCGAAGCTCTGCACCGGTGGCGCCACCGCGCGCATGTTCGCTCCCATCTCGACGCCGTTGCCCTCCTCCATCTCCCCCGCCTTCATCCTCTCCGCCTCCGACGCCTCCGCCTCCAACGTTCGGGGGCCACCGGCGCCCGGCAGTCGGCTCACTCGCGCCCAGCCACTCGTTCCCGCATCCTGGTCTTCGACAGGGTCGAGGAAGCGCTCGAGTGCCGCGAGCTCGCGCACGAGCACGTTGAGGACCCCCGAGGGCGAGCGCTCCAGGCGCCCGCGGGCGAGCAGCAGTGGCTCGGCGCGGGCGAGGGGGCGGTGGCGCTCATACACCGCTCCCGGCACGATCAGGTTGATGGTGCCCCACTCGTCCTCGAACAGCAGGAACATCGTCCCCTTGGCCGTTCCCGGTCGCTGGCGGGCGATTACCATGCCGGCCACCGCCACCGAGCAGCCGTGAGGCATGCGGGCCAGCTGAGCACTGGTCGCCAACATCGAGACCGACAGACGCGGACGCAGGACCGCCATCGTGTGATCCTCCACCGTCACCCCGCTCGTGGCATAGTCGGCGAGCAGTCGCTGCCAGCGGTCGAGCGGGCGCAAGCTGGGCGTCTTGGGTAGCTCAATCGGCAGCGCGAGTTGCACTCCCTCCTCGATGAACTTTCCCGGAGAGGCGATCCCAAGCTGCCACAGGGCCTGGCGTCTGCGCGCGCGCAGCCGGCTCTCGGCCGATCCCGAGCCGGCGTCGCCGCTTGAGGCGAGAGCCAACCGTCCGCCCCGATCATCAGCGGCGCTCACCTTCACGAGCCTGTCGCAGGCACCCGACCAGGCAAGCTGCTCGAGCGTGCCACGACGCGTCGCCGTCCGCGCCGCGAGATCGCCCAGGTCACGGAACGTACCTCCTCGTTCTCGCTCGGCCACGAGCTCGCGCACCTCCTCGGCGGCCGCGCCCTTGACATAGGCCAAGCCGAGACGTACACCCAGCCCGGTAGCGGCCGCGCACTTTCCTTCATCGACCCGCACAACCTCATCCCGCCCGTCCCGCTCGACCGCCTCCACCGTGCACTGCACCCCAGAGGCGTTCACGTCGAGTCCCAGCACCGAGATCCCGCGTCGCTGCGCCTCGTGCACCAGGCTGTCGGGGGCGTAGAAGCCCATCGGCTGCTCGTTGAGCAGGGCGCACAGGAACTCGGGCCCATAGTGGACTCGCAACCACGTCGACTGATAGGCGAGCAGGCCGAAGGCGGCGGCGTGAGCCTTGGGAAAGCCGAAGCCCGCGAAGCCCGCAACCATCTCCCACACACGCTCCGCCGTCGGAGCGTCGGCGCTGGAGTGGCGCATAGCGCCTGCGATGAATCGCTCGCGATGGCGCTGCATCGCCTCCTGGGAGCGCTTGCGACTCATCGCCCGGCGTAGTCCATCGGCCTCACCGGGGGAGAAGCCCGCGAAGGCCTCGGCCACCTGCATCACCTGATCCTGAAAGATGATCGTGCCAAGCGTGCTCTCGAGTACCGGCTGTAGCGACGGATGCTCGTAGGGAATCTCATAGTCGGGGTCCTCGCGCAATCGTCCACGGCGCTCGATGTAGGGGTTGATCGCCCCGCCCTGGATCGGCCCGGGACGCACGATCGCCACCTGCACGGTCAGGTCGTCGAGATTCATCGGAAGCGTTCGCCTGAGCGACTGCATCTGGGCGCGGCTCTCGATCTGGAACACCCCGACCGTGTCCGCCGCGCGAATCGCCTCGAAGGTTTCGGGCTCGTCGAACGGTATGCGCGACAGGTCGATGCGCTTACCGTGAGCGCTCGCGACCAGATCAACGCAGCGTTCAACCGCCGAGAGCATCCCGAGCCCCAGCAGGTCGATCTTCAGAAAGCCGGCGTCCGCGCAGGAATCCTTGTCCCACTGAACCATCTGCCTGCCCTCCATCGCCGAGGGGGCCACCGGGCAGCAGTCGATCAAGGGCCTCGTGGAGATCACCATCCCGCCCGAGTGCTGGGAGAGATGGCGGGGCAGGCCATAGGCCTCGCCAACCAGTCGCGCAAGCCATTGCCAACGTGTAGAGCGCTTGGGGAGGGCCTCGCCGGCGGCGAGGATATCGCGCTCCACATCGCCCCTATGACTATCGGCCATACGTGCCACGCGCTCGATCTCACCGGGGGGCAGTCCCAGGACCTTGCCCAGCTCGCGGATCGCCCCGCGCCCGCGAAACGTCGGGAAGGCCGCCACCAGCGCGGCCCGATCGCGCCCATAGCGCTCGTGCACGCGCGGGATCAACAACTCGCGTATGTCGCGCGGGAAGTCTAGGTCGATGTCGGGGAGGCCGCGCAGGTCCTCGTGTAGGAAGCGCCCGAGCAGCAGCCCGTTTGCGATCGGGTCGATGTGCGAGAGGCCGGTCAGATAACACACGATCGAGGACACCGAGGAGCCGCGTCCGCGGCCGGGAGCCAGCAGCGCGCGCGGTGAACCGATCCCGCCCACCCCTCGCACCTGCACCGCTACCTCTCGTGCGAGCTCGAGCATATCGTGGTGGAGCAGGAAAAAGCCCGCCAGGCCGAGACGGTCGATCACGTGCAGCTCCTCGTGCAGGCGCGCTTGTGCCTCCGCGTGAACGGCATCTCCCCCATAGCGATCCTCAAGACGCGCCCAGCAAAGCTCGGCCAGGCGCCGCGGCGCGCTCTCGTCCTCCGAGCCCGGATAGCTGTAGCCGAGGTCACGCCTCAGGTCGAACGTGAACTGCTCGGACAGGCACAGCGTCTCGCGCACCGCATCGGGATGATCGGCGAAGCGCCCGGTCATAGCCTGGGGGGTGCTCATCGCATGCGTGCGATTGCCACGCCGTAGCGGCTCTGAGGCATCGAGCGTCAGATGGTGGCGGAGCGCCACGAAGGCGTCCTGCAACTCTGCGCGCGAGCGCGCGTGGGCGTGTACGTTCCCCGTGGCAACGCACGCCACCCCCAGCCGCCGGGCGAGCGCAGCGAGCGCCCGGTTGCGAGCCCGGTCATAGCGGCCGCAGGGGCGTTGAAGCTCCACGCGCAGCCGCTCGGGGCCGAATGCCTCGAGCAGCCGTCGCGCCGTGGGCTCGTCGTGCACGCCGTGCCCAGCGCAGCCCGTCAGGCACACGAGCCCCTCGGAGTGCTCCAGCACCGTTTGCGGCTTCACCGAGGGCTCCGTGCGCTCGCGCCCCGTGCCATCGCGCGTGTGGGCATGGGCGTCCGTGACGATCCGGCACAGGTTGCTCCACCCGCGCGCATCGCGCACGAGCAACGTCAGGTGACGGCCATCGCGGAGGTCGATCTCGGCTCCGTGGATCGCCCGCACGCCGGTGTCAGTGGCGGCCCGGGCGAACTCCATCGAGCCGGACACGGAGTTGTGGTCGGTGAGCGCCAGCGCGATGTGCCCGAGATCGGCCGCGCTGTGCGCCAGCTCTTCGGGCTGCGACACCCCGTCCAGGAACGAATACGCCGAATGGCAGTGCAGCTCCACATATGGCGGTGTTCCCTCCATATCACGAACCCTGGGTGAACCAGCCACCCGGGGAACCGCATCCGTCCGCGGTCAGGTCGTGGAAGACGACCAGATTGCGTCCGCGCACGCTCACCACCTCCCAGTAGCGGCGCCGCAGAGGACGGTCGGTCCACCAGCGGTCCTCCACAAGCCACGACTCGCGCACCGCGTCTATCCGCTCGCCGTTCACCTCATAAGGAGCTCCACTCCGCGAGCGGACTCGCGCCGGGCGAGGCAGGTTCAGGGCACGCGGACGGTCCGTTCCGACAGCAGAGTTGACGCGCGGGCTACTCATCTGGGAGCCGACCGGGACGAACTCTGAACACGCCAGCGGCTCATCCCGGCAGAGGCGTGAGCACGACCCGACGCTCGGGCACGCGCGAGCATGGGTCGATGCACACGGCGCGCAACGCGGCGTCGTGACCAGCCACCGTGCGCACCTGGTTGACGGCCTCCCCCAGGCGCTCGCGCCGTGCCTGCTTGCTCTGCTCGAGCAGCGTGTGTTGCTCCCCGCTTGCTGGGCCGAAGCGCTCCACCCCCAGGCGCAGCGACTCGGCGGGGGCCGGGAGCAACGGCAGGCGCAGCGACAGTGCCAACCTCACGCGCTGTGCGTCGCTGAGCGCCTGGCGGAATACCACCAGCTCGCGCCAGGTCCCGCCCCCCTCCAGGCGCGCCGAGAGAACGACCGCCCGCAGGCTCCGGCCGCGACGCTCTGAGCGCGCGAGCAGCCGATCGACGAGCACCCCCAGCACGCGTTGCAGCATCTCCCCACTTCCGGCATCCCCCACATCCAAGGACTCCTCGAGCGACTCCTTCGCGTCGCGTGGCACGAGCGGCCAGTCATCGCCGCCGGCCAGACGATGTGCGACGAGCCCCGCCTCGCCAAAACGGTCGGCGAGAGCGTCGCGGGGGTGGGTGGGATCTATTTCACACAGTTCTCCCAGCGTGCGCACGCCGAGCCGCTCGAGCGGCTCGACCAGTGCCGCCGTCTCCTCGCGAAAGCCGAGCAGGTTCACCGGCCTAGCGGCGAGATAGCGGCGCGCCTCCCGAGCATCGATAACCCGGGCGCGGCGTGCGCTGCTCGCAAGCGCGGCGGCCAGCGCGCAGAAGCGCGTCGGGCCCGCTCCGATCCTCATCGGTCGCGCAAGCAC
>JBARJU010000299.1:0-2205 GCA_049800435.1 Solirubrobacteraceae bacterium
CCCTGGCGTGGATAGACGGTCACAGCGACCCCCGCCTCGCGAGCCACCTCGGCGGCGGCCTCAAGCGTCGCGTCAACATCCTCGCGCGGGTTGACCGCCCACTCCAGGTCCTCTGGCGCGTCGCGGCATAACAAGGGCCCGGGCGCGCTCGACTTCAGGGGCTCGCGCGAAGCGTCAAAGAAGACGAAGCGATTCCCCTGACGCTTACCGCTCAGACGTGGAGCGGCAACGCAGCCGACGAAAAGCCTTCCGTGCAGCTGTCCTACGTGTCGGTCGACACTTGTTTCACACGAGTCGCCGGGCCGCGCGAGTGCCCTCGGCTATGAAGGCCTCGCACGGGATCTCCTGGAACGGTGCCAAGCTGACGGCACTGCTCTTCAGCGGTATCTGATCGCTCAGTGCACATAATGTCATTGGCATGAGCCAAGTGACATGGTTGGCGCGCGAAAGGTGATCGCGACCTCACACCGTCGCGACCTCACCTCCCCTCACAGCACCCGCGGCGACCACTATCTCGCCACACCCACCGACGCGTCCCACAACCCACTAACCGGCAGCGCCCAGATCCGCTTGCCGAGCGGCACCGTCTGCGCGCCGGTGTAGATCACAACACCAGCCTTGAAGCGCTCGCCACGGGCATCGCGGAGCTTGGCGATCGTCGAAGCATCTCTCGGCCCGACCGTCGCCGATGCCTTGACCTCGACTGCGGCTATGTCGCCCGAGCGGCTCTCCAGGATGAGATCGATCTCCTCGCGGCCCTGGCGATAGTGGTAGAGGCGCACTTCGGTTTGGGCCCAGTCCGCCAATCGCAGCAGCTCCATCGCCACGAAGCTCTCAAGCGCCTTTCCGGTGACCTGATCGTCCCCGGCGATCCTCCTCTCGTCGGCGCCGAGCAGATGGACCAGCAGCCCAGAGTCCACGATATACGCCTTCGGTGCCCGGACCTCGCGGGCCCCCATCCCGGGACGCCAAGCGGGCAGGAGTCGCACGAAGAACACCGCCTCGAGCAGACTCGTGTAGGTCTTGACCGTGGCGTGGGTGAGGTCGAGCTTGGCGGCCAGGTTGCGATAGACCAACTCGCCGGCCGACTGGGAGGCGAGGAGACGTATCAGGCGAGGCATCTCCGAAAGCTTCAGTGCGTCGCTGATTTCACGCATGTCCCTCGTGAGGCTGTCTCTCAGGTAGTTTGCGAACCAGCGGTCGCGCCGCCGCCCGGGCGGGCGCAGGCGAGCCTCCGGATAGCCGCCGGCCGCCACGATGTGACTGAAGGAATCACGACCCACGGGTGCGTCGTGAATGTGTGGGACGCAACCGGACATGAAGGCGTCTACAGCGTTGGCGCTGGATTCGTGGAGCTCTGCTTGGGCGAGTGGCCATAGTTCGATCGTCTCCATGCGACCAGTTAGAGCGTCGTGGACCTTGTGCGATGCGAACACGTCAGCAGAGCCCGTAAGCAGGAACCGACCGGGTCGCCCATCGCGATCGACTTGATCCTTGATTGCGAGCAGCAGTCCAGGCGCCCGCTGGATCTCGTCGATCAGCAGCGGAGCGTCGAAGCCTGCAAGAAACCCCGCCGGATCCGCGCGCGCGGCCCGCAACGGAGGCTCCTGGTCGAGGCTGACGACGATCGCGGGGTGCTCGTTGGAGGCGATGTCGCGGGTGAGCGTGCTCTTGCCGACTTGCCGCGCGCCCGAGACGAACACGACGCGCGTGTCACCGAGCGCGTCGAGTATGAGCTGTCTTGCCTTGCGTGGAACAGTCTGGGCCACGGTCCCTCCGGCGGGCGCTTCTGGTGGATATGGCTAGCGCAAATGGCGAAAATCAGCTGCGCATATGGCTAAACCTAGCTGCGCACATGGCGAAAGTCAAATGCGTATATGGCTAAACCTAGCTGCGCACATGGCAGAAGTCGCCGGGGATCGCAGAGCGCTCTGAACCGCCCTGAGCCCGCTCAGGTCGTACGAATGATCAACACCGAGCAGGGCGCGTGATGGGAGACCTTGTTCGGCACGGACCCCAGCAGAAACCGCTTGGCGCCCGTCATCCCCTTGTTGCCGACCACGATCAGGTCCGCCTCTCGCTCTTCGGCGACGTCGAGGATCGCATCGGCCGGGTCGCCCTGGCGTGGATAGACGGTCACAGCGACCCCCGCCTCGCGAGCCACCTCGGCGGCGGCCTCAAGCGTCGCGTCAACATCCTCGCGCG
>JBARJU010000300.1:0-4081 GCA_049800435.1 Solirubrobacteraceae bacterium
CCGCGTGGGCGCGGTCGCGCACCGTGCTCTCGGGGATCGCGAGCAGTGTCGCCACCTCCGCGTAGCTCTTACCCCGATCGAGCACCAGCGATAGCACGGCGCTCTGGTCGGGTGGCAGTCGGTCTAGGTAGCTCATGTCGATGTTGGCCGCCCACGCTCTCACGAACGCCGCCAACGGTGCTTAGGCTATCGTGGCCGCCCGATGCCAATCCCCACTCCCGCCCAGATCAACGAACACCTGGGGGGCTTCGACCGTCACTACGGGCTCGAGTTGCTGGAGATGACCGACAGCGAGGTGCGCGCCCGGGTCGTGGTCGGCGAGCAGCACAAGCAGCCGGCGGGCCTGGTGCACGGTGGGCTGTATGCCTCGATCGCCGAGTCGATCGCCTCGATCGCCACCGGTCTGACAGCGATCGACGAAGGCAACGTCGCGATGGGCATGTCCAACAACACGAGCTTCCTGCGCCCAATGACCGCGGGCACGGTCCATGCCCATGCCACTCGCGTCCACCGAGGGCGCACCACCTGGATGTGGGATGTCACGTTCAGCGACGACAGCGGTCGCACCTGCGCGCTCACGCGTATGACGATCGCCGTGCGGCCGCTGCCCGGCTGAGCGGCTATTCCCCTCGCGGGCGCGGCACGCTCACGCCCGCGGGAACCTCGCTTGGCAGCGGCACGCGGTCAATGCCGGTGTCGGCCATGGCTGCCGGCAGAGGCGCGCCCGGCAGCCCGACCTTGTTGAGCGGAGCCATCGCCGCGGCGGCTTCGCGGGCGAGCGAGGGGCTGCGCGCATACACGCTCACCACGATCCCTCCCGTCGGGATCGCGAGCGTTGCGCCGCCCTTGGCCACACTCGCGCTCGCTCCCCTCACCGCCAGCGACCCCTCAGCGGCGCTCCCGCCCGGGATGAAGCTGTTGTCGGGCGAGCTCACGATCGAGATCGGTGGCACGCAGGTGTACTGGCCGCCGAGCACGCAGTCCCCGTAGCGGATCGTGACCGCTTCCGCTGGGTCGATCGTCACATTCGTTATCTGCATGTCCTTGAACCGCAGCCCAAGCCAGTAGACGGGGAATCCGCTCTTGACGATCACAGTCTCAAGCGGTGTCGGGCCAATCGGTTGGTCCTGGAGGGTGTCACCGCAGGAGCCGAGCGCCAGCGCGCACAGCGCGAGCGCGGCACCGGCCACGGCCATGCGCGGGCGAGCTCGCGCGGTCCACGGACAGCTTGCGCCCAACACCGGAGAATGCGCAAGCGAGCTCCTGCCGATCATGCGAGGCAGAGTATCGGCGAGCTCTACCGCTCAGCCGCGGTAAGCGTTCGTAATCGGCATGCGCCTGTCGCGTCCGAACGCTCGCTCGGTGATCTTGATCCCGGGAGGGGCCTGACGGCGCTTGTACTCGGCCCGATCCACGAGCCGCGTGGCCCGCTCCACGTCCTCGATAGGGAGCCCTTCGGCGACCAGCTGCTCACGGCTGCGGTCAAGCTCGACATACCCGTGCAGTATGCGGTCGAGCACCTCGTACGGTGGCAGCGAATCCTGGTCGGTCTGCTGCTCGCGCAACTCGGCGGACGGGGCACGCTCGAGGATCGAAGTCGGGATTGGCGCATGCGCTCGCCCGCTCACGCGCCCTGCTGCCGTGGCGGGAGAGTTGCGCCAATGCGCCAGCCGATACACGAGCGTCTTTGGCACGTCCTTGATGACGGCAAACCCGCCCGCCAAGTCACCGTACAGCGTGGTGTACCCGACTGACATCTCCGACTTGTTGCCGGTGGCGAGCACGAGCCAGCCGAACTTGTTGGACAGCGCCATCAACAGGTTGCCACGGATGCGCGCCTGCAGGTTCTCCTCGGTCAGGTCCTCGTGCAATCCCTCGAAGTCCGCGCTCAGCGTCTGCGCGTAGGCGTCCATGACGGGCTCGATCTGAAGCTGGTGCGTGCTCAGCTGGAGGGCCCGTGCGAGAGCGCGCGCGTCGTCCTGCGTCGCCGAGGAGGAGTAGGGCGAGGGCATGATCGCCACGTTCACACGCTCGGGTCCGAGCGCGTCCGCGGCCAGGCACGCCACCAACGCCGAGTCGATTCCGCCAGAGAGCCCGAGCACCACCGCGCCGAAGCCGTTCTTCTCGACGTAATCGCGCAGGCCCAGCAGCAGAGCCTCGTAGACCTCTTGCTCCAGCGAGGAGATCGGCGCGCGCAAGGGCGAGCCGGGTTGTGTGGTCCCCAAAATCGCTTGCCCCACACGCGTGTGGGGGGCGCCTCCGCTGGGTTGGCTCGCCGTCGGCGTCGGCTCGCTCGCGGGCGAGCCTGGTTGGGTGGTCCCCGAAATGGCTTGCCCCACGCGCGTGCGTGAGGGGGCCGCCGCGGAAAGCTCGACGTCGCAGATCAGCATGTCCTCCTCGAACTGCGCCCCACGAGCGATCGTCTCGCCGGAGGGGTCGAGCACGAACGAGTGGCCGTCGAAGACGAGCTCGTCCTGCCCGCCCACCATCGCGCAGAACGCTATGTGGGCGCCGGTCTCCCGAGCGCGCTCGGCAAACAGGCGCTCGCGTTCAAGGCCCTTGCCGGCGTGATAGGGCGAGGCGGAGATGTTCACGATCAGGCTCGCCCCGGTCTGCGCCTCCGCGGAGGCGGGAGGGCCGGCGACCCATAGGTCCTCGCACACCGTAACGCCGACCCGGTGGGCGCCCACGTCGATCGTTGTGCCACCGGGCTCGCCGGACTTGAAGTAGCGCTGCTCGTCGAACACGCCGTAGTTGGGCAGGTGAACCTTGCGATACACACTCTGCACCGAGCCCTCGACGAGCACCGCCGCCGAGTTGTGCACGACCGTCGTGACCGGTCCCGGCGACCCCGGAGCCGGTCCCCGCACGGCGCCGGCGATGCGCTCGGGAAAACCCACGATCGCCACGATCCCGTGTGTGGCGCCGGCGAGTTGCTCCAGCATCGCGCCGGTGTCCGTCAGGAAATGCTCGCGCAGCAGCAGGTCCTCCGGCGGGTAGCCCGTGAGCGCGAGCTCGGGGAACAGCACAAGCTCCGCATCGGCACGCTTGGCCGCTTCGATGCCGGCGCTTATGAGCTTCGCGTTGCCCCCAAGATCGCCGAGCGTCGGGTTGATCTGGCAGAGCGCCAGGCGCAAGCCGGCTCTCACCTTCGGCCCTTAGCGTGTGTCACGCGGGCGTTGCCGCCGCGCGCGCACGCCGCGCCGGCCTCGGGCGGGCGCCCACGCCCGCCGCGGCCGCAAGCGCGGCGATCGAGCGCTCCAGCTCGCTTGCGATCGTCTCGAGCTCGGGAAGCGCGTCGTAGTCGGCGATCAAGCCGAAGCCGAGATGGCCGTCATAGCTCATCACAGCGACTCCCAGCGCCTGGCGTCGCGCGAGCGGCACGACCGGGTACAGCGCCTTCAGGCGCCGCCCGAGCAGATACAGCGGGAACTGGGGGCCGGGCACGTTCGTGACGACGAGGTTGAAGAAGCGCTGGCGCGCCTGCAATCGCGCGGCCTGGCTTAGGATCGTCGGCGGGGCAAAGCCCGCGAGGTTCGTGAGCGCCTCGGCGCCCACGGCCTGGCCCGAGTGCTTCAGGTGGTCCATCTCCTGGTGCACTAGCGCGAGGCACTCAGCCGGGTCGACGACCCCGACGGGCAGCGGCGCCCACATCGCTGCCACCTTGTTGCCCAGGGCGGGTGGGTGGGCATCCCTATCGATGTCGGCGCGCACCGACACGGGCACCATCGCCTTCAGCACAAGCCCCTCGGTGTCATAGCCCTGCCCGCGCAGGTGGCGTCCCAGCGCGAGGCTCACCGCGGCCAGCACCACGTCGTTGAGCGTGCCGCCAAGCTTGTTCTTGATCGCCTTGAACTGCGCCAGATCGCCGTCCACCCACGTGTAGCGTCGGTGGGAGGTTATGTCCACGTTGAGTGGACTCGGGGGCGCGGGGGCATTGATCCCGGCGAGCGTCGTGGCTCCCACACCGACGACGGTGTCCTTCACGCGAGCGAGCGCCCGCCTGGGTCGACGCAGCACGGCGCGCGCGCCGCGGACCATCTCCGCGGGAGCGGTCGAGCGCTCGAGGAGCGCGTCCGCG
>JBARJU010000301.1:0-2655 GCA_049800435.1 Solirubrobacteraceae bacterium
GCCGTCGCGTGGACGGTCGCGCTGCTCGCCTCGGTGCCGCTGCTCGACCGCGCGCTGCTCGCACACACGAGTCAGCCAAGCCCGCGTGGCGCGCTGCTTGGAGCGGTCCTTGGCTGCGCGCTGGCCGTCTGCGCGCGCGCGTTGCGGGGGCCGGTGTAGACGGGCCCGGCGCGCTCGCCTCCACCGTCGGAGACCCCATACAGCCGCCTCGCGCGAGGCGGTTTTGCCGTTTCGGTACAACTGTTCGCACATCCCCGTCGCACGTGGCCCGTAGAGTGGACAGAACCGCCGCGGCCAGGCTGAGGCGACCCGCGATATGAATGCCCTGAGGACACTGGAGAACATGATCGCCGGCCTCGTCGAGGGCACCTTCGGACGCGTGTTTAAATCCGAGGTGCGTCCGATGGAGCTCGCGCGCAAGCTCGCACGCGAGATGGACGAGAACAAGACCGCATCGGTCTCGCGCGTGTATGCGCCCAGCGAGTACTCGGTGTGGCTCTCTCCGCGCGATCGCGCGCGCTACGAGGGCGTCGAGCACGAGGTGATCGACGAGTTGTGCGCCTATCTGCTCGAGCACGCTCGTGGCGAGGAGCTCGCGCTCCCCACGCGTCCGCGGATCGTCTTCCACACCGACGAGCAGCTGCAACTCGGCGAATTCGGGATCGAAGCGCGCCACGCAAGCTCCGAGCGGGATGAGGGCGAGGAGGCCGCGGAGCGGCCGAGCGAGGGCCGAGCTCCCGCGCGCCATGCACGCGAGCGCCCCATCGCCGGCGGGGCTGTTGGCGCGCGCGGTACCCCGGCGGCGGAGGCCTCCATGCAGGAACCGGCCGAGGTGGGCAACACGATGATCTTCAGCAACGCTCAACGCGTGCGCGAGGCTGTCGAGCAGACCAGCCCGCGCCAGCGCCCCAAAGCGCTGCTGAGGATATCCGGGAGACGGATGCTCGTGCCCCCGCGCGGCGCGACGATCGGGCGCAGCCGCGATTGTGAGATCGTGCTCGAGGATTCCGGCGTCTCGCGCCGCCACGCCGAGTTGCGCCCTACCGCCTCGGGCTGGACGATCGAGGATCTTGGGTCGACAAATGGGGTGCGCGTCAACGGCCTGACTGTCCACGGCGCCCATGAGCTGAGCTCGGGGGACAGCATCGAGATGGGCTCGACTGAGATGCTTTTCGAGATCGCCCCATGAACAACCTCGAGCCCGTCTCGGTCATGTTGAAGTTCGGTTTCATCGCCGTCATGTACCTGTTCCTGCTGTGGGTCTCGCGCAGCGCCCTGCGCGACCTGCGCAGCGGCTCGGCGTGGGGGTCGAGTCCCACCCATCCCGATGGAAACCCGGCCCGCCCGGGCGACCCGGCGAATGCGCCGGCCGACGCCACGGGGCTTCACTCCGCCTCCACGTTCGGTCCCGCCGATCTCCTCGGCCGCGCGCCGCGATTGGTGGTCGAGCGCGCTCCCGGTCACGAGTCGGGGATGATCTACGACCTTGGCGGCGACGTCGTGTTCGGGCGCGGCGACACGGCCGAGATACGTCTCAACGACCCGTTCGCATCCTCACGTCACGCGCGCGTGTACGAGCAGGGGAGGATCCTCGTGATCGAGGATCTCGGCTCCACCAACGGCACCTATCTAAACGAGGAGCTGCTCGACGGTCCACGGCCGTTGCACCCGGGCGATCGCGTGCGCATCGGGGACTCCGAATTCGTCTTCGAGGTGGACTGACTTGCTGAGAGTCGCCGAGCACTGGTGCGGCACCGACACCGGCATGCAGCGGCGTGCCAACGAGGATTCCTTGCTCGTCCGCTCGCCGCTGTTCGTTGTCGCCGACGGCATGGGCGGCGCGCAGGCCGGGGAGGTCGCCTCGAGCGTCGCGGTCGATACGTTCCGCGGCGGTCTCCACGACGGCGGCAATCCCGAGGCCAGCCTCGTCGCTCAGGTGGAGCAGGCCAATGCGCGCATCAACGAGCTCTCGCGCACCAATGTCGAGCACGCCGGCATGGGCACCACGATCACTGCCGTATATGTGGGCGAACAGGATGTGACGGTCGCTCATGTGGGGGATTCGCGCGCTTACTGTCTGCGCGAGGGGGACTTGCTGCGCTTGACCGACGATCACTCGCTGGTCGACGAGTTGATCCGCCAGGGACGGCTCACGCCGCAGGAAGCCGAGGAGCACCCGCAACGCTCGGTGATTACCCGTGCGCTCGGCCCGGAGGCGACGGTGGAGGTCGACGTGAGCTCGTTCGTGGGTCGCGCCGGCGACGTGTACCTGCTCTGTAGCGACGGTCTCACGACGATGCTCGGAGAGGAGGAGTTGCTCGACGTCCTGAGCTCCCATGAGCACTTGCGCGAGGCCGGCGAGGCATTGATCGCCGCCGCCAACGCCGCGGGCGGCAAGGACAACATCACGGTCGTGCTGCTGCGCCTGGAGGAGGTCCTTACCGAGGGGCGGCGACTCGCCGACGGCCACACCACGATCGCCGCCCTCGCGCCAGCGCCACCGGCCGAGTTGGCCCCCCAAGAACGAACCCCTCCCCAAAATCAAGCGACCCAGCTCGAACACGCCGCGCACGACGATCGCCGGGGGCGCCCTCTTGAGGCGCCCGTCACACCACTCACGCCGCGTCGCGCCGCACAGGCGGCGCCGCCCAAGCC
>JBARJU010000302.1:0-11646 GCA_049800435.1 Solirubrobacteraceae bacterium
GTGCCGGCCTGAGCGTGTTCCGCAACCCGCGCCAGGCCTCTATGGCCACGCTCTTGCAGTTGTCGGCATGGGGATTGCAATGGCTCTCCTGCTGGCTCTTGCTGCTGGCGCTCGGGCTCGACGGCAAGACGGGCTTCGGCGCTGCCGCCGCGGTGCTGTTCGCGGTCAACGTCACCGCGGTCGTCCCAGCCACGCCGGCCAACGTCGGCGTGTTCCAGGCGGCGTGCGTGGCGGTGCTCGCCGGCGCCTATCACGTCGGAACGGCCGACGCGCTCGCCTACGGGATCGTGTTGCAGGCCGTCGAGGTGGCAACCGCCGTCATCATGGGCACGCCCGCCCTCGTCAGCGAGGGACTGTCCTGGAAGGACGTGCGCCTGCGCACGATGCACGCCTCGCCGGTGAAGCTGGGACCGTTGCCGGGGACGCCCCACGCGGCGGGCAGGCGGGCTTCTTCGCGCCGCGCGCCCTCGCAGGTCCAGCCCTGAGGCGCACCGGCTCGCAGGAGCTGCGACGGCGGCGCAGAATTGGCATTGATGACCAACGCTTGGGTCTACATGCTGCGCTGCCGCGACGGCTCGCTCTACACAGGTTGGACCAATGATCTGACGAAACGCCTGGCCACGCATGCGGCCGGCAAGGCGAGTCGTTACACCGCCAGCAGGTTGCCGGTCGAGCTGGCGGCGGCGTGGACGATGCCGGATCGCGGCGCCGCCATGCGCGAGGAGCTGCGCATCAAGCGCTTGTCGCGTCCACAGAAGCAGGCCTTGATAGGGATGGGTCGCGATCTGAGCCCTTGATCACGTCGTCAGGCGAGCCGTCCGGAAGGAGCCGCCCCTGGCGTGTGCCGAAGTAGATCGCCTGGGGGTGGTGGGCGATGAGCGCGAGCGTGGACTGCTCGGGGATCGGGGCGTAGCCGTCTGAGATCGTCATGCCGATCCGATCGAGGCCGAGCAGCTTCTCGACCTTGAGGTGCTCGGCCTGCTCGGGCACGGCGGGGTAGCCCCACGAATACCGTCGGCCTTGCGTCGCCGGAATCGAGAGCATCTCGCGCACGCGCCAGTGCAGCCACTCGGCCAATCCCTCGGCCGTTTGCACGCCGAGGCCGTGCACGAACAGCTGCTCGGCGAACTCGCCATCGGTCTCCAGCTTGGCCATCAGCTCGGTCACTTCCGAGCCAACCGTCACCGCCTGCACGGCGATCACATCCAGCTCCGCGGGCGGCTTGCCCTTCGATGGGTCCCCACCCGCCTCCCCTGGACGGAAGAAGTCAGCCAGGCAGATGCGGTCGCCCTTGGGCTGGCGCGGGCACACGAAGCGCGTCAGCTCGCTGGCCGGGTCGGCCGGGTCCAGTTCCGCGCCGCCATCGCTCGCGCCCGCGTCGAGCACTGCGCCCGGCCTGCCGCTCACGCGCGGGTCGAGTACCACGATGTCGTTGCCCTGCGCGTAGCAGGGGAAGAAGCCCAGCAGGGCGCGCGGGCGCAGGTAGTCCTGATCGGCCCACATGCGTTCCAGTCGCGGGCGGAAGTCCTCGTCTAGGAGCTTGCGCCACGCCTCGCCCTTGACGCCCCTGCCGCCCCAGTGCAGCTTGAACAGCACATGCGTGTCGAGGTGCGAGTACACCTCGTCCATGTCGACCGGCACCTCTTGCACACCCCACCACGGAGGGGAGGGAATGGACACGTTCACACGCACGTCAGAGCGCACTGTGTCATCGGCGAAATTGAGCTCCTCCACCGGCGCCTCGCCCTTTGCCCGAAACTCGGTTGCGCCGGTCCTGAGCTTCTCGAGCAGCGCGTTGTGGGAGTCGGCGTCGATCAGCTGGTCCATCACCGACAGTCCCTCGAAGGCGTCCTTGCAGTAGAACACGCCCGGCTCGTACTGCTCGTCGGATTCCCTGCCGCCGGGGTACAGCGCGCGATATGAGAAGGCGCGGTTGATGGCGGCGCCTCCGATCAACACCGGGTAGCGCATCCCCTTGGAGTGAAGCTCCTGGATGCACGCCGGCATCTGCTTGCTTGTGGACACGAGCAGTGCGCTCAAGCCGATCGCCGTCGCCTCGTGCTCCCGGGCGGCGTCGAGGATGGTTTGGATCGGCACCTGCTTGCCGAGGTCGATCACCGTGTAGCCGTTGTTGGTGAGGATCGTGTTCACGAGCGACTTGCCGATGTCGTGCACGTCGCCGAACACGGTCGCCAGCACGACGGTGCCCTTTGTATAGCCCTCGATCTTGTCCAGATAGAGCTCCAGGCGCGCAACCGCCTTCTTCATGACCTCGGCCGACTGGAGCACGAACGGCAGGATCAGCTCGCCGGCGCCGAACTTGTCGCCGACCTCCTTCATAGCGGGCAGCAGCACGTCGTTGAGCGTCGGCACCGCGCCGATCTTCTTCACGGATGCGTCGATCCAGTCCTCGACCCCCTCCTTGCGGCGGCGCAGGATGTGGAAGTGAAGCGCCTCCTCCGGCTCCATCCCCTCCGTGGGGTTGGCGCTTGTCTGCGCCTCCTCCTCGCCCTTTGACTCGAAGTGCCCGATGAACTGCTCCAGGGCGTCCTCGCGGCGGTTGAACACGAGGTCGTCCGCCAGCTCGCGCTCCTCGTCTGAGATCTCGGAGTAGGGGACGATGTGGTTGGGGTTGACCATCGCCAGGTCCAACCCCGCCTCCACGCAGTGGTGCAGGAAGACCGAGTTGAGCACCGCGCGCGCACCGGAGGAGACGCCGAAGGACACGTTCGATACGCCCAAAGACGTCTTCACGTCGGGGATCTCGGCCTTGATCCGCCTGATGCCCTCGATCGTCTCGACCGCCGAGGGTCGCCACTCCTCGTCGCCGGTCGTGAGCGTGAACGTGAGGCAGTCGAAGATCAGCACCCGCGGGTCAAGGCCGTGCTCCTCGCAGCACAGGTCGCGGATGCGCCGCGCGATCTCGACCTTGCGCTGGGCGGTCTTTGCCATCCCCACCTCGTCGATCGTGAGCGCGATCAGTGCCGCGCCATGCGCGAGCGCGACCGGCACCACGCGGTCGAGCTTGTCGCGGCCCGCCTCGAGGTTGACCGAGTTGACGATCGCTCTGCCCGGGATCTGCTCGAGCGCCCGTTCGATCACCTCCGGCTCGGTCGAGTCGATCTGGATCGGGGGCTCCTGGGTGAGCGAGATGCGCTTTGCGAGCAATCGCATCTGCTCGTCCTCGTCGACGCGCTCGGTGAGCGCCACGCACAGGTCGAGCACGTGCGCGCCGCCGGCCACCTGGTCCTCGGCGATCCGCACGAGCCCGTCGTAGTCGTCGGCGAGCAGCAGCTCCTTGGCCTTGCGCGATCCCTGACTGTTCACGCGCTCGCCGACCATGGTCGGGCGCGGCTCCTGCACGAGCGCTGTGGCCGCGATCATGGACGAGAGATGAGGAGCCCGCCCAACCGGCCGCGGCGCGGGGCGCGTCTTCATGTTGCGTGGGCCCACACGCTCGGCGATCGCCCGGATGTGGTCGGGCGTAGTGCCGCAGCAGCCACCCACCACACCCACGCCGTAGCGCTCGACGAACTCCTCCAGCGCCTCCGCAAGCGGCTCCGGCTCCTCCGGGAAGATCGTCTCGCCGTCGGGTCCCTGGAGTGGCAGGCCGGCGTTGGGGATGCACGCGACCGGCACAGGGCAGTGTTCGCCGAGAAAGCGGATCGCGTCGCGCATGTCCTGCGGGCCCGTAGAGCAGTTGAGCCCGATCACGTCCACCTTGAGAGCCTCGAGCGTGCACAACACCGCGGAGATGTCGGTTCCGAGCAGCATCTTGCCTCCGTTGGGCAGCAGGGACACGGACGCGTGGATCGGGAGCGTCTTGCCGCTGCTCTTGAACGCCGCCCGGGCGCCGAACACCGCGGCCTTGACCTCGAGGATGTCCTGGGCCGTCTCGATTATCAGTAGATCGACCCCTCCATCTATAAGTCCCTCCGCCTGCTCGGTGAACACCTCGACGAGCTCCCCGAAGGAGATCTGTCCGAGCGTCGGGTCTTCGGACGCGGGTAGGAACCCGGTCGGCCCGATCGAGCCCGCCACGAAGCGACTCTCTCCGGCGGCCTTGCGCGCGATTTCCGCCGCCTTGGTGTTGACCTCGACCGTGTAGTCGGCCAATCCCCACTCGTCGAGCTTCAGGCGCGAGGCCTGAAACGTGTCGGTCTCCACGACTTCCGCCCCCGCCTCGAGCATCGAGGCGTGCACGCCCTCGATCACGTCCGGGCGGTTGAGCACAAGCGCCTCGTGGCACTTGCCCTGCAGGCCGCCGTAGTCCTCGGCGGTCAACTCGAACTGCTCGAGCGTCGCGCCCATGCCGCCGTCGTACACCACGACTTTGCTGCGCACCGCCTGTAGGTAGTCGCGAGTCCCCATCGGCTCGGATGCTAGCAGCGATCCCTCAACCTTGACACGCCTATGAGAAGGTTTGGTCGGGGTGGGTGTCGGTGCTGCGTTGAGAGGTGCACCGCGCGCGCGTGCGGAGAGTTAACAAACAGAGCGTGGTCCCGCGCACGCGCGCGCGTGGGGCATGCCGTATGGGCAATACAACGCGACAAGAGCCCCTGCCGCCGCGGGGCTATCCAGTCTCCCGCCGCCATGCTCGGCGATGCTTACTTGATGAACAGCATCTCCGAGTACTTGGGCAGCGGCCACAGGTCGTCGGCGACCAGCTTCTCCAGGCGGTCGGCCACCTCGCGCACGTCGTCCATCGCGACGATCACGCGGTCGCGCATGTAGGTCGCCCACTTTATCGCCGAGCTGTCGGGCTGGTTGTCGCTGAGGTTGGCGTCCTCGAGCTTGACGAGCGCGTAGTGGAACTCCTTCACGAGCGGCTCCACCTCGGCCACGAGCTCACCCAGGCCCGTCGCTCTCAGCTCGTTCAGGTGCCTCACCGCCGCCGGCAGCAGCATCGTGCGCGCGATCTGCGCCGCCGTCTCGGCCTCGATGTTGATCTTCACCGCGTACTGCTCGGTGAACACCTCCAACCGCGACTCCAGCTCGCGCTTTGAGAGCACCTTGTACTTCTTGAACGCCGCCACCGTCTGCTTATCCACGAGCCACGGCAGTGCGTCCGGCGTCGTGCGCAGGTTGGCCAACCCCCGCTGCTCGGCTTCCTTGTGCCACTCCTCGGAGTAGTTGTCCCCACCGAACACCACCTGCTTGTTCGCGACCCAGCTCTCCTTCACGACCTTCGCCACGGCCTTCTCGAGCGTCGTGCCCGAAGCTTTCAGCGCGGTCTTCAGCTTGTCCGCGAGCTCGTCGATCGACTCCGCCACGATCGTGTTCAGCACCGTGTTTGGCATGGCGGGCGACTGGCTCGACCCGAGCGCCCGGAACTCGAACTTATTGCCGGTGAACGCGAACGGGCTCGTGCGGTTGCGGTCGCCGCCGTGCAGCGGCATCTGAGGCAGCACCGGCGTTCCCAGCCCGAGGAACGACCCGGGCTTCGACGCCTGCGCCTTGCCCGACTCGATCGCCCCAAATACTTTCTCGAGCTCCGCCCCGAGGAAGATCGAGATGATCGCCGGGGGCGCCTCGTTCGCGCCGAGCCTGTGGTCCTGGCCGGCGTCCGCGATCGACGCCCTCATCAGCGCCTGGTGCTTATTCACGGCCTGGATCACCGCCGCGCAGAAGAACAGGAAGCTCAAGTTCTCGTGCGGAGTATCTCCTGGATCGAGCAGGTTCAAGCCCGTGTCGGTGCCCATCGACCAGTTGTTGTGCTTGCCCGACCCGTTCACGCCGGCGAACGGCTTCTCGTGCAGCAGGCACACGAGGCCATAGCGGCGCGCCGTGTTCTGCAATATCTGCATCGTCAGCATCTGGTGGTCGGCGCCCACGTTCGAGTTCTCGAAGATCGGCGCCACCTCGTACTGGTTCGGAGCGACCTCGTTGTGGCGCGTCTTGATCGGCACTCCCAGCTTCGCGAGCTCGAGCTCGGTCTCGAGCATGTACGCGAGGATGCGCTCGGGGATCGAGCCGAAGTAGTGGTCGTCGAGCTCGTGCCCCTTCGGCGGCTTGGCGCCGAACAGCGTGCGCCCCGTCGTGAGCAGGTCCGGCCGCTCGAAGTAGTACTGCTCGTCGATCAGGAAGTACTCCTGCTCGCACCCGATCGTCGTGAACACGCGCCGTGCGTCATCGACCCCGAGCAGCTCGAGCGCCCGCATCGCGGCGCCCGACAGCGCGTCCATAGAGCGCAGCAGCGGGATCTTGTGGTCGAGCGCCTCGCCCGTCCACGAGGTGAACGCCGTCGGGATGCACAGGAGCGCGCCGTTGGGGTTCTCGAGGATGAACGCGGGAGACGTGGGGTCCCAGGCGGTGTACCCGCGTGCCTCGAACGTCGCGCGGATGCCGCCCGTCGGGAAGCTGGAGGCGTCCGGCTCGCCCTGGATCAGCTCCTTGCCCGAGAACTCCGCGAGCGCGGTGCCGTCGCCGGCGGGGCCGTAGAACGAGTCGTGCTTCTCGGCTGTGGAGCCCGTGAGCGGCTGGAACCAGTGCGTGTAGTGGGTGGCGCCCTTCTCCATCGCCCATTCCTTCATCGCCTGGGCGACCGCGTCGGCGAGCGTCGTGTCCAGCGCCTCGCCACGCTCGAGCGTGCGCTGTAGCGCCTTGAACACGTGCTTGGGCAGGCGGCGTCGCTGCACCGCCACGCTGAACACGTTCGAGGCGAAGATCTGGTTGCCGGGAAGGGTCAGGTCCATCGAGCCGAGCGCGCTCCCGTTGGCGCTCCACTGCGCGGCTGTCACGTTCTGCTGGCGGCTCTTGGGCATGGGCTGGCTCGATTCCTCCTGATTGTTCTGGGCGTAGGCCAAATCGCATCGTAGCCCTCCGCGTGCGCTCGGGTAGCGCTCACGTGGCGAAAGCTCACAGGCGATCTTTCGACAGGCGTCCAAACGCTACGACGCGGCCGGCTGGGGCTTCACGGGGGCCGGGTTCGGGCCCGGCACGATCCGCCCCGTTTCCGGGTTCACGTGCGTCGCGGGCGGCCTGGGCGCGACCCGTGCCACGAACGTCCCCGTCGGGCGTCCTCCGCCGGCGAGACGAGTCCGCGCGTTGCCGTCGAGGCCGGCCGACACCGTGTAGCTGATCCTGTGCACGCCGGCCTTCACCGGCGTCACCCTCCACACGAACGCCCTGCTCTTGCCCGGCGCGAGCGCTCCCAGTGCCCACGTGTTCACGAGCGCCGTTTCTCCCCCACCCGGGGGGTTGACTTCCTCGGTTTGCACCGGCCTCGTCGGGACCGCGCCCGGCCCCGTGTTCACGATCCACGTCGGCCGCAGCTTCGACGACAGGTTGGGGTAGGCGCTCGCTTCGGAGAACGAGTTCACCGTGACGGCGACGTTCGGGATCGTGCTCGCGCCCGCATTGCGGACGACCAGCGCCAGGCGCGTGTCGCGGGCGATCGCCTGCCTGGCCGGGAATCGCGCGCGCAGGACTTCGACGGTGTAAAGCCCCTTGGCTTCGCGAGCGTTGCGCTGAGCTTCGCCACAACCGCTCGCGAGCATGGCAAGCGCCGCGCCGCACGCGGCGAGCGACCCCATCGGCGGCAACTTTCCCATCCCCACAGCGAGCGTCACGATACCAGCGAGCGTGGCGCTCGGGCCGGCGCCGCTGGTGTCCGGCCAGTGGATCGCGTAGAGTTGGGCCCGCGGTCAGTACAGTTGGGCGCGCAGTCGAGAAGGTCCCCGAAAAGGGGATCGTCCCCCGAGGAGGGGTATCAAGTGGTTCGCAGCGCAGCCGAGCGGGCTTTCCTACCGACCAGGAACCTGCTCGAGGAAATCGGGGACATGATGATCCTGACCGGCAGGACGATCACCTCTGCCCTCAGGCCCCCCTATCCCTACGGGGGAGAGTTCGTCTCGCAGTTCCTGTTCGCGCTGCGCCTGTGCTGGTTTCCGCTGCTGATCTCAACGGTTGCCATCTGCTACGCCGCGCCCGGTCTGCAGGCCGCCAACTTCCTCACGATCTTCGGCGCGCTCGACCGCCTTGGCGGCATCTTCGTGCTCGCCGCGATCCGCGAGATCGGCCCCAACGTGACAGCGATCGTGCTCGCCGGCGTGGCCGGCACCGCGATCACGGCCGACCTCGGCGCGCGCAAGATCCGCGAGGAGCTCGACGCCTTGCAGGTGCTCGGCGTCGACCCCGTCAAGAACCTCGTCGTGCCCCGCTTCCTGGCGCTGATGCTGGTCACCGGCCTGTTCAACGTCTACGCGATCCTCTTCGGCCTGTTCGGCGGCGTGCTTGCCGAGCTCGTCAACGGGCAGCCGCTCGGCCCATTCTGGGACACGCTGTTCGCCAACGCCTCCACCACCGACCTGTGGGGGTCGGCGCTGAAGACCACGATCTTCGGCGCCATCATCGCGATCGTGTGCTGCTACAAGGGCATGACCGCCTCTGGCGGCGCCGAGGGCGTCGGGCGCGCCGTCAACCAGGCGGTCGTCGTCACGTTCCTGGCGATCTTCTCCTTCGACTACGTCTACACCCAGATGCTGCTCGCAACACATCCGAACATCTTGGTCATCAAGTGACGACAAGCGAACTGCTCGTCACGCCGCGCGAACTGCTCGCCTCCACGGGCGAGTTCGGACGCTTCTCCGGCAACATCATTCGCGACGTGTGGGGCCTGCGCGTCTTTCGCTTCTTCGGCGAGGGCTTGCGTCAGGCAGGCATCCTGATCGTCTCCTCGACGCTCATCATCTGGGCGCTCATGTTCGTGCTCGGCCTCGAGTGTGGCATCGAGGGCGCCTACTTCCTCGAGGCCCAGGGCGCGCCGGCCTACGCGGGCGTGTTCACCGCGTGGTGCGATCTGCGCGAGATCATCCCCTACGCGTTCGGCTACATGATGGCCGCCAAGGTCGGCACCGGGATCGTGGCCGAGCTCGGGGCGATGCGCATCTCGGACGAGATCGATGCGCTCGAGGTCATGGGAATCGATTCGCTCACCTTCCTGTGCGCCACTCGCCTGCTGGCCGCTTGGGTGGTGCTCCCGTTCATGTACCTGGCGGGCGTCGGCGCGGCCTTCCTCGCCTCCTACATCGCTGTGGTGCAACAGGTCGCCACCGTCTCGGCGGGCGGCTACCTCTTGATCTTCTGGCAGTTTCAGAACCCTCCCGACTTCCTCTTCAGCCTCACCAAGGCGATGTTCATGGCCACGGCGATCGTGCTCGTCGGCTGCTACTACGGCTACAACGCCAGCGGCGGCCCCGTCGGCGTGGGCACCGCCACGGCCAAGTCGATGGTGCTCAACATCATCTTCGTTCACCTGATCGGGATGGTCGGCACCCAGGTCTTCTGGGGCGCCAACCCGCGCGCGCCGATCGGGGGATAGGTATGTCCACACACCCCACAGGGCACAAGCGCGAGCACGACGCCTCGGGCGCCGGGGGAGACCCCCCATCGCGGGGGACAGGCGAGCCCCCCGCGGGGGACCCCCCATCGCGGGGGGCGGGCAGGTCCCCGGGCGGGGACACGCGGGAGGAGAGCGGCGAGTTCGAGTTCCACACGGGTGTGAACCGCCCCACTGGCGTCCCCGACGCGATCGAGTTCATCGGGGTGCACAAGTCCTTCGGGTCCAATCACGTGCTGCGCGGCCTCAACATGGGCCTCCCGGAGGGCCAGATCTCGATGATCATCGGTCCCTCCGGTACCGGCAAGTCGGTCTGCATCAAGCACATCGTCGGCCTGCTCTATCCCGACGAGGGCGACGTGATCGTGCAGGGGCACTCGATTCCCAGCCTGCCCGACGCCGACTTGTTCGAGATTCGCAAGAAGTTCGGCGTGCTCTTCCAGGACGGCGCCCTCTTCGGCTCGATGAACCTGTACGACAACATCGCCTTCCCATTGCGCCAGCACACGGAGAAGGGCGAAGAGGAGATCGCCGAGATCGTCCGCAGGCGCATGCGCGAGGTCGGCCTCGGAGACGCCGGCGAGAAGATGCCCAACGAGCTCTCCGGCGGGATGCGCAAGCGCGCCGGCTTCGCACGCTCGCTTGTGCTCGACCCCGAGATCGTGCTGTTCGACGAGCCCGACTCGGGACTCGATCCGGTGCGTACCGCGCTTTTGTGCGAACTCATCAAAGAGGTTCACGAGGAGAACGGCGGCACCTACGTGGTCATCACCCACGACATCATGAGCGCGCGCCGCGTCGCCGAGCACATCTCCGTGCTGTGGCGCGGGCGCATCGTCGAGTCCGGTCCCGCCGCGGAGCTGTTCGATTCCGAGAACCCCTTCGTCCGCCAGTTCCTCTCGGGCGAATCTCAGGGTCCCTTGGGCATGGAGTAGCCCAGGCGACTGCCTCGTCGTCCCTGGCTGTGTCCTCCCTCCCTCATGTGCCGAGCACACTACGGTCGGTGCGTCCTTGCCAGGAACGACGATCCAGCCGCCTGGTGGCCTGTTGATGAAGCGCTATTGACTAGCCTTCTTACGTGACCGCAGGGAGGTTGTTCTTCGGATTGGCCGTGCGTGCGGCGCGCAGGCCACTGCTCACGCTCGCGCTGCTCGGGGCGCTGGGTATTGGGTGCGCGGTCGCGGCGTTGGGCCTGCGTCCCACCGCCGCCACCGACACGCTCGTGGGGCGCTCCAGCGCCGCCTACCGGGATACCCAGGGCTTCTACGCTCGCTTCGGCGAAGAGCCGGTCGAGGTGCTCGTCAAGGGAGACTTGCGCAAGCTCGTACTCAGCTCGGACATTGAGCGGCTCGTCGGGCTCGAGGGGTGCCTGTCGGGCAAACTCCCGCCCGCGGCCGTCGCCCAGGAGGGTGGGGTCCGCGGCCCGTGTGGCCAGCTCACGCGCATCAAATCGGTGAAGGTGGTGTTCGGGCCGGGCACGTTCCTCACCGAGGCCGCGCTCCAGATCGACGAAACGCTCGCCTCGCGCAGCGCCCAGGCCGAAGCGCAGGCCAAGCGGGCCAGCTCAACCGTCCGCCGAGCCGCGCTCGCGCGCGGACTGGCCCCCGGGGAAGCCAAGTCGCTCGCCACCCAGGCCCGCAAGGCGACGATGGCGGGCTTCGCCGCGGAAATCAGCGCGCTCGCGATCCGCTACGGGCTCACCAGCCCTCCCACCTTGTCCAGCCACGAATTCGTCTCGAAAGTCGTGTTTGATCCCGCCAAGCCCTCCGGCACTCCCAAACAGCGCTTTGCCTACCTGTTCCCAAGCCGTGAAGCGGCGCTCGTCTCTGTTCGTCTGAAGGCTGGGCTCTCCGAAGCCGAGCGCTCGCACACGATCGCCCTGATCCGCCAGGCGACCGCGATGAGCCAGTGGCGCCTGGCCAACGGCGAGGCCTACCTCGTCACCGGCGAGCCCGCGATCGTCCAGGACATCACAAGCTCCATCTCCCACTCGATCGAGCTGCTGCTGGTCGCCGTGCTGCTCGTGATGGGGATCGTGCTCAGCCTGATCTTCGGCGGGCGCCCGCGCCTGCTGCCGCTCGCGATCGCGGTGCTCGCGGCGGCGCTCACATTCGGGGCGCTCGCGCTCTCGGGCGCCTCGCTGACGATGGCCTCGGTGGCGGTATTGCCGGTGCTCGTCGGCCTGTCCGTCGACTACGCGATCCAGTTCCAATCGCGCGTCGAGGAGGCACGCGCGGCGGGGGCGCCGGACGCATCGGGCAGATCGAGGGCGCCGGGCGCGCCGGGCGCATCGGGCGGATCGAGGG
>JBARJU010000303.1:0-2874 GCA_049800435.1 Solirubrobacteraceae bacterium
GCGCCGGGTCGATCCGCATCCCCTCCGCCTGGTGCGGCCTGTTTGGCCTGAAGCCCCAGCGCGGACGCGTCTCGATGGCCCCCAAAGCCGAGGGGTGGCATGGTATGTCGGTCAACGGCATCCTCTCGCGCTCGGTGACCGACACGGCGCTCTTCCACGACATTGGCTCTGGCTCGGCCCCCGTCGACCGCGACCGTCCCGAGCCGCCCTCGATCTCGTTCCTCTCGGCCGCCCGCACGCCGCCGGGCAAGCTGCGGATCGCGTTCTCCACAAAGATCCCCCCGCTCGTAATCGCGCGCCTGGACGCCGACGCGCGCAGGGCCTTCGACGAGACGGTTGAGCTCCTGCGCTCGCTCGGCCACGACGTCAAACCCCAGGACCCCGACTATGGTCTCGACACGATGCCCTCGGTCCTGTTGCGCTTCCTGCGCGGCATCCACGACGAAGCCCACGCCCTGCCCTACCCTGAGCGCCTCTCGCGCCGCACGCGCTCGATGTCCGCGCTCGGCGCGCTCGTCCCGCCCGGGTTGCTCGAGCGCTCGCGTGCGTACGAGCCTACGCTTGCCGGCAAGCTCAATCGGGTGCTCGCCGACCACGATGTCCTCGTCACGCCGACTACCGCCCAGCCGCCGCCGCGCATCGGGCAGTACGACGGTCGTGGAGGACTCTGGACGCTGAACGCCGTCATCGGCCTCGTGCCCTACAACGCCCCTTGGAATCTCACCGGCCAACCGGCAGCGTCGGTGCCTGCCGGCTTCGGCGCCGACGGCCTCCCACGCGGCGTTCAAATCGTCGGGCGCCCCGGCGCCGAGACCACCCTGCTCTCGCTCGCCGGTCAGCTCGAGGCGGAGCGCCCCTGGGCGCAGCACCGCCCCGCCGCGTTTTCGTGAGCCAGGAGGAGTTGCTCGAAGTCGCCGTAGGCGTTGCGCGGGAGGCGGGCGCCTTTCTGCTCGAGCGCTTCGACGGCGGCCGCGAGCGGGCGCTCGCCAGCAAGAGCACGCCGACCGACCTTGTCAGCGAGGCCGATCTCGCATCCGAGCGGCTGATTCGCGAGCGGCTTGACCACGCGCGGCCGTCCGACGGCTTCCTCGGCGAGGAGGGAGGGGGGGAGGATGGCTCGAGTGGCCTAACCTGGATCGTCGATCCGCTCGACGGTACCGTCAACTTCCTCTTCTCCATACCCCAGTGGTGTGTCAGCGTCGCGGTCGCCGATGCCCACGGGGTACTGCTGGGGGCGATCTTCGATCCCTGCCGCGACGAGCTGTTCACTGCCACGCGCGATGGCTCGCCCTTGCTGAACGGCGCGCCGATCGCGCCATCGAGTCGCGAGGACCTTGCGAGCGCGATGGTCGCCACCGGGTTTGCCTACGACGCCGATGTTCGCGCCGCCCAAGCCGAGGTCTTCGCACGCCTGATCCCGCGCATACGCGACATCCGTCGCTTCGGCTCCGCCGCGCTCGACCTGGCCTGGACCGCCGCCGGACGTTACGACGCTTACTTCGAGCGCTCCACCAAGCCTTGGGATATCGCGGCGGGGACGCTTCTTTGTGAGCGGGCCGGACTCACGGTGCTCGAGTTGCCCGAGCTCGAGCACCTGCCGCAGGGCGTGCTTGCGGCGGTGCCGGGGCTTGCCGACTCCCTGCTCGAGCTCGTGGGCTGAGCGGCCGGAGCCGCATCGAGCCACCCGATCGGCCGCCGGTCTCCCCAACTAGTCGATACGGCGGGTGGGAATCGAACCCACACGCCCTTGCGGACAATGCCTTTTGAGAGCATCGCGTCTACCGTTCCGCCACCGCCGCTCGCCACTACAGTCTAGACGCCGACTCGCCGACACGTTGCTAGATCGGCCGCGCCAGTGGGTCCGGGTCGGCGTGCTGGTCGAGCTGCTCGAGCTCGATGTTCCAGCCCTGTTGAAAGCCACGCATCGCGAATGCGATCAGCAGGATTTGGAGTGGGATCAGCGCGAGTGTGAACACGCCGAGCAGGCCCGCGGGGAGGGCGGCTTCGGCGAAGCCGGCCTTGTCGCGGGCGAACCAGCTTGGAGCCGCCACGAGCGCGAACACGAACATCAACAGCGCGAGCGCGGCCGCCATCGGCAGCACCCCGCGACTCCAGCGCCAAGCGAAGTACGCCATCAGCACGTACACGGCGGCCCAGCTCAGCAGGATCGGGATGTCTCCCTCGAGCGTTCCCCAGCCACCGATCGTCACGATCAAGATCAGCGCGGCCGAGGCGAGCAGCAGCAGCACCACAGTCGCGCGGGTCGCCTGCACCACCGCCTTGCCGCGGTTGGGGTGCGTCACGATCACGCCGGTCCGTCCCGCTTGACCCGAAGTTGAGGACATGCTGCCCTTGACCATACAATCTCGGGCGGTCCTCACGCAACCTGCGGGCGTGGTGGAATTGGTAGACACGCTGGCCTTAGGAGCCAGTGGGCTTACGCCCTTGGGGGTTCGAGTCCCTCCGCCCGCATAATCCCGACCTCTGTGGTAGAAGTTAGGGCAGCCTAACTATGACCCACGGCCACCGGACAACCGTATGAGCTTCGCCGAGACAGCGGCACTTGGAGCGATCGCGGGCCTCACGATCTACATCGGCCTGCCGCTGGGCCGCATGGAGCGGGTCGGCGTGCGCTTGCGCGTGGGCCTCGCCATGTTCTCGGTGGGCATCCTCGCGTTCATCTTCATGGACGTGACCACCAATGCCCAAAGCATCGTCTCGGATGCGCTCTCCTCCTTCAAGGACCACCACGACAGCTTTGGCCACGTGCTTGGACTGTTCGCGGTGTTGGCGGTGGGCTTCACGGCCGGCGTCGCCGGCATCTCGGCGGTGGAGCGCCGTCTGCGCGGACGCCCCCTGCCGCCGCCGATCGCC
>JBARJU010000304.1:0-6955 GCA_049800435.1 Solirubrobacteraceae bacterium
CTGATCTTCCTAACAGCCTGCTCCGGGGTATGCCTGCGTCGCTTCATGATCGTGTCCATCCTTCCATCCCATCACGGGAAACACGACCACGCACTCAGCCTGGCTCACTTCATGGGGACCCCGTCAGTCTTGGCTATTGCCATTGCACTGTATATCGCCGCCCGGCTCATTGTGACCGTGCTGCCGGTACTGATCGCGGTCGGTGGTGTTGTCGTGATAGGCGTCATCATTCGCCTTATTTTTTATCACATAAATAAATGGTGATTTGGGTGATAATTCTTCTTGAGTCGGAGCTAGTCGTATCGGTGTTGTGAAATGCACAAGCGGTATTGACTAAAAAGTAAAAACATCGTGTACTAGTCAGTCTTACCGGTATTGCCATAAGCGGTACACGGTTCGGTTTTGGTCACGGAACGTCCGTGACGTAGATAACTGCCCCTTCAGGGGGTGCGGTGCCCTACGTGCCAAAAACCGGCCGGCAGGTGAGAGAAAGGAGGTTCACTATGAGTAGAACCTTTCATCACGGCGAACGTCATATCTGGGTGCGTGGCATCCGACGGCCGACCGATCTAAAGCGGCTGGCGCGCACCTTGATCGAGTTGGAGGCAGCCAGAGCGGAAGTCGAGGCCGAAGCGGAATATAAAAAACAGGCTAAGGCAAAGCGATCGAAGCGCCAGAAGCCGGAGACCGGCGCTTGAGGTCGGTATCACTTATTTGGCATACGCTGCGCTGGCCGCGCGAAGTTACCCCCGAACAGGTAACACAAATGTTCCGGCTGCTGGCAACGGCTGGTGGTCGGCCGGTAATAGTGGAAGCGGTCAGCTCGCCGGGTGCTGTTCAACACCGCTTGGCAATGCCGCGCGGGCAGGCAGAAGGCATGGTCGATCAGCTCCGGGCCGCCCTGCCCGGCTTGAGCGTCGAGGTGCTATCTCGGCGACCGGCGCTCATGGCGACGCGCGCCGTTGAGCTGCGGTTGTCAACGCGGCGGCGGCCGTTGCGTACCGATGACCTGGCGGCAGTCAATCGGGCACTGCTGACGGCGCTGGCCCATCTGCATAAAGGTGAGCACTTGGCGCTTCAGTGGATGCTTGGCCGCGCGCTGGCTCCCGTGGCGGTGTCAAACCACGCCAGCGGGTTGGCGCATGAGTCGTGGCTCGGGGCGCTGCTGCTGGCTCCGTTCGGCCCGCCGCCGCCGATGGACGCGGAAGCCCGAGGAGCCCTGCGGACTAAGCAGGCCGAGCCCGGCTGGCAGCTTATAGGCCGGGTGGCTGTGCAGGCTAGTAATGCGAGCCGGGAGCGTCAGTTGATCCGGCAAGTGGTGGGGGCGCTCAGTACGAGCGCCGCGCCCGGTGTCGGCTGGCGGCTGCGTCGGGTTCGTCCCCAGCGGGTCAGTGACGCCCGCCTGCCCTGGCGCTGGCCGCTGCGCTTGAATGCCATCGAGCTGGCAACACTCGCGGCTTGGCCGGTCGGCGTGACCAACGCACTGCCGGTGGATCGGCTCGGCAGTCGCTTGGTAGCTCCGTCCACGGCGATCCCTCGTAAGGGACGGGTGGTCGGGGAGGCCAGTTTTCCCGACCGTGAGCGACCGTTGGCGCTCTCAGCTACAGATTCACTGCGGCACTTGCACGCGCTCGGGCCGACCGGCTCGGGCAAGTCCACGCTGCTATTGAACCTCATTTCACAGGACGTGGCGGCGGGCCGGGCGGTGGTGGTAATCGAGCCGAAGGGCGACCTAATCGCCGACGTGCTGGCGCGTATTCCCGCGACGCGGATCGGCGACGTAGTGCTACTTGACCCGACCGATACGGCGCGGCCGGTGGGCCTGAATCCTCTCCAGCTCAACGGCCGCTCCCCGGAGCTGGCAGCCGATCAGTTGCTCGGCTTGTTTCACTCTCTGTACGCCGCGCACTGGGGACCGCGCACGCATGACATTCTCGGTGCGTCGTTGCTGACGCTGGCCCGCACGCCGGGCATGAGCTTGGCGGCACTGCCGCTGCTGCTGACTGATGCCGGGTTCCGCCGACGAATCCTGCGCGGCGTAGTTGACCCGATCGGCCTGTCTCCCTTCTGGAGCACCTATGAGGCGTGGAGCGAGGTCGAACGCGCGGCGGCTATCGCGCCGGTTATGAACAAGCTGCGCCCGTTGCTACTGCGCCCTGAGCTACGAGCGATTATTGGACAGGCAGACGGTGGTTTTGACCTGCGCCGCATCTTCACCGAGCGCAAGATTCTGCTCGTCAACTTGAGTAAGGGTCTGCTTGGCCCGGAGACTTCGGCGCTACTTGGCAGCCTGGTCGTCGCGCTGCTCTGGCAGGCCATTCTCGGCCGGGCGGCGATAGCACCTGAGCGGCGGCATCCGGTTTACGCCTACGTCGATGAGTTTCAGGACTACTTGCACTTGCCGCTCGACTTCGCGGATGCCCTGGCACAGGCGCGGGGGCTCGGCGTCGGCTTCACGCTCGCCCACCAGCATTTGCACCAACTCGACCCCGCCATGCGCTCGGCGGTGCTGGCAAATGCCCAGTCGCGGATAGCCTTCCGGCTGCCAAGCGAGGACGCCCGCGCTATTGCGGCCGGTAGCGCCCTCGATCCCGAGGACTTTCAGAGCCTTGGGGCCTTTGAGGCTTACGCGCAGCTCGTCGCCAGCGCTGCCGTCCAACCGTGGTGCAGTCTGCGCAGTCTGCCGCCAGGCGAGCCGAGCACCGACCCGGCGCTGGTGCGGACAACCTCGCGGCTCGCCTACGGCCGTGATCGCGCGGCGGTCGAGGCCGAGTTGCAAGCGCTCTTTTTCGGCGCTCGTAGCGTAAACGGCGACGACCTCGCGCCACGGCGGCGGGACATGGGAGGCAGCGTATGAGTAAATGTCGCATCGCCCGTCGTATCGCGTTGGCTGGGCAGGTGAATAATCGCTGCACTCAAGCAGTAAGCGCGCAAACTTTGGCGACGAAAGTCTTACACCTGCTGTTGCAGCCTTTTCCGTATGGCGACCGGGCGGCTACCGAGTATCCGAGGGTTGCCAGCGAGCGCACCGGGGGTCTTCCGCGTCGAGCGGGGGTGCGGCTGCGAGTGGAGGGCGCTGTTACCCGTCGCCTCGCGTGGCGTTCCGCGTCGCGTACAACACCTTTCACCACTTCATCATTGGCAACGAATGATGAGGCAAGCGAGGCGGCGCGATGAGGGGCGCAGGAGACAACACCCGGCCGTATCTCTCGGCGAGGGGGGCCGCGCAACTCCGGGGGCGTCTGAGCGCGCGCGACCTAGCGATCATCCGGCAAGTGGGGGAGCTGCGCCTAATGAGCGCCCGGCAGATTCAGGCGCTCCACTTTCCCGCCAGTGAGCACGACAACGACTGCGCGGCGACGCGCGCCCGTCAGCGCGTGCTTGCGCGTCTCTGCGGCGAGCGTCTGCTGCTCGGTTTGGAGCGGCGCATCGGTGGCGTGCGGGCAGGTTCGGCGGGGCTGGTACTGGCGCTCGGCCCGGTCGGCCAGCGGGTCATCGGACTGGACAGAGCCCGGCGGCGGACGTATGAGCCGGGCTGGCGGTTCTTCGATCACACACTCGCGGTGAGCCAGCTCATGGTGGACGTACACGTTGCCGCCCGGACTAGCCTGCTAGACGTGCTGGACGCTCAAGCCGAGCCGCGGTGCTGGCGAGCGGTTGCCGGAATGAGCGGACGGCTGGTGCTGCGCCCTGATACCTTCCTCGCTTTGGGCGTCGGCGCGTATGAGCTGCGCTGGTTCATCGAGATAGACCGCAGTAGTGAGAGTCTGCCCGTGATTGTGCGCAAGTGTCGGCTATACGCCGACTATTACCAATCCGGCCAAGAGCAGGCCGCTCATGGCAGTGGTGTCTTTCCGCGCGTCTGCTGGGTTGTGCCGGATGACACGCGAGCCGAGCGCGTGCGGGCTGCCATCGCACGGGATCGCTCGTTGCCGGATCGCCTATTTGTTGTAACCACGATGACCCAGGCAGTCACCATATTGCGCGGAGTTACACCATGAAGCAGCCTTTCACTATGTACCCATGTGTGGTACACTTAACAACAATTAGTGTGAGGGCTACCGGATGGAGATATTACAATTCATGACGGTGAAAACTGACAGTACAGAGGGGGACGCCGCAGTCATCTACGTGCGGGTGTCGAGCAAGGAGCAGGCTGAGAAGGGCGGCGAAGCTGAGGGTTTCTCCATTCCGGCGCAGCGGGAGGGTTGCAAGCGCAAGGCCGCCAGCCTACGGGCGGCCGTGATTGAGGAGTTTGTAGAGCGCGGCGAGTCGGCCAAGACCGCCGACCGGCCCGAGCTGCAACGCCTACTTGCCTTTCTGACGGAGCATCCTGTCAAGTACGTCATCGTCCACAAGGTTGACCGGCTGGCGCGCAACCGCGCCGATGACGTGGCGATCAATCTGGCGATTCATCGTGCCGGGGCCGAGCTGGTGTCCGTCTCCGAGAATATCGACCAAACCCCTTCGGGCTTGCTGCTGCACGGCATTATGTCCTCGATTGCGGAGTTCTACTCGCGCAACCTGGCGACGGAGGTCATCAAGGGCAGCGTGCAGAAGGCCAAGAACGGCGGCACGCCGGGACGTGCGCCAATCGGCTACTTGAATGTACGGCGCATCGTCAATGGGCGCGAGAGCCGCACTGTCGAGGTCGATCCGCTGCGCGGGCCGCTTATGGCTTGGGCTTTTGAGGCGTATGCGAGCGGCGAGTGGACGATCCGTCGCCTGTTGGCGGAGCTGACGGCTCGCGGACTGATGACCGTTCCCGGCGCCCGTGGGCCTGGTAAGCCGCTGGAGGTATCTCACCTGCATCGACTGCTGCGTCATCCTTACTACGTCGGCTTGGTGCGCTACCGGGGAGCCATCTATCCCGGCAAGCATGAGCCGCTTGTCGCGCGCGAGACTTGGGAGGAGGTTCAGAAACTCTTGACCGCCAAGCACCTAACCGGCGAGAAGGAACGCGAGCATCCGCACTATCTCAAGGGGAGCATCTACTGCGGTCAGTGCGGCGCTCGCTTGATCGTCTGCCATGCCAAAGGCCGGGGCGGCGTCTACCCCTACTTCATTTGCATTGGCCGTCAAGAGAAGCGCACCGACTGCAAGCAGCGGGCCATCCGTATTGAGGTCGTTGAGGAGCGCGTGGCGGCGCACTACGCCTGCGTGCAGCTTCCCCCGGAGGAGGTCGCGGCCTTGCGGAGCTTCTTGGGCGAGGAGCTGTCCAAGCTCCGGGGTGACGCGGAGCGCGAACGCAAGGCGCAGGAGCGGCGGTTGCGCAAGCTCGAAGCGGAGCGCAAGAAGCTACTTGATGCCCACTACGCCGACGCCGTACCCCTCGACCTGCTCAAGAGTGAGCAGGATCGTCTCACGGCCGGGATTGCCAATGCCGAAGGGCGGCTGGCCGAGATTGAAGCCGACTTCAAGACAGTCGAGGCCAACCTAGAGCGCGCCCTGACACGGGCCGGGGATTGTGAGGCGGCCTACCGCGAAGCAACTCCTACCATGCGGCGGCAGTTCAATCTCGCGTTCTTCAAGCGGCTGTTGGTCGGAGACGACGACACGATCACAGGCGAGCTGGCCGAGCCTTTCGACGCGATTCTCGGCGAGGAGCTGCGCCGCGCTGTCATCGCCAAAGCTGGCGAGGAGCTGACCGAAGCTGTTGACGAAGCCTTGCGCCAGCGAGGGATCGACGGGCGTGCCGTGCCTGACGACGAACGCCCACAGGAGCCGGAGTCGGTTCCTGTGGGCGCTGTATCTGCCTCCGGCCATTCCTGGCGTGGAGGTTTTAGTCCGAGAATGATGGTGCGCCCGAGTGGACTCGAACCACCACGGACCAAGCGGTCCACAAGGCCCTCAACCGGATACGGAGGGTGTCGGTGGGTCCGAGGGCGTCCAGATCGTCCAGTTTGCGGGGGTTGGCGGACGCATTGGACGGGTCTGGAGGGGTGGATGTTCTCAAAGTGTTCTCACGGAGGAGGCGCGGACCGGCCCACGGGCTCCCAGCGATGCTGCACTCCTGGCCTCGTGAAGCCCGATGGGACGACGGGAGCGGGCGGTAGCCTGCTCGCTCGTGCCTACCGAACCCATCTCCGTGCGCTGGACAGACCATGCGCTCGACAAGGCGCAGCAGCTCAGCTTCGCTCGTCACGATGTCGAATCGGCGCTGCTCGACGGGCACCGCAAACGGCGGCGCAACAAGGGAAGGGCGGCGTGGCAGGTCGTGGCAGGCCGTCTCGTGATCGCCTACGAGCATCCGGACGGTGACGATCCGCTTACGGCCCGCATTGTGACGATCTGGCGGCGGCGCTAGCCTATGGGTATGCGAATCGACGGGCACTATGACGCTGACGCGGACATCGCCTGGGTACGCTTCGAGAGCTACGACCCGAGCACGGTCGTGGCCGAGGAGACGGACACAGGCTTGCGGGAACTAGATCCCAGCACCGGGGAGGTCGTGGGGTTGGAGTTCTGGCAGGCCAGCCGGGAGCTTCCTGCGGATTTCCTGCGGATGCTTCCGCCGCCCCAGATCCACGTCGCGGCTTAGCCAGCCGAGGTAGACGCTCGGGGTCTCAGGGCGACTTCTTAAACGGCGCGGCTGGACGCGATGATCCGCCGTGGTCGAGGGTGCGCCAACCTTATTTTATCAATCGTGATAAGTTCCTGATATGGCTACAGATATAGATAGACCCGTTGGGAGCAGCTCCGTCGAGGCGGCTCAGGGCCGCGCCAAGCGCAGCGCCGCGTATCGCGGCGCCCGCGCCGAATACGAGCGCATCCGCGCCCTTCGTGAGGTCAGCCCGATTGCGGCGCATCTGCGCGAGCGGCGCTTTGAGCTAGCGGGACTTTCCGGATCGGCGGGGTGATAGGGACTTTATCCCCAGTGCTGGCGGGGAATTTTCGCCGATGCGGCCGTATGACCTAACTCCGCGAGGGCAGCGTCAACCGAAGATGGATGCTC
>JBARJU010000305.1:0-3566 GCA_049800435.1 Solirubrobacteraceae bacterium
ACGAGCATCCATCTTCGGTTGACGCTGCCCTCGCGGAGTTAGGTCATACGGCCGCATCGGCGAAAATTCCCCGCCAGCACTGGGGATAAAGTCCCTATCACCCCGCCGATCCGGAAAGTCCCGCTAGGGCAGACCCCAGAAAGCACGAAACCCGCTCAACAGAGCGGGTTTCGTTGCATAGCGGGGGCGGGATTCGAACCCGCGACCTTCGGGTTATGAGGTCGCCGAAGGGGGGTCGGGTTGGGTCTGATCGCCCGTGTTTGCTGGGGTTGGCTCCGGTTCGCTAGGGTCAGTTTCGCTCAACACGGAACCTTGAATGGAACCCTGGAGTGGGCTCGCCGGCGGCGGATTGGGCACAAGCCCATCAGCCGCGTCACGGCCCGACACGTTGCCATTGGCTGGATCAGGCAGCATCCGGTCGGCGGGCATAAGAGGCAGAAGGTCGGGCGGCGATGGAGGATCGCTGCTGTCGGCAACAGTCGCGTCGGCGCGGATTTGCGGAGGGCGCACCTGCGACGCCTTAAGGTTCTGAACGAGGTCGCGATAGAACATCACCGCCTGTTCGCGCGTCTCGCGTACGAACGAGCCCTCGACACGGCCTCGCTTGTGGCCCATCGGCCGACTGAGCGTCAACACGAATGATCGAGGCTCGCGAGTGGTGTCAGCGGGGCAGAACAGCATCTCTGGACGTTCCCGCGCCTGCTCAAGGGTGATCGCGACGGTCTCCCGCGCATGGGGATACCAGACCTCGACGCGAAGGTCCGGCCACGCGTCGCTGAGCTGACGTAGCAGCCAGTTGATACGGGACTTCGGGCGCCCCTCTGAGGGCGCGGCGACACCCACGCTGAGAGATGTTTGCCGCGACTTGAGGTCGGCTCGTATCTGCAAGTCGCCGATCGCGTCCGGAACTCGGATCGTCGCCTGAAGGTCCCCGTCTGAAGCCAGCGCCTTTTCCAACTCATCGAGCCGAGCACTGGTCGTCTGCTTGCGTGGTCGAACCGACACAACGTTGCGCCCGAGTTCTTGGGACAAGCTGAGACACAGATACTCCGTGAACTGGTCCCATCGCTCCCCTACCTGGCGAGCACGCGGATCTCCGTTGCGCAGCGTCCCGTCGTGAGCGGCGGTGCGCACCGGCACCCAGTCTTTGCCCATGTCCTCGAAGCCCGTAACTCCAGATGCCTCGCCGCTGAGATAGTGAATCAGCTCGCGAAGGACCCAAGCCTGATCGGAATCGGACACCCCTCGGTAACGGCTTTGCACGACCGCCTCGGTCAGGATTCGCCACCATGAGAAGTGCCAGAGGCTTGTCTTGCGAAGCTTACGTCCATCGACGACTACTGGCGATTCGGCGGCACTGTGAGTGATCTGGTTTGAGATTGTGAGCACCCCGTCGAAGCCTTGATCGCGCGCAATGTCGAGATACTTTCCGACCTGCTCCTCCTTCAGCGTGGCGGAACCGGTCTTGGCCTCCACCAAGCAGGTCCACCGCTTCCCACCACGCTCGCACACGATCGCTCCATCCGGGATGTCTACCTTGCCGCCAGCGTTCTTGAAGCGAACCTCGGCAAAAGTGTCGATGCTTGGCGACTTCGGCGCACCCAACTCTCGGAGTAGGGCATGGCCGAACTCGGGAACACCGTGCATAACAGCCAGCAGGCAAGAAGTCGCGCGCTTCTCCTGCTCGTCCTGACTCCGGATACCGTAGGTTGGGATCAGGCGAGCATGCAGCCAGCCATCCGCACCTGAGCCGGGCTGCGCCCCATCGCTGGCAGTTGCCATAGGCGAAACTTATCGAGAAAGTCCCTCTGACGGCAGCCCGCCCGATGTCGTGCGCCGGGCGGGCGGATGACCGATGATCGTCGCGCCAGCTCTCAGGCCGGAGCGTCCAGCAGCCACTCCACCGGCCGCTCGAAGCGCATGGGCTCGTCGTCGAATGCCGGGTCCGGGTCGATCTCGACGCGCACGATGCGTCGGCCGCCGGCACCGATGTTGCCGCGATCCTCGATGACGCGTGCAGGTCTGACGGCAGCACCCATGCGAACACCGACGACCGACCCAACCTTAGGAGTTGCGCGACGCTGCCTGCGATGTCCATTCTCACGAGTCATTGCGTTACCAACGGTATCACCAGGGCCGCCCGCCAACGATCGACTCCAGGTGGTGGGCGAGAGTCTTGTCGAACGTCACCACCAGCTGGTTGCAGCATGACCGAAAGGCGCGCACCTCATCCAGACCAAGCTTTGTAGCGCCCGCGAGTATCTCCAGCTGGTGCCGCGTGAAGTCGAAGTCTTGGTGGGCGATCGCGTTGCGCCAGATGTTTGAGCTGGTCCAGCCGCCGCGACCGTATCCCCGTACGTGCGTCGAGCTGCTTCGCGGCGTCCCAGATGTCGAGGTCGAAGCTCTTGAAGTCCGCGCCGACGCTGCTCGGACTGGCGTTTCCCCGGTCGAGCTGGCGGTTCCGAGTTAGGGCGGTCAATGCGATGTCGGCGATGGCCGTGCTGTTCATCGAGCCGGATGCGATCGCCGAGTGGATCGCGTTTGCGACCACGTCGGCGCACTCACTGTGCAGGTCTCGACAGAAGCCTTGGAACTGCGATGCGATCACTACCGCATATGCATGGTTGAGCTGACGCGTCGCATAGCGTCTGCCTGGACCAGCACCACCGACTGCGCTGTGCGCCAAGTCCAGCTCATCGAGCTGGACGCTACGAGTTCCTTGCCACGCCTGGAGAGCGAAGGACGACATGATCGTGACGCTATCGGCGAGCGCCGACGATACTGTCACCGCAGCCCTGGTCGTCATGCCCGCCGTCGCCGAATGCGCGTTCGACGAATGCCGCCCCATGCGTCGGGTCGGGCGCGTAGTGCCGATAGATCTCTGTGGTCTCGTGTGACGCGCTCATATGCGGCCCGAAACGTCGGATCCTCCACGCGCTGCGTTCTACGGCGCTCGTGAAAACTCATATCAAGGACGATCTCGTCGGCCATCCGCTGCCCCCTGTCTCGCGACTTGGAGCGGCTCGCCGAGATCGTTGTCGAGCAGGCGTGGCCCAACCCCGTAGGTTTCGAGAAGGAGTTTGAGCGCATCCGGCTTACTCCCCTGTGTCTCCGTGTGGCTCACTGTTAGGTGGTCTCATCAGGTATCACCGATCGTACGTGCTGGCGGCGACAATCCCCAACGGAACTCTCCAGCGGTCGGTCCGTAGTTCTCGCCCCGACTCACCACGGCAGTCTGCTGATGTCCGCGCGACCGCTGGACATTAGGTTGGTCGTGCAGTGCAGACGCTCCGATCGGCGGATCGCCGAGCTGGCGCCATAGCAGTCCCCCCCATGAACGCGCCCTCCGCCAACCACACGCTCCCCTCTCTCCCGCGTGCGGAGCGGAGGGCGCTTCGTGTTGCGGTGCTCGCGCCGCCGTGGATCCCGGTGCCGCCACCGGCCTACGGCGGGATCGAGAGGCGAACCCCGCGCTTCGCGCGCAACGGCCATGCGCTGCCCCGCAGGGACGACGCCGCAGCCGAGCGGGGCACGCATCGTCTCGCGCCGGCTCCGACCCTCCAGCC
>JBARJU010000306.1:0-5783 GCA_049800435.1 Solirubrobacteraceae bacterium
AGCTTGGCTCGCGCCCCCGCGACCGACGCCGGGCCGAGCACCGCCGCGACGTCGGGTTCGCGAGCGATCACTTCCTGCCATTTCATGAGCGCCCGCAGGCGCCCCGAGGTGGTGATCGCGCCGTCGCGGGCGCTCGCGACGATCACAAACGGCGCCGACCATCCAGGTCCGATCGTGCGTTCCACCATCTGTACCGCCTGGCGCGCGGGGCTCGAGGAGGGAAGCTCCGAGGCGTCCGGTGGGCCCATCCGTAGCGCGCCGGCGGGGGCCGCCAGCGCCAGCATCCCGGCGAGGATCAGCGGGACCGTGATCGCGGGGTGGGCGATCAACCTCTCGGCCAGCGCGCCCACGCCGCTGCGCCGCCCCTCGCGGCGGGAACCGGGCAGCCGGATCTCCCAACGGTTGAGCGAAGGACCGAGCAGGCGCAGCAGCGCCGGCATCGCCGTCAGCGCCAGGGCGACGCTGAGAAGGCCCGAGATGACGACGCCGATCGCCACCGGGCCGAGCAGGCCCGGTGTGGCCACCGCGCTCGCCGCGAGCATCGTCAGCGCCAGCGTGCCGCCGGCCGCGGCGATTGTGCGTCCAGCCGCCTTGGATGCGATCGCCACGGCCGCCTCGTGATCCCATCCCTCAGCCAGCTCTTGGCGCACGCGCGAGACCATCAGCAGCGCATAGTCGACGCCGAGCGCGAGGCTCATCATCGCGGCGATCGCGACTCCCAGCGAGTTGATCGGCGTCAGGTAGCTGGCAAGCCACAGCAGCCCGTGTCCGGCCATCACGGTCGCCGCGCCCATCGCGAGGGGCACCGCGGCGGCCACCGGCGAGCGGAACACCAGCAGCAGCACGAGGATCAGCACCGGCAGCGCGATCATCTCGGCCCGCACGGTGTCCGACATTGTGGCTTCCTGGAGCGCTTGCCCGATCACCGCCACGCCGGTCAGGTAGCTGTGCACCGGCTGCCTTACGGTGCGGGCTATCACGGCCTCCGTGCCCGGCACCACCGCCATCGCGCGGCTCTCCGGCCGGACGTAGTTCACGAGCACGAATGCCGCGCCCGGCGCGGGACGCAGCGAGCGCATCGTGCTCCCCTGGTCCCAGGGCGAGAGCACCTGGACCTTCGGCATACCCCGCAGCGCGGCCACCAGCCGCTGCCCCTGGTTGTCAAGTTGCGCGGGCGGGCCTCTCAGCAGGATCGCTATCGGGATGGTGTTGCCGAACTTGGCACGCAACATCGCTTCGGCCCGCGAGGAGGGCGTGCCCGGCACCTCCAACGACATCGGCGCCAACCGTTCGGTGATGCCCGCGCCGAGAAACGTGAGCACGGCGATCGCCACTCCCCATGCGATCAGGGTCGACCACGGCCCCCGCTTCGAGACCGCTCCGTCCGGCTCACGCCGTTCGCTCATCACTGCCTCCTCGATGCTGGTGGTGGAGAGCAATACGCACTACCGTGCCACTAAATAATGTATCATAAACTTAGGTTACATTGATCTGTGCGCCATTGAAATCAGATAGGCTTGTGAGATGGCGACAGCGCAGAACAAGCAGCGCGGGAAACCAAGGGCCGATCAGCATGCGAGTGCCCCGCCCGAGCAGCGGCTGACAATCGACCAGCTCGCCCATACGACCGGGCTCACCGTGCGCAACGTGCGCAACTATCAGTCGCGCGGACTGATCCCCCCACCGGAGGTACAAGGGAGGATCGGCTATTACGGCGCCGAGCAACTGGCGCGGCTTCAACTGATCCGCGAGATGCAGGCCCAGGGGTTCAACCTCACCGCGATCGCCCACGTGCTCGAGCAAGCTCGCGGATCGGGGGAGGAGGTTCTCGGCTTCACCCGCTCCCTGATGGCTCCCTTCGAGACCGAGGCGCCGGAGATCGTCGAGCACGCCGACCTGGTCAAGCGCCTGGGCGGCGACATCGCCCCGAAGCTCCTCGCCAAGGTCGAGAAGCTCGGCCTCGTGATCCCGATCGCTGAGAACTGTTACGAAGTCCCCAGCCCAACCCTGCTGGGCGCCGGCGAGCGGCTGGTCGCCCTGGGCGTGCCCCTGGAGGCCGCGCTCGAGATGACGGATCAGCTCAAACGCAACACCTACCGCATCGCGCAGATCTTCGTGCAGATGTTCCTTGAGTTCATCTGGAAGCCATTCGACGACGCCGGCCGGCCCGAGTCCGACTGGCCGGCCGTGCGAGCGGCGCTCGACCAGCTGCGCCCGCTCGCCTCCGAGGCGCTCGTCGCCGGCTTTGAGCCCACAATGACCAAGGCGGTCGAGGTGGCCTTCGGCAAGGAGCTCGACCGCGGCCACGGACGCAAGTCATAAGACGCTCAGGGGCCGAGTCATCGTCCGAGCCAGGTGCGGAGAATCACTGACCGGCCACGGGGCCGTGTACCGATGTGCCGGCGCAGCGCAGCGGCGAGCCTGCCTGTCGAGCCATCGTCATCCGATCAGGGGGTTTCTGGATGTCCGTAGCGGATAGGGCCAGCGGCGCCAGCGTCGTTCCCTCAGGCAAGTGGTCGGTCGACGCCTCGCGCTCGAGCGTGGCGTTCGCCGTGAAACACATGATGCTCGCGACGGTGCATGGTCACTTCCGCGAGTTCGATGGGGTGCTGGAAATAGGGTCAGGCGCCCCGCAGGTAGCGGGGGCGGTAAAGGCCGCCTCGATCGATACGAACGAGCTCGTGCGCGACGAGCACCTACAGCGCTCGCCCGACTTCTTTGACGTCGAGCGCTATCCGGAGATCAGTTTCAACTCGGCCCGGATCGACTCCCTCGACGGCGAGCGGTTCCGTATCTTGGGCGACCTGACGATGCGCGGCGTCACCCGCGAGATCGCACTCGACGCGCAGCTCAACGGCACGAGACGCAAGGCAGGTGACGATGAGCGGATCGAGCTCGAACTGCGCGGTGAGCTCAACCGCAGAGATTTCGGCCTCACCTGGAATCAGGCCCTTGAGACAGGCGGAGCGCTCCTCGGCAACAAGGTCAAGATCGCGCTCGAGATCTCGGCGGTGAAGATCGAAGCGGCGTGATCCATGACCTAGCTCCAATACGGTTGACTCAGACAGGCTGCTACTTGGCGCGAAGTGAGCGCAGGTAGGCGGGACGCCTGCGCTCACACATCCCCATGATTGGAGACGCCCAGCCGAATCAAGCAGCCTCGCTGAAGGCCGGCGCTTGCCGTCGTCGGCGAATGGAACCGTCTCAACCGTCCCTGGCGGTCTGTGAGAGCGCGGGCGCGCGTGTGTGAAGGTATGGGCTGAGATAGCGCCCGAAGACCTTCTCCGGCGGCGTGACGGACTCGGAGTCGTTGAAGCGACCGTGGAGGGTGGACGCGGCCGTGGCCTGGCCAAACTCGTCGAGTTCAGTTCGCAGGAAGATTGGATTTGCACCGCCGACCAGACGGGCGCGCAATACGCGATGAACCCGGGATTGAGTTACGGCAGCCCCGTGGTTGAAGGCGATACGCTGCGCGATCATGTCGGCTTGCTGGGCGGCCAGCCCGCCCTGCTTGATTGGGAAGCTCGTCATGTCACCGGCCGCGTAAACGTCGGGTAGGCCGATGACGCTGCCGAGCGCATCCGTTGTGACGAAGCCCGATCGATCAGCCGGCAATCCGGTGATCCTAGGCCCCCGGAGCTTGGGTGCGGCAACGACACGATCGGCATCCAGTGTCTCTCCCGAAGCTAGTACGAGAGCTCCGCTTCGATCGACTCTATGGGGATCAGACTCTCCGATGAAGCGCACGCCTCGCTCAGCCAAGAGACCCGCGACGAGCCGCGAGGCTTCCTCGCCAAACACACACAGGGGCATGATCTCGGGGCTCACGAGCATGACCTCCCTCGTAACGTCCAGTTCTCCAAGGCGGGTGGCTGTGAGCAACGCCAACTCGTACAGCGGGAGCGACCATGAGCAGCCGCTTGGCACAGCGAAGATGATCCGACGAAGCGCGCCGGAGCGCAACTCGCTCATCAGGCCACGGATGTGGTGGACCTGTTGCTGATCGTGGAACGTCAGCGCGCCCGGTATCGCGCTGGTTGCGCGGGCGCCCACCGCAAGGACGAGCGCATCGTAGTCAAGGTGAGCAAAGGACGCGAGCCGCACGCTGTGATCGTGAGGAGCGACCGCCTCCACGCGATCCAGGCGGAATGACGCACCGGCATCGGCGGCAATCGCCTGCAGGTCATACGTGCGCGGCGGAGTTTCGTCGAACGCCTCCGTCGTCGCGGCCGGCTTGTACGCAAGCAACGGGGACCCTGAGACGAGGCTCACGCGCACACGCTCGGGCGCCAGCGCACGCAGGGCGAGCATGGCCTCCACCCCACCGAACCCGCCGCCCACTACCAACACATGAGCGCGGTCAGACGATGAAGCCATACGTGGAACTTCGCATCGCCCTCGCCCGCGTGCATCCGTGAAATCCCAGGATGACATCGACTATTACTACGTACGCCGAGTCCAGGGTAGGTCGACCGCACGCACGACGGCTCTACCCAGACCTCGACACGGTCGGCTTCTACGACCACGACAAGGTGGAGCGCAGCCGGGCGTTTCCGTCGGTGCGCCACGCCCGCGCGTGGATGGACGACTATGTCACGGTCGAGCGCCGGGGTAGCGCGCCGAGGACGCCCAGCGAGGATTCTCCTCTCGGCGAGCCGACTGTTATACTGTGTCGGTATGACTCATCGTGTTGGTGCCAAGGGGCAGGTCGTGATACCGAAGGACCTGCGTGAGCGGGCAGGCCTGCGTCCGGGAGCGGATGTCGAGTTCGAGCTGGATGGGCAGCGGGTGAGCATCAAGGCGGCTCGTGGTCGTCCGGGGCTGGGCGGGCGGTTCGCGCAGACTGGTATGGCTCAGCGCCTGCTCGAGGATCGCTCGCACGAGCCACGTTGAGCGTCTGTCTGGATTCGTGGGCGGTACTTGCCTGGCTCGACGGCGAGGAGCCCGCGTACGACCGTATTGAGCAGCTCATCAGCGACCGGCCGCTGATGAGCTGGGTGAACGCCGTGGAGGTCTACTACCGGGTCGAGCGCGACCACGGCCGCTCCGAAGCAGACGAAGTGCTCACCGGGTTGCGCAAGACGTTCGAGCTGGATCTGCCCGGCACAACGCTGATGATCGAGACAGCCCGCTTGAAGGCGAGCACCCCGATTGCGCTTGGCGACTGCTTCGCGATCGCCACGGCCTGCGCTCGCAACCTGACGCTCCTAACCGGTGAGCCCGAGATCCTCGATCGAGACCTGCCGTGCCCGGTCGAGGACCTGCGAGGCAGCAGAACGTAGCTGAGAGCTCATCGACTCCAAGCCGGCCGAAATCAGCGAGGTCAGGCCTCCAGATAGCGTTCCTGCCCCATATCGCCGAGGCCACCCAGAAGATGTGTGCTTTTCGGTCGTCCAGAGCGGGCTCGCGGAGAGGTCCGTGGCACGCGCTCGTTTGTCGCGCAAAGCGCTAGCTGGTCGTCTACACCCAAGAGTCAAGGAATTTGACTGCTCTGCCGATGCCTGACTGATGGAACACGCCCTCACCGGCCGGCGCTTTCTCGGAGCAGTGAGCGTTGTCGTGGTCGCGACCGGCCTGGTCGGGGCTTGGATCGGACTGCGTGTCGGCGGCTCCCGGGTGACGCTTTGGGTCGACGATGTCGTCACCCCGCTGACAACGCTGATTGCGTGTGTGCTGTGCTTGCGCGCCCGCGCTAGGCACAGTGGGAGAATGCGTCTGTTCTGGTCGCTGCTCGGCTGCGCGACCGCGTTCTGGACGTTCGCTGAGATCATCTGGGGCTACTA